>NZ_JBSGYY010000037.1:0-95178 GCF_053610705.1 Streptomyces sp. NPDC054872 | reverse complement strand
GCTCTGCCTCCGGCAGCCGAATACTCGAATCCTCCGGATTCTCCTTTCGCGCGTCCCCGCGCGAATTTCCCACCTCCGGTGGGCAATTGGAAAGGGCCTCCGGCCCGTTTCCAATTTTACTGACCTCCGGTCAGCGAATTGGGCGGTCCGTCCCAATTCAGAATGCGCCACATTCCCAGGGAAATTGACGAGCTGTCAGTATTGGAGGCTGAAGGGTGGTGGGGGGCAATGCCCTCCGGGCATGGGGTCGGGAATTCCATTCCCGACCACCGTGAAAACAGAATACTGGTTTCCGGGAGAAGAATACGAACTCCCGGAAACCCCATCAGTGTTGGCCCTCCGGGCCAACACCCGTCAGCCGCCCTCCGGGCGGACAGCCGGACCCAGCCCGGCAGTTTGCCCGCCGGACAGCTGAGAGGACGCCATAACATCCCTCACGGGCTCCACCGGCCCGAGCGCGGCGGCCCCCTCGACGCAACCACCAAGCCCCACACCCGATCCCCGAGGCCGCCACGCCGACAGCGCCCGCCCACCAAACCACTACCCAACGGGCGCGGGAGCAGGGGCAGCAGAGGGGAAGTCACACCCCCCACCAACCCACACAGAAAGTAAGGAACTTCGCACTGTGCGAACACGCCTCTTTGTGTCGCCGAGCGCTCTATCCTCCCTACAGCACGCGACAAACTGGGGGCTGCATGCGCTTCATCTTCGTCCACGGGACCGGCGTACGCCGAGAGCGTTTCGATGACCTGTTCCGGTGGGTCCGCGGAGGTCTGCTAGACCGTTTCGGTGACGCGGACGTGGTGCCGTACTACTGGGGCGACACCTTTGCCTCAACTCTCAGTGCAGGCGGTGCCTCCGTCCCTGGGATGGCGACCACCCGTGGCAGTGGCGATCCCGAAGAGGCGGAGGCGGCCGAGTGGTTGCTGCTTCTCACCGACCCGTTCTGCGAACTGAGGGTCCTCGCCGCGTTGGGCACCACGTATGGCGGGCTCGGGATGCCGGGCGTGCAATCCGCCGGCGAGC
This sequence comes from Streptomyces sp. NPDC054872, assembly GCF_053610705.1. NCBI lineage: Bacteria > Bacillati > Actinomycetota > Actinomycetes > Kitasatosporales > Streptomycetaceae > Streptomyces > Streptomyces sp. NPDC054872. The sequence goes on along the minus strand of NZ_JBSGYY010000037.1, from coordinate 94,152 downwards.
GGGTCGCCGACAGTGTCCGAAAGCTGCCCAGAGACCTCTCGTCCGGTTCCAGTGATGCAGACGAACTGGCTCACTTGCTTAGAGACACCGGCCTCATCGACGGCTATGCCAAGGCGCTGGATGCGCTCAGGGACTCTGACGAGTTCCGTGACGCGTGCGCGGTCGTCCAAGACGACGTGTCAGCGGCCGACCTCACCACTTCCACGAGCCGTGCCATCGTCGCTCTCCTGCTCTCCGATGTCGGAGAGTCAGTGGTGTGTACAGGCGACGAACGTGACCGGATAGTCGATCTCCTCAGCAGCCGAATCGGCGGCACGGCGCGAGGCTCTGTGCTTCGGGCTTCCGGCGTGCTTCTCAAGCTGGGGCTGCGCTGGACTCCCCAGTCCGTGTTGGATCGCAAGCGCGGTGAGGCCACCTCGGCCGGGGCCTCCGCCGTCGGTGACATCCTTCGGTACCAGGCACGCGGCGGCCCGCTCCGCAACGACCTGGTTCAGTTCATTGCTCAGTGCCCGGAGCCGCCGGTCGTGATCGGCCACAGCCTGGGCGGCATCGCTCTCGTGGATGCCCTCGCCCTGGCCGCCATTCGCCAACAGCCCTTGCCCGTAAGGCTGCTGGTCACGGTCGGTTCCCAGGCCCCTTTTCTCCACGAGCTCGGTGCCCTCGCCGGCCTCCCGCCTGGCGCTACCCTGCCGCCTGATTTCCCGCGCTGGCTGAACATCTACGACCGTAGGGATTTGGTCTCCTATCTGGCCGCGCCGGTCTTCCCCGATGATCCCCGGGTGACGGACTACGAGGTATACAGCCGCCAGCCCTTCCCCGTTTCGCACAGCGCGTACTGGAAACTCGGCGCCGTCTACGACCGGATCGGTGAGGCTCTGCAGTGATGCCCGCTCTCGATCCCGAGAAGGTCTTTGCACTGGTTGTCGGCATCGAGTCCTACCAGATCCCCGGCTGGTCGCTTCCTGGCCCGGCACGGGATGCCGTCCGCTTCGCCGACTGGCTCACCGGCACAGCCGGCGTGCCGCCGACGCACGTTCACATGCTGCTGTCGCCCCTCCAGAAAGAGGGCCCTCAGAGAGTTCCTGCGGCCACTCTGGAGAATGTCGAGCGGGTGCTCTTCGAAGAGCTCCCTCAATCCGACGGGGACCTCTTGTGGATCTACTGGGCAGGACACGGCTTCCTCGATTCCCGGCGTCAATTGCTCCTCCCGTGCACGGATGCCACGATCCTCTTCACCCGCCACCTCAACCTCCAGGCCGCTCTGCGCTGGTGGCAATCGACGAACGTCCCCGGAGGGCGTTTCCACCGCGTTGTCGCTGTGGGAGACACCTGTCGCATCGAGACCCAAAAGGCACGGGTTCTGAAATTCGGCGCCAACGAGCCTGAACCTGGCGAATTGACGCCCGAGCGACGCCAGTTTGTCCTCTACGCAGCACGCCCGGGTGAAGCGGCCAAGAACCAGGCGGATAAAGGGGCTGGCCAGTTCACGGACACGCTCCTGAAACGCCTGGACGATCAGCCCGTCAACAGGACCGTGGAGGGCCTGGTCGGCATCGCCCACGCCGTCCAAACGGACTTCCGCATCATGCGTGCGAACGGCGAGGCGTGGCAGGAGCCACAGTTCGTCATCAGTGAAGACTGGAACGGATCGACTCTCTTCGGCAACCAGTGGGCAGACTCCACAATCGGCACCGTCTCCGAACCATCCGGGCCTCTCGTGCTTGACCAGGAGGCGTGGACCGAACTCGGCCCCCTCCTCCAAGAACTTCTGCGGCTGCCCGCCTACTCCTATGACGCCTACAGGTGGGCTTTCGAGGTCACCGGCTGCGCCGTTCCGCCCGGTGACGAGCTTCCCGGCTCCCACCTTCTGGATATCGCCCGGGACCTCGACGCCCGGCAAGGCAGGCGTCTCGATCTCCCGCTCGTCCTGCCCTTCGTTCATTTTCTGGCCGCCCGGGCCAGAAAACACCATGCCCAGTGGGCTGACGAAGCCAGCGCCTGGGCGGATCGCGCCCGCACACGACTCGGTACAGCGCCTGTCCCCATACCGCCGGAGCCCGCAGTCGAGAGTCCCGCCCTCCACATCCGGCTCACGCCCGATGACAACCACCGGTACTGGACCCGAATGTGGATCTACCAGAACGAGTTCGAAAGCGTATGGGAGTCCGGTCAGCCGCTGGAACTCGAAGCTGTCCGAGACATGCTCGGCCAGCAGCTGGCCGTCCGCCGCTCGCACGCCCCCACACGCATCGAGTTCCACCTCCCGTATGAGCTCCTCGATGAGCCGTTCGAATCCTGGAAGATCCCCTGGCGCGGCAACAGGATGAATGAGGTCGGCTGCTACTACGACGTCGTGCTGCGCTGCCCCGACGAACGCCAGGGGCCCTCCGAGGCCCCCTGGTACCGCAAATGGGATTGGCTTAAGGCACAGGGCGGCCGGCACTCGCAGGCCGTACGCGAGGTCTGCGACAGTGACGTTTCCGAGTATCTCGGCCCCTCGCTCCAGGAGACCGACCCGCCCGTCGTCGTCTTCGCCGAGGTCACCGAGACCATGGTCATGGACACGCTGGACGCCGTCCTCGATGGCGGAGTACCGATTGCCATCTGGCGGCGGCCAGCCGACATCCAGGAAGGAACGGCTGAGTCGATCCGCACCGCGCTGGCAGTCGACCCTGGCCCATTCGAGGTACACACGCTGCCCGCCCGGCTCCGGAACGCGCGGATCAGGCGTCATCCTCTCGCCCTGATGTGGGACGATCCCGGGCGCATTCCCGAAAGGCAGACGCTTACTTCATGAATGAGGACACCGTGGTGGCAGCTGAGGTTGTCAAGGACTGGTGGATCTACCGCGGCGCGGGGACAGCTGCTGAGAAGCAGGCACTCCTGGGCGAACACCGCCCACCGTGGCGGTCCTTCAAGGGGGAGCCCGACCCCGGGTACGCCCCACCCGGCACCTCCGGGGCTTCCTGGGAAGAGACCCACCGCCGCGGTGGCGGCTACGTGCCCGACGAGGAAGAGAAGGACGCCGTCAACACGGCGCTGTATCTGCGCCGCCCGCTGCTGGTCACCGGCAAACCCGGCGTCGGCAAGTCAACACTCGCCCACAGCATCGCCACCGAGCTGGAACTCGGCCCGGTACTGCACTGGCCGATCACCAGCCGCAGCTCGCTGCGCGACGGCCTCTACGAGTACGACGCCATCGGGCGGTTGCACGACGCCAACCTGCGCCACCTCGACGCGGCCGCCGCATTCGCCAAGGGCCAGCCCTCCGCCATCGACGCGGCACCCCGGTCAGACGCGGGCGCCCCACCGCTACCCGCGTCCGTCGGTCGGCCGCCCGGCGGCCCCATCGCGCCCTATCTGCGCCTGGGCCCCCTGGGCACCGCGCTGGTGGCTCAGGAACGGCCCCGTGTGCTGCTCGTCGACGAGATCGACAAGAGTGACATCGACCTTCCCGGCGACCTGCTCACCGTTTTCGAAGAGGGCGCCTTCGAGATCCCCGAGCTCGCCCGGATCGCCGCCCATCACCCCACGGTGAAGATCGGTACGCAGGACGACCCGGAACCTCAAGTCGCGATCGAACGTGGCCGTATCCAGTGCCTCGCCTTTCCGATCGTCGTCCTGACCAGCAATGGCGAACGAGACTTTCCGCCGCCGTTCCTGCGACGCTGCATCCGGCTGAACCTGAAGCCGCCGAGCGAGGAGAAACTCACGCAGATCGTCCGCCAGCGACTCGCCCTGGACGAAGGAACGGACGATGCCCCCTACCGCGACCTGATCGAGGCCTACCTCGAACGGCGCGTGGAAGGCGACCTCGCGACCGACCAGCTCCTCAACGCCGTACAGCTCAGACTCAGCGGAGCCTGGTCCGATGGCAACGACCGCGAACAGTTCCTCGATACCGTCCTGCAACGGTTGACCGGGCCGTGGGCGTGATCGAGGAACTGTCCGCGGCCTTCGAGGAGTCCGGCGTCAACGCCGGGCCCGAGGAACTGGCGGAGATCCTGTGGCTCGCCGCACGCATCGACGGAACCGGCATCCGCAGGCCTGGCCACCCGAGTCCCGCACCCGATGACGAGAGCGGGCCGCAGTCACCGGCGCTGGGGTCTTCCTCAACACCGGGGGCCCGCGATTCGTCTCCTGCCGAACAGTTCTACAGCGCCGCCGATATGGCCGACACTCCCGGCTCTGCCGAGCGACGTGTCGATTCCGTCCGCATTCGTCGTGCCGCGTCACTGCGCGACTCCCTGGCCGTGATGCGGGCCCTGCGGCCTCTGGGACGGCATGCCGGCCTGCCCGGCGACGTCGCACGGGGCGAACTCGACGAGGAACTTACCGTCCGCAACACCATCGAACAGTGCCTCCCAGTCCCGGTCTTCCGCCCCCGCCGCGGCCGCTGGCTGGACCTCGCCCTCGTCGTGGACGCCCACCACTCGATGCTGCTCTGGCACGACCTGGTGACCGAGCTTCGCCGCGTCTTCGTCCAGACCGGCATCTTCCGCGACGTGCGGACCTGGTATCTCCACGGTACGGGCCGGGACGAGGCCCCGTCCGTCGCACGTGAGGGCGGCGAGGCGCGCAGCGTCCAAGAAGTCGCCGACCCGGCCGGACACCGGCTGGTCCTGGTCATCACGGATACCGTGGCGAGCGGCTGGAGTACTCATAGCGTCCAGGACGTACTGCGGCAATGGGCATCGCACGGCCCCGTCGCCCTGCTCAATGTGCTGCCCCGCCGGCTGTGGGACCGCGGCGCGATCCGGCCTCAGTCCCATGTGATCAGGGCACCCAGGCCTGCCGCGCCCAACACATCCTGGCGGCTGGGCCAGGCCGCCGCAGGCAGCCGCCGTAAACGCCGTCGCGATGTTCTCACCGAGGGCATCGCGGTCCCGGTCGTGGAGACGAGCGCCGGCTCCATCTCCGCCCTGGCGGAACTAGTGGCAGGCGGCGGCCGCTGGACCCGCCTGCCCTGCCTGACCATTGCGCGCAGACCTGGAGGCCCGGCAGAGCCCCAGTCTCAGCCCGAGCCGCCGCTTGAGCCGCCGATCGCCGTCGACGAGATCCTTCGCCGCTTCCGGGCCGGCGCGTCTCCGACCGCCCAGACGCTGGCAGGCTACCTGTCCGCCGTGCCGCTCAACCTGCCGGTGATGAACCTCGTTCGCCAGATCATGCTCCCGCAATCAGATCCTGGGCATCTGGCGGAGGTCGCGCTCGGCGGGCTCTTCGAATCATGGGAGCGTGAAGCACGCGAAGGGCACACCGACATGGCGCGGATGCCGTTCCACATCCGCACGGGCGTACGAGAGGCGCTGCTCGGTTCCCAGCGGCGGGACGAGATCACGGTGGTACAAGAACTCGTGCGCCGCGAGATGGGGGCCGTCGTTCCAGAGCGGAGCTCAGGTCCAGCCGGGGACTTCCTCGCCGCGCGCGGCACACCGGGCGGGGACGGTAGTCGGGCCCTGAGCCTCGATGCCCTGCCCTTCGCCGACCGGGCGAGCACGCCGGGCCCGCTTGGGCTGCCCGTCCGGGAGGCCCCAGCCACGCGTACGGAGCACCTGCCGGGCTATATCGAGCGGGACGTGGACGCTCAGCTGAGGAACGCCGTAGCCCAGGCAATCGACGGCCGCAGCTCCGTCGTACTGATCGTCGGGGAGCCCGGTTCAGGCAAGACATACGCCACGGCGCGCGCCATCCAGGAGATGCCGGACGACTGGAGGTTGTGGTCGCCCGACGACGTCTCCCTCACACTGACGCGCGGCGCACCCCAGGTCAGGCCCCAAACGATCGTCCTGCTCGACGATCTCCAGAGGTACACGACACTTTCCGGTTCTTCCGTCGAATCCATGGCACACACCGTGCTCGACATGATCGAGGACAGCGAACGGGCGCCTGTCCTGGTCATCGGAACCCTGACCCCCTCGGCCTGGAACAACCTCATGGCTCAGGCCCAACCAGGTACAACCGACGACCACGCGAGCCTGCGCCACCTCCTCTCCCGCGCCGAGGTCATCCGAGTCTCCCCCGTCGCCACCACGCCCCAACGATGGCCAGGCGAACCCTCACCCACGCGGCTCGTCATGATCGCCGACACCGGGGAGCCACTGCGCCCCGGAAGCAACTTCCAGCAGGTGGGAACCGGCTTCCTGCTCGGCCCACGCCTGGTCCTCACCGATGCGCATGCCGTAAGCCGGCACAGCCGATCGGGGACCATCAGAGTCCGTAACAGGCGCGGTACGGTCACTACGGACGGCTGGGTCGACTGCCGCGTGCTGTGGATCGACAACACCTACGGCGCAGCCCTGCTCCTCGCCGAGGACGACCTCGCCGAGCCCTCCACCGACAGCCACTTCTCCGCCCCCCGCTGGGCACTGCTGACCGGCGACGAACCACTCAGTCCCTGCCACGTCACCGGTGTCACCGTTACGAACGCGACCTTCCCGCAGGGGAGCGGCTATCTGACCGGCATCCTGCATCCCACCTCATCCCTCCCCGGTGCCGCGTACGACTTCGAACGCGCCGTCCCCCTCGGACTCTCGCCGTCCCCCAACCGGAGCTCGCTTGAGAGAGGCCTGTCCGGAGCACCCGTCTTCTTCGGAGAATTCCTCCTGGGCTTCGCCAGCACCACCATGCGACACGACCGCTCCGGTCACCTCCGCCTCGCTGTCACCGCCATCAGCGCTCTGGTCAACAGTCCCGACTTCACCGATATCTGCAGCCAGTACATGCGGCGCATCCCCCGGGTGGACCTCCTGCCCGGCAGGTCCCCTGTGCGAGACGGGGACCGTACAAGGGACGCGTCGGCCGGGCACCGCAGACAACGGGTGTTCATCTCCTACGCTCACGAGAACGACGACGGCGCCCACGCCGAGCAGGTCCGTAACCTGGTCGAGGTGCTGCGGGCTGCAAACATCGATGTCCGTCTCGACCTGGGCGAGGTGAAGGGACACCTGGACTGGGCAGCCGGGGTACGGCACGAAATAGAGGCGGCCGACGTCATCCTGGTGATCGCCTCACCTACGTACAAGCGCCACGCCGACAACCATCGATCTGACTCCGACCGTCGGGTCGATGTGACGTTCGAAGCCCGCCTGCTCCGCAACGAGATCGCCCACGGCCCGGCCACCTTGAGTCGACGGATCCTGCCCGTGATCCTGCCCAGCAGCACCAGCAAGGATCTACCGGCCATCCTCAGGTCACTGCGCCCACTCGCCGTCGACCCCATCACCGGCGCCGGCGTCGACCAGCTCCTGGCCAGCCTTGCCCGGTACTCCTCTGCTATAGACCCGGTCCCCTGGCAGCCCGACGCCATCGCCCACGGCCTCATCACCCAGTCCGACCAGCTGGCCGACACCGGCTCCACCGGTGAGGCCCTCGCCGCCGCCCGTGCGGCCGTCAGCGTCGCAGAGCGGCCAGCCCAGGCAGATCCCGACTCCATGCGTCCCGTTCTCGCCATGGCCCTGTCCACCCTCAGCAACCGCCTGGCCGATAACGGTGAGAGGGAGGAAGCCCTGGCAACAGCCCAACAGGCGGTGATGATCCGGCAACAACTGGCGAGTACGGACCCCACGGACAGCTACGGCCTCGCGCGGTCACTGTCCAACCTCAGCAACCGACTAGCCGACCTCGGACGGCATCAAGAGGCACTCAGCACGATCAACGACGCGATTGGGCGGTGCCGACAGCTCGCCGACACCGACCCGGGCACCTTCCTTCCCGATCTGGCCACCATGCTCAACAACCAGGGTGCTGCGCTCCGGGAAACAGGCCAGACGACTCAGGCACTAAACGCCATCACCGAGGCTGTCGGGATCTGGCGACCACTCGCCGAGACCGACCCCAACGCTGCTGCTCCCGGCCTAGCCAGCGCTCTGCTCAACCTCGGCTCGGCGCTGTCGGAAACACAACGACATGCAGAAGCTCTACACACCGCCGAGGAGGCGGTCTTCCTCTACCGGAAACTGGCCGAGAACAGTCCCGACGCGCCCAGCCCTCGGCTCGCTACTGCACTGCACAACCTCAGCCTGCGCCTAACAGATCTCCACCAGTGGGGCGAAGCACTCACGAAGGTCGAAGAAGCCATCGCCGTGCGACGGCGCCTCTCAGCAATCAACCCAGAGGCCTTCCTCCCCGACCTCGCACAATCGCTCAGCGCGGCAGCATGGCTGCGGACCAGCACGCGTCAGGAACTGGACAGAGCCCTGGACCAGGCGAAAGAAGCAGTAGAGATCCTCAGCCGGTTCGTCGCTCAACAGCCCACCAGGTTCACCGACGACCTGCGTCAGGCCCTGTCCGTACAAGCAGAAACCCTCAACGCGCTCGGACTCTCCGCCGAAGCCGCCCGGATCCGCTCCCGCGCACCATCATCGGCCACTGCAGGAGAGCCTACTCACGAGACGGGTGACCCCACGCTCACGGATCCTGCACCGCCATCCCTTGGCGGTTCCTCCAGATCGGGCACGCCGGATGAGTTGCGGGCCCTAGTCACCGGGGCCCGGGCAGTCCTGTTCGACTTCGACGGACCTATCTGCAGTCTCTACTCCAGCTATTCGGCGGAGGGAGTCGCGAATGCCTTGGTCGAGTGGCTCGAAGAACAGGGCTTGCGCGGGCTCTTGACGGAGGTGGACCGTGAATATCTCGACCCTCAGATGGTGCTACGGGCAGTAGACCGACGTGACCCGCACAGCGCCTTGACCATGGGATTAGAGGAACGCCTTACGCAAGAAGAGCTAAAAGCCTCCGCTACTGCTTGGCCGACCGCGTTCGCGGAACCACTGATTCGTACCTGGAACGCGGTGGGAGCCCGGCTTGCCGTCGTGACCAACAACTCACCGCAGGTCGTCAAAACGTACTTGGCCAGCCGTCACCTCACCGACTACTTCGCGCCATACATCTTTGGACGAACACGCGATCTATATCAGCTCAAGCCGGCGCCATGGCTTCTGACCAGAGCCCTAACCGCCATGGACATCCCTCCGAGCAAGGCCCTGATGATCGGAGACTCCCCGTCAGACTTCATTGCCAGCCAGGAAGCGGGCGTTGCCTTCCTCGGATATGCCCGCAACGAGTTCAGGGAGATGCACCTCCGTGAACTTGGAGTCCAAGTTATTGTGGAATCTTTGGAGCCTGTTCTCGCCGTTCTCCGAGACGGCATCACTCCAGGATCTCTTTGACAGCGAAGGGACCCTGAATCGCCCCCGGATTTGAGGGAGATATCGGACTGTCCCGAGTTCGGGTGGTGTCGAGTTCCGTACGGTTCAGCCGCAACACCCGCCCGGATGCCCGGCGAACATCAGGCGCAGCCGCTCCCGGCCCAGTACATCCGCCGCGCGCCGTACGAGGCGCCCGCTGGGAACGCCGCCCGGGCGGGAAGCAGTTGCCCCGCCGGCCTGCCCCCGGCCGGTCTCCGCCTCACACCGCACCCGCAAAAGGCGGTCCGGATCACGCAGATCCTGACCGCCGGGATATCTGAGCCGATTCCGGGTCCGAACTGGCGACCAGCGAGGACCACTTTGGCCGGTAAGCGGCAACCTTCACTGCGCCCTGCGCCGACGCGGCCGCCGATATGGCCCGCCGCCAGGTGGAGAACGGCCCGACGGCCACGGCGACCGCATCGTGATCCCCACGGAAGCCGAGAGCGACGAGAGCGTCCTGTACGGCTAACCGATGGGCGGGGCGGTCCGCAGTGCCCGACGGCCGTATCGGGCTGTCCATCGGAGACGCCCGCCGGGAAGCTCCTGCGAGGCGTCCACATCATCCGCGATGATCCGCAGGATGTCGTTGACGAGCTGCTGAGGATGGGCGGTCTTCCACGTCGTGCTCAGCGTTTCGTAGGCGTCGTAGACAACGGAGCCGTCGGACAGCCCCCGGCCGTCCGACTCCCGGGTAAGCGACCACTCCGAGTCACCACGGTGGAAGTTGTACTCCTCGTCGTCGGCCAGGATCGTGACGTCGCAGCCGCACCCGAACCCGTCGTCGGGGTCCTCGAACTCGGCGTCCTCGTGGCGCCGGTTCAGCGTCACCGCCTGGCCATGCTGCTCGGCGAGGAGCGCCGCGACGGCGACAACGGTCTCGTGGACATCGCCCGGCCTCGGGGCCGAGGCTGGTGCGGCGTGGAGCGCGCGCACGGTAGTGGAGGCGTGCCGGGCGGCCAGGCCATGGATCTGCTCGGATACCGACTGCAGCGTGGCCAAGGCGTCGCCGAGGTTCGCCGGCTGCCCGGGCCCGGCCGGGGCGGGCACCTGCGTCTCGCCGCGCTCGGCGATCCGCCCGAGTGCGTGCCCGAGCTCCCCGAGGGCGTCGGCGGTGTGCTGGAGCTGGACGAAGAGAGCGGAGGCGACAGTCGCGGCGTCCTGCGGGGTGTAGAGGGCCCACGGGCTCGACAGGGCCGTCACCGCGGCCTCGGCGGTCTCCGCGGCCGCACACGCCATCTCCACCGAGTCCCGGGGATCGTGCATGCCGTACTCGACGGCGGTGCGCACCTCCGCGGCGAGGTCGCTGGGCTCGTTGGCGGCCTGCTCGTACAGGGTGTTGAAGGGGGTGCCATCGTCGAAGGCGACCGCCGGGGTCTGGTTGGTGAGCATGCGCGGATCCTTCCAGACCAGAGCCCACACTGAGACTCTCACCCGGACAGGACACCCGGGCACCAGACGACGGGCCCCGCCCCTGCCGTACGCGACCCAGGGCGCCAACCAACGGCCCATCACGGCACGCAGCCGGGCCGGGCAGCCGGGCACCGGCAGCGCCAGGATCACCCCGAGGACACCCGCCCACTAGACCGGAAAGCACGGCGACCCGCCCTAGCACTCCAGACAGGGTTTGCCCTTCCTGGTTCCTGAGCCGCAAAGAATCTTGGTACCCGGGTTCACGAATCGGCATGCGGCTGGCTCTTCCTATCAACAGCCTGCAACAAGCTCAACTAGCCTCCAGGGAAGGGCCGATGAATCCAGCCATCGTCATCTCAATCACTTCGCTCGTGATCGTCCAGGTGAGCTCGCTCTTCGGGCTCTGGTTGCGCCTGCGCTGGCGCAGCCGCACAGAGCGAGCCAGGAACACCTGCATCGGCCATCTGTCCCTTGCTTCACCAGGAGCACGCCTAGAGGTCGACGATGACCAGGGCGACGGGCGACGGGTACGAGTCCTCTTGGCCTCCCAGGGAGAGGACACCACCCCGTGAACGAGCCCAGTCAAGGCAACAGCGGCCCTTCCGGCCGGGCACCCGCCGCCCAGGCGCCATCCCACGATCTCGCGCCAGCAACCCGCACGCGGGTCAACGACGAGTTCTCCACGTTCTACCGCGCCACACTCCGTCCCCTGGTCCAGTTCCTCATCAACCAGGGCGCACCCGTTCACCTGGCCGCAGACATCGCACAGGAAACCCTGAGCAAGGCTTACAGCAGATGGACCGAGGTCGACCACCCTCGCGGATGGGTCCACAAAGTGGCCTCCCGAGCACTCATCCGTCACATGTCACGAACCGTCGAAGACCCCACGGGCGACGTCCCCGAAGCCAGCCCGCTCGTTCCCCACCCCGACGCACTCAGCGAATGGGAATCCAAACACAGCATCCTGCGCATCCTGCAGAACCTCCCGCCCCGCCAACGCCAGGTCCTGGCCTGGACATTCAGCGGCTATACCCCCACCGAGATAGCCGCAGAGATCGACCTGACCCCGGCAGCCGTCCGCAGCAATCTGAAGAAGGCCCGCAGGACAGCCCTACAGCAGATCGAGCAGCACGGGGAGCACCGATGACAACACACTCATACGACGCCGCCCCCTTCCGACCGTTCCTCGATGCACTGGCGGAACTCGGCGAACTGCTGGACGTCGAAGCGGGCCTGCAGGAAATCCTGATGCAGTCCGGTCACGACAGTCGCGTCACCGATCTGCACTCTGTCCTGGACGAGGAAGCCGGCCTTACCCAGATCCTGAACCCAGAGGCCGAACAGTCCCCCGCCCCGCCCGCCAGCCGGCCGGAGCAAAACACCGACCCCGCAGCCCCACTCGTGTTCTACAACATCGAGTTCCCACACTTCATCAGCGCATCGGAGCGGCTGCGGCTCCGCACCCCCACGATCACAGCTCTGGTCGAGTTCCTCGACGAGGTCCTCGGGGTCAAGCACCGCCTGTCCCAGCTGCTGGTCCAACTCGACTCGCCCCATCGCACCCTTCACGCCGACAGGGGGGCCCTCATCGGCCTGGTACAGACTCTGACAAAGCACACCCGCAGGCTGCTCGGCCCAGATGCAGCACAGCTCATTCACATGCAGCAGGCGGCAGAGACTCTAGGCACCGCCTTCGTACGTTCCCGGGAAGCCGCACGGGCTGGAAAACTGTCCGTGCCGGCCTTCAACCGGGCGATGATCGATACCGTGCGCAGCGCCCTCCATCTGGCCAACCGCGCAGTGCAATACGCACACCCCACAGACGGCCGATTGCACGGCGCCATCCCTCCGTCGTATCTCGAAATGCAAGCCAAGTCCTTCCTCCGCAGCGCACAAAGAGTTCGAGACGCTGTGCACAATCCGCCCGCAGAGGACACCACCGTCCGCTCCTCACCTTTGCGCGAGGCCGCTACTGAGGCAGGAGAACTGTGCACGCAGTGCGTGCTTTCAGTCAGGGGAGAAATCGAGATGCGCCTGGAAAAGCCCCTCCCTCCCCTTCCCTGGAATGCATACCAGTTCCTGCTCGACGACTTCACCACAGCAGACCTCACCACAGCAGACCTGCGGAACGTCGACCTGACCGGCGTGCGCTGGACAGAAACAGGAACCCGCTGGCCAGCCGCCGTATCCACCGAAACCCTCAAATCCATTTCCGAAGAGACACCACAAGGAAGCGGAATCTACGTCATTCGCGATATCACCACCCTCCTCAACCTCACAGACGCCCCCTAACCACACAGCGTCCCCAGCCGCCGGAAACCCCGTGGGCTGGTGTGCGATGTCTTGCGGAGCAAGCCGTACCCAAATCCGGGTCGGTGGGGATAGAACTGCCCCGGCCGGCGAGCACCGAAGCCGACATGGTCGCGCACGTCCGCCTCGGGTACGCCCGCACCTCGGTGGACAACCTGGTGGCGCTCTGCCTGCCGCAGATCGACGCGCACACGTCGGTGAGCAGCCCCGCTGGTTCGAGGCGGCGGGGAAGCAGGGCCGGGCCCAGCGTTCCGCGCGGGGCCTAGCGTGACCACGCTGAGTTCCCGCCGGCGTCCTGACTGCTCAACCGACTCCCCAAGGACACCGTGGGGTCCTCCTCACCGGTCTCTTTAGTAGAGCCAGGAACGCCCACTCGCCTCTACGAGGGCCCGCACCGGTCACTCCCAGATGGTCCTGTCCGGTCCCGCTCGACCAAACCGCAGGGTGGTCTCTGCTCTGGGCCTTCCCCACTCGCGCCACGCGGCCCTAGCCAGGGAGGGAGTCAGCGAACCACCGACCACCGGACGGGGTCGGCTGTAACAGATCTCCCGACGCGACGTTCCACGCAGTCGCCCCGCAGGCGATCGACTCGCTAGTCGCGGTTAGAAGACCTCGCCTGTCCGGAGAAGGCCGGTTACCGGTGAACAGACCGATCGCCTTCTTCTGAGACGACCCGGATCGGCCACGCTGCCCGCCGGGAAGCCCTTGCGCTCCTAACCCCGTGAGAACGCAGCATGCCGCTCATCAACGCAACCAGCCCACGGAGGATTTCGTGAACACCGACGACCGCTCGAAGCTCGTTCTTGCCGCGCTCGGCGCCGCCATGCTCGTCATGGTCGCCCTACAGGCCCCCTCGCTCACCGCGCCGCTGACGCTCGGCCTCGGCGGCCTCCTGGCCATCGCGACGATCCTCAAGCTGTGACCAAAGCCGGGCCGGTGCTCGCCACAGGCCATCCTGGCGGCCCCCGGCAGGGAGGCCGACCGCGAGCGCGGCCTCAATGGTGCGGTTCCACGCCAGGGTGGCAGCCAGGGAGGACGTCGTCCGGCCAGCGCAGCGATGCCAGTACAGGGTCGGAGCCGCCGCTTTCGCGGCGGCGGGCCATCACTGGCCTGAGGTCGCCTAGCTTCACGCCACCAGGTGTGCCGCAGCCGGGCAGTGCTCCCCTGCTCCGGCTCTACCGGTATGCCTGCGCTGCTTCATGCACCAGCGCGAGCCTCGCGGCGCCGTTGCTGACGTGCCGCACGAAGTGCGGAACGCTGCTCGGGCTGGACGTAGACAATGAAGACGGCTTCTTGGATCAGTTCAGCTACGTCGTCTACTTCTTGGTAGGAAAACGTCAGCCCGTCGTGAAGGCTCCAGTTGCCCAGTGTCCGAGCCTCATCGAGGTCGCGGACGACATCGTCTGGGACGCCCTTGTTAGTCAGGTCAGCGATCTTTTCCTTAAGGTTGCGTCCGGTGACCTCGCGGTCCCTGCAGATCTCTTCGACGGCCGCTCGGTACATCGCTGCTGCTGCACGCAGCGCGCCTGCTTCCTGGCACTTGGTGCCTTCACTGAAGAGGCCGCGGACTTCCTCCGGGGCGGTGGGGTCAAGAGTCTGGGACGACCGTCGAGGATGCACCAGGACCAGGAGCCGGGGTTTGGATGCCTTCTCCTTAATAGCGATGGCGATGGCGTCGTGATCGTCATCCGTGGGGAGGTCCGGCCCCCAGTGCTGCAGTACTACCGCGGTCGTCCTGCAGCTCTGGCAAGCCAGGATGTGCTCGACAACGCGGAAGACGTCATCCTTGGGCCGAAGCTCCGCGCCGGGGCTGATGCCGTTGAAATCTGCGCCGCCTGAGCGGGAGTGGAAGGGCCTTTCTTTCAAGGCTGGCCAGACATCGCGTCGGCTGACGTGGTCGAACGCCACGTTCAGCTTGCAGTTCGGACACTCGCCGGTCGGCTTGCGGGTATCAATGGCTTCGATCGTGACACGGCTGCGCTCGCTCATAAGGGCAAGCGTTTCATCTAACTGAGCTACCACGCTTGTGATTTGTGCGGCGGGAGTCGATCGAAGGCGACGCTCACTCGGCTACGAGCGGGCGGGCACTATCTCCCCGGTCGCCTGGGAACGGGGGGTCTTGGCTCCGGCCTTGCCCGCTTCGATCGTCCGCGGGTCGACGGCCTCCAGTGGTGAGCCCACCCGGTAGGGGCACTCCGGGTCATCAGGCCGGTTGGGACGGTCGTGCGGCAGCAAGTAGAACGTGCGGCGGGCGAAGAGGCCGCTGTCGGCGCTGCGCGGCGCGTCCGGCGTCAGGTTCGAGTAGCCAATCAGACGGCCGTCGCGTTCGTAGCGCGGCTTGCCCTTGCGGGTGCCGACCTTGTCCAGGGCCTGGCGGACGTAGTCCATGTCCGTGGTGTCCTCCAGCCAGACGACCTCGGCTTCCTGGACGAGATCGCCTTCCTGCGGAATCGCGCTCATCAGGCCTCCTTGGTCTTCGCGGCCGGGCACCGGCCATCGGGTGTGGCATCCACGCGGCCCGCCTTCCCCGCTCCGTCAGGAGTGGGCGGGAGAAGCAGGCATCGTCCATCGTACGGTCGGCCCGCGCACTCGTTGCGCTGGTAGTGGCTCTTCACGGCGTCCCGCTTGCGTCTTCGGCGCTGTCGTCCGCAAGCAGGGCGAGGCCGGGGTAGAGCTTCTTCGTATTATTCTTGATCATTTCTGCGGGTGAGGCCAGGCCCAGTTCCTGCCGGATGCGGCTGGCGAACGCGCGGCTCGTGGAGGGGCGGATCCCCTCCTCGGAGCACCAGCGCCCGTAGGTCTCGTACAGCAGCTTCTGCTCCACCCGCAGGTCCGAGCCGCCGCCGTCCGAACCCTTGGTGCAGCACTCGGTGAGAAAGCGGCCTACATGGTCCTCGGTGGTCTCGTAGGCGGCGGTGGCCACGCGGACGGAGGCCGGGCCGGTCAGCGGGTCGCGGGTAGCGAGGTAGCGCTGGGCGCCCTGGATCAGCCAGTGCAGGATGCCGGGGCCCTCGTCGCGGACGAGTTCGGCGGCCAGGTTGTCGATTTTCCGCTCGTCGGGGACGCTCCGCTCGAAGGGGATGATCCGCATGCGGCGCCAGAACGCGTAGCCGCCGGTGCCTACTTCGGGGCGGTGGTTGCCCAGCAGCCACAGTTTGTGGGTGGGGGTAAAGGTGAAGAAGTTCTGCCGCATCCGCCGGGCGGTGATGGTGTCGCCGCCGGTGAGGAGCTTGACGCGGGCCTCGTTGAACTTGTCGTTGGGTTTGAGCTCGCTGCACACGACGATGCGCCGGCCGTGCAGTTCGGTCAGCTCCGTGGAGTGCTCGGTGAACTTGCCCTTCTCCATCAGAAAGCCGGGCGGGGCGGCGTTGGCGTAGTCGCCCAGGATCTGTGTCATCACTTCCAGCAGCACCGACTTGCCGTTGGCGCCGGAGCCGTAGAGGAACGGCAGTACCTGTGCGCCGACGTCCCCAGTGATGGAGTAGCCGAGCAGCAGGTGCAGGAAGCGGGTGGTTTCCAGGCCCTTCGCGTCGTCTCCGAAGGTGTCGCGCAGGAAGCTTTCCCAGCGCGGGATCGGCATCGCGTGCGGGGCAACGAGGGTGGCGCGGGAGTGCATGTCGGTCAGCGGATCGGGCTTGCGCAGCGTCCCGGTGCGCAGGTCGACGACGCCGGCGGGGGTGCACAGGGCGTAGATGTCGCCGTCCAGGATCTCCGGGTCCAGGCGCAGCCCGGGTGCGGCCTGTGCCTGGTAGAGCAGGGCCTTGAGGCCGGAGGTGGATTCGGAGTGGCGTCGGTGCGCGGCCAGTTGGCGGGCGGTAAACCGGCCCGCCGGGTCATGGTCAGGGATCTGCTCGGCCATCTCGCCGGCCGCCCAGACCGCTGCTTCGTCGCCGCCGGTCAGCTTCCACCGGTACTCGTCCCAGGAGTGCCAGCCCATGCCGATCACGTAGCGGAACTGGTCGCGGTAGAGGCGGGCGAACAGTTTGGCGTTGCCGCGGTCGGTCAGGGAGCTGGGCAGCAGCCCGTCCGATGCGGCTGGGGCCGCGGGCGGGTAGCGGGCGTCGGTCTGCTGCGCCGGGAGACCCGGGTGGGAATCGGGCAGTGTGAAGTCCAGGCTCTGCTGGTGGATCTGGGCGGCGGCCGCTTCGGCGTCGAAGCGTGCGGGCTCGGCGCTCATGAACGTCCTCGGGGATGAAGTGGGCGCTGGGCGCCCGCAGACAGAGCGGACTCGATGATCGTCAGGTTGCGGTGCTCCTGGGCCGGGCGCGCGGTGCGGGCCGCCTCCAGCAGCAACTGGCGTACTTCCGCCTCGGTGAGGTGGCCGCCCTGGACCAGGCCGCCGGCCGTGTAGGCGGCACGGTTGAGTTTTTCCGTGAAGCTCGCGCCTTCCGGCACGGCCGCGCAGGCGGCGACCTCGGCCACCAGCGGCTCCAGGAGGCGCCCGGCTCCCTTCACCGCACGGCGACGCCGCGGGCGCGAGGCATCGGGTACCGCGGGCTGCGGGATCGGCGCAGGGACGTGGTGGGTGCGGGCTAGTTCGTCGGCCAGCCACTTCGGCAGCGGCGCCGGGTAGCGGGCGTCTCCCACAGGGCGGTAACGGCCTGCCGTGGTCCGGGTTGCGGGGGCCACGATGTAGCCGTTGTCGGAGCGCACATCCACCTGCCAGGCCAGCGCCGTCTTCGGGCTCGATCCTGTAGAGGAGCGGTAGCGGGTGGCGGGGCGCGGGTTGCGGTACCAGATGTGCAGCCCGCCGGACGGGGTGCGCACCCGCAGCGTTCCTGTGTCTTCCACTGGGCTGGGCTGGCCTCGGAGCGCGGCCAGCAGCGCCAGGGTGTCGAAACCCGTGGCCAGCCCGTCGAGGTTGACCTGCGGAGCGATCGGGATCCCCGGCAGGAGCCGGGACCGGTCAGGGACCTGCACCGCGTGGGCGTCCACATCGAGCACGACCAGGTCCGCGGGACCGCAGGAGACACCAACGCCGAAGCGGGACTGGGCATGCCACCAGGTGTCGATGCGGTCGAGATCGGTGGTCGCGGCGTGGAATCCGTGGCACCACCGACCGGCCACTGTGCATGGACACACCGCAGGGGGGTGCCGGTCCTCCTTGCAAGCCTGGCAGTTGGCAGCCGGGACCTTCTCCAGGGGCGCCAGCGGATGCACCGGCCAGCCTTCCTGGGCGCACCACCGGGCGATTGCGTTTCCGTGCACGGCCTCGTCCCGGACCAACGGCGCGGTCGAGGGCTGGCGGGTCAACGGATCGTCCTTGTCACAGTTTGGGGCAGTCTCTGAAGGTCCCTCGTCCTGCAGGGGGCTCCCCTGATCAGGGCTGGCCTCCAGCGGGACCAACGGGTCTGAAGGGACTGAGGATTCAGGTTTGCGGCACGAGCGTAGCCCACGAGGCATCGCTGTGAAGGAACACCCCGGCGTGTCGGGAACTCTTGGTCCCGTCAGTCCCGCAAGTGGGGGAAGCAAGGACGCCTGCCCGTGGGCAGTTCAGTCCCGCACCCAGGGGCACGCTTCAGTCCCGCACTAGGAAATGCCTGGTCAGCGGAGTGTAGACGCCGACAGCGGGACTGACGGGACCGACTTAAGCAGTTATAAGCTGCTGAGAGAGATAGGCCTGCATGGTGGGCGCGCGCGTGTTGGTGATGTCTTGTTCAGGTGATAACTGCCAGACTGGGTCCCGTCAGTCCCGTCCCCAAAGGGCAGATGCCTCTGACCTGCACCTTTTAGACGGGCCCGGGAACGGGACCCAAAGCGTGCGGGACTCAGAGCCCCCGCCCCGCGCGGGGGCCTCCGCCATGTACACAGTTCAGTCCCGTCAGTCCCGCGAACGGCGCCCCCAGTCCCGGGCCGGTTCCTGAGCGTCGAGGTAGCGCAGGAAACCTCTGCCCGCCTGGCAGAGATCGGACCAGAGTCGCTTCAGTCGCTGTCCTTGGCGCAAGAACCCACCTCTGTCGCGAAGCAGCGCCAATGCCCGACCCGTTCGCTTTATCGGGCTCTCCCATCGATCCGCAGGGGCCCCGCATGCACCTCGCCTACAGCGCTTCCGGCCAAGGCCTCTTCATCCGGCGCTTTGTTGAGAAGAGCAACATTCCACCGTCCCTCCCGCCGGGGCTGGGCTACGTGTATGTGATCGACTGCCTCGGGCCAGCGGCTTACGTGAAGGTGGGCCCCACCCGTGCCCCGCGGTCGCGGCTGGAGGCCCTCGGGAGAGAGGCCAACAGGCACGGCTGCGCCCTGGCCCGGGCCTGGTTCTCTCCACCCCACCCTGGCTACCGCCGAACCGAGGCAGACACGATTGCCCCTGCCTCGACACCGCACGGAGAGTACTTCCCCGGACTCAGCTTCGCCGCAGGACGCCGAGAGGCTGTCCGCACACTGCCCTATGACGCTGCGCCGTCGACTGCTCAAGACCACACCCCCGACCGGGCAGCAGGGATGTACAAATGCCTACCTGCTCACGTCCACCACCGGGTATTCCCTGAATCCCCCCGCGGAGAGGTCATCAGGATCGGCTCACAGCCTGATCGGCGGCGCGGTCGCAGTGGAGGCTCCACGCTCGATAGTTACTACCTAAGCCTCGACGAGGAACTCTTGTCGTTGCTGGAGTAGCAACACCGCGGCACACACCGGGAGTACTGGAGACAAACCCCTGCGGCACCAGGCCGCCTTGGCGCCGATAGCCTGGTGCCCACTCCGATCGGCCCCGTGTGGTGCTTGCCTGCACGGTAATGCGACAGCCCCTATCTTGCTGAGCCAGTCCCGTCAGTCCCGTCAGCCGATGCTGCAGAGCGTTGAGCTGCTCCTTTTCACACTGTGGATCACGGGACTGAGCGGATTGCCGTGGCCTTTTTGGCCCACAAGGCGGTGCACGTACGCTGCTACAGCCCCTGGCGGCCCCGGAGTTCCCCCGCGCTCGAGGACACCGCGGTCAAAAGAGAGCGGATAGGCCACGCACCGACGGGCGTGGAAGATCGCCGTGAGTCGGTCCAGGAGTTCCGCGAAGGGCGCTGCTGCGGTGGCAAGTTCAGGGGTGATGCCGTGGAGTGCCACGGCTTGGTGCTCCATAGCGGCCCGCGGGTCCACGAGCTCGTTGAAGAGGACTGTGCCCTTGAGGTCGAGGGCGGCGATCTGTGCCGCCCATGGGGAGGTGAGTCCAGTGGTCTGCACGTCGAAGACCAGCAGCTCGGGGTCGGCGAGAACTCCTCGGGCCCACCGCGTTACGGCCTCCTGCTCGGCGCCCCAGGCGCGAGGCCGGCGCAGAGCCCGTACAGCGTCCTCCAGGTTCAGATAGCGCTCCTGCGTGGATTGAACATGCCACGCAGGCCCGCTGTCCGCACATTGGATTCGGAGCGTCCCGAGATACCGCTCACCGCGGTCGTAGACCGCCCAGACCGGACGCTCGGTATCTGCAGGACGGACGAACTCGACGCGCCTCCCGTCGACGGCACGCTGGAACAAGTCGTCCCAATGGCCAAGCACGGCCTCGCTCACTGCCCAAGGAGATTTGTTCACGATTCGCCTTCCTTCTGTCTGCCGTAGGTACGTCACGCGGCCTTCAGTAGCGGCCTCGGATGTGCCCGGACTTACGGGCGAGAGGAGATCGGCATCGCTCGATGTCAACGGCTCTCGCCTGGAGGGCGTGCGTTAGGAGGAGCACCGCGGGGCGGTTCATACCCGGGGCGCGCGGGCGATAGGGCAGCAGGGTTGGAGGGACTCACCTCGTGGCACCCCTCCGCGGACCTCGGCACATACCTGTGGGTGCGGGCGGAAGAGGCCGACGAAGGGGCAAACGTGGCCTCGTCCGGCTCATACCCGTGCGCGCGGGCGAGAGAGTAGGCGGGCCGCATCCGGATGCCTCGGGTCGCCGGTTCATACCCGACCCGGCGGGCTGGTCGTCGTCGACTGGGCCTCCCTACGACCAGGACGGGCACCCCTGCACCGCAGACGAGCTCGCATCGGGCTCCGCACACGACGAGGACGAAGCTCCCGGCCAGGGCGGATACCTCGCGGCCCGCTCCCGGCTGGGAACGCCGGGCCTCCACGTGGTCGGCCTCTACCAGCACCCCGACCAGAGCCGCCTCACTTGGGATGCGGACGGCCTGCTGCCCGCCGATCTCACCCGCTACCACCCCCGAACCCAGGCGGCACCCCAGCGCAGCCAGCAGCGCCAGATTCTCCTCAACACCGTGCGTGTCCCCCATGCCTGGCTTCCCCACCTGCCACACTCGAACACGTGGACCATGCTTGCCCCCGGCACTCTGCGCGGCAAGCCCGTCCTGCTCCTGGACCCCGGCGGCCGCCCCCTCAACCCCTCCCTGCGCGAACACCTGATCTATCAGCCCGACATCGGACTGTCCCGCAGGAAATGAGAACCGCACCCCGTTAGCGTCAGCACCTCCCGCACGGCCGGGGATGAACCAGAGGTGCAGCCCTGAAGGAAGCACCCGGTTCCCTCACTCCGCACGCCCGGGGATCGCCGACCCCCTTTGGCCGTTGGCGACGGTCGAAGACCGCGCACCGCGTACCCGCTACGTCCCTTGGGCGTACAGGTACATGTCGAGCTGCCGTAGCAGAGCCTGAACAGTCAGCAGGGCGCCCATCGCGAACTCGCTGCGGTAGGAGTTCACCGAGGCGTTGTGCGCTCCCAGGTGGCGATTGAAGGTGTCCTGCCGGCCCACGCTGTTCAGGAACATGTTCTTCATGGCGCTCACCACCAGGTACGGGGCGAGCATCAGCACCTTGAAGTCCCCTGCTCCGGAGCGTGTGCCGAGTGCGCCGGCGACCATTTTGTGGCTCCCCGTGCCGGTGAACTGGGCCTGGGGAAAGTGACCTTGCAGCCAGGCGTGCCCGTGGCGCCGCATGAGCGTGTCCAGGAGGTTACCCAGAAGGGCCTGCGCAGCTGCGTCGTGCCCGGAGCGCACGCAGGTTGCGGCCTCCAAAGTGAAGTGCACGTCGTCGGACAGCGCCGGGTGATCAACATGCGCCAGGCTCTCCTCGACATCGTCGACGACGTCGGAGCGCCGGTCGATCAGGAGGCGATGACGCTGCCTGGTCGTCTTCAGCACCATGAGGTCCTCGATGAGCTCCGCGCGGGGCGCCCATGCGAGGCAGACCCCGTCCTTCACGCTGATGCGCAGCAGCCACAGCCAGGACGTGACCTCGGTTTTGTGCAGGTTCTCCGGCAGCAGCAGGTCGCGCACATGCCGCTCGACCGACGTCAGGCGGCCCAGGAGGTTCGGAGGGTAGAGGGCCTGAGCGCGCTCGGCAGCCTGCTGGAGCGCGGAACTCCAGGACGGGGGGACGAGTGAGGCGCGGAATGCATCCAGAGCTCGCGTAGTCGCCGCATCGATCTGCGGCCTACGCGAGTGACTCTGCAGGGCCGCCCACCGTTTGGCTGCGACAACGGCGGGTGACACGGTCAGCGCGTTGAGGGCTTTGCGCCCCAGCAGTGTGTCCGCGTTCGTGCCAGCCGGGTTTCCGTTCATCAGCAAAGAGAGTCGGCTGGAGGCCGGCGGGTTCTGGATCTGCGCGAGGGCCGCAGTCAGCTGGTCGATGGCAGGGCTGGCCGGAGGGCATCGCAGCGCGTCAATCTTGGATTGCACGGTGGTGGAGATGACCGCTTGAGCCTTAACACGGACCAGTATCTTTTCGATGTCAACGGCCCAGGGGCGGCGGAAGTCTGGCGGTGCGAAGGACGCGAGGAGCGATGGGTAGTTGGTTCGCATCGCCGCTGTGCCACTCTCGCTCAGCATGCGCTGGACCGCCGGTGGAAGGGGCCGGGGCATGAAGCGCTCGGCTTGCTCAGGATCCTTGGGCTCTGCCGGCTCTGGTTCGTCTGCCATATCGGCAAGGGTCTCCTGCGCCACTGACAATCATCAGCGTCATGGCCTTCCACTCATGCCTGTGCGATGCAGGCCCCGGCCCTCCCTTCGACGCCCGGTACGCCTCCGTCGCTTTGCCCCCGGGCGTGGCTGCAGGCCCTCAGAAGACGACGTCTGTGATCGTCATACCCGGGCGCGGACGCCGGCTGTGGTGCTGTAGAAGCTCTGAGTGATCCACATGTCACTGCCGTCCGTGGACGCTTTGGCGGCGAAATAGGAGCACTGGAACTTGGACTTCCGGCCGAGTGGGACCTTCGTGACCCGGGGCAGCGCGTCGCAACGCAGGTCCGTCCCAGTGTCGCTGTTGTTGCCCCAGAAGTATGTGAGCGCGCCCTCCCTGGTGAGCAGACCGGTGCTGGGCTGGGCTTCGTATCCATCGCCCATGCCGCCGAACCCCGGCTTGCCCGTGAACTTCACCGGCCAGGTCACCTCGATGCCCTCGTATGTGACGGTGCAGGTGACGCGGGCGCCTGTCACCGGCCGGACGGAATCTTTGTTGCAGCGGGCGCTGGTCTTGCCCGGAGCCCCGGCCATCGTCACCGTGCGCGTGGCCAGTTCGTGCTTGACGTGCTCGATGAACGGGGCATCCGGATCCGGCTCCGGAACGGTGTCGCTCAGCCTCTGCGGCATCGCCTTCGGCGACTCGATGGGCTTGCCCACCGGAGAGCCGATGACCGAAGGCTCAGCCGCACCGCCGTTCTTCTCGTCGTCGGCGCTGCTGCAACTCGTGAGCATGAGGCAGGAAACGGCGGCAGCTATCAGTGATCCCCGTGAATTGTGCATGACCAGCACAGTAGCCGCCAGTAACGGCCCGCCCACGGCGGGGTCTTTGCCGGAGAAACCCCATAACGATCAGACTTACCGCTCGTGCGGGTGACACGAACACCTTCTACGGCCCGGCGACAAGCGCCGACTCGCTACGAAGATCACGACCAGTTCGTGTTCTTCGAGGAGACCCGTGCCCGCCATCACCCGCACCGCCGTCCTGCTCACTGCCGCCGTCGCCCTGGCCATCCCGGCTGGCACCGCGCACGCCTCACCCGCTGGCAGCCCCGGTGCGGCACCACGGGCCGGTGAAACCGTCACGAAGCCACTCATGGCCGCGCTCAAAGCACTGCCCGTGAGGGCGGAGGACCGTACCGGCTACCAGCGGACCTCGTTCAAGCACTGGGTGGATGCCGACAAGGACGGCTGCGCCACGCGTGCCGAGGTCCTCAAGGCCGAGGCGCTCACCGCCCCAAAGCAGGGCGCCAAGTGCAAGCTGAGCGGAGGCCGCTGGTTCTCGGAGTATGACGACCGGTACGTCGAAGGCCCCTCCGGGCTCGACATCGACCACCGGGTTCCACTCGCGGAATCCTGGGACTCCGGGGCCAAACACTGGAGCGCGGCCGAGCGCCAGGCTTATGCCAACGACCTCGGCGACGAGCGGGCGCTGATCGCCGTCACGGCAAAGTCCAACCGCAGCAAGGCCGACCAGGACCCCGCCACCTGGATGCCGCCATCCGAAGACAACCGCTGCGCCTACGTGAACCAGTGGGTGGCTATCAAGACCCGCTGGAAGCTCACCATCGACCCCAGCGAAGAATCCGCCCTCGCCGAAAACGCCACCCGCTGCCCCAACTCCCCGATCACAGTGCAGCTCGCGCGGTAACCGGCCGGGGGCAGGTGTGCTGCCGGGGTGGAAGGCCAGGTTCTGATGATGGGCTGCGACCCGGAACATGCTCACGACGTCGCGGCTCCTGAAGAGTTGGTTCCGCACTCGCGTATTCATCGACCAGGGCGCGCCGGGCGGTCAGGGCGGGGTGATCGCCCCGGGAGGCGGACTAGCCGCGGGCCGCTCGTGCGAGACGGCAGATGGACGACTATCGCGGCGGCGGCCATAACTTCAGCGTGCGCCGAGTCGCTCACTCCAGCACGCCGAGCTCGGTGTCCGGCCGGTAGTACGGGCATGCATCGACGCCCTGTGCAGGGCACCGTCCTCGATCCATCTGCGCGTGCGTACGAGGTCCCGCTCTTGCACGCGCTCCATAAAGCGAGGCTCAATGAGCTCGCTAAGCGGAAGTGAATAGTCCACAAGTCGGTTCCACTGGTTTGAGCTGAGGCAATCCCGACGGTCACGCGGCGATGTTGAGCGCTGCCGGCGAACGTGACGGTTGAGTGGGTGTTCTGCGAGTCGTCGTATCTAGTTATCCGGTTTGAGGGGTTGCGGTTGACCGTTTCTGCGGTGTGCTGGAGCCGTGACCGAGCGGCAGCCATACCCCAGTGATCTGTCGGATGAGGCATGGGAGCTGACCCGGCCGGTCATGACGGCCTGGAAGGGACAGCACCGCTCGGTCAGCGGCCATGAGGGTCGATACGAGATGCGGGAGATCGTCAACGCGATCCTGTAACAGGCCCGGGTCGGCTGCCAGTGGCGCTATCTGCCGCACGACTTCCCGCCGTACACCGCCGTGTACTACTACTTCGGGCTGGGGCGCGACCACGGCGCCGACCAGACCATTCATGACCTGCCGCGGCGGCAGGTCCGCGAGTCGAAGGGCCGGGGCGAGGACCCGTCCGCGGTGGTGATGGACTCCCAGACCGTGCACGCCTCGCTCAACGCCCCCGAAGACGACGACCGGACTGGATCCGGGCAAGAGGAGCCGGGCCCGCAAGCGGGGTATCGCTCGGTCTGCTCATCGCCGTCAACGTGGTCGCGGCCACCGTGTGCCCTCGCGGACCGCCTCCGCACCCAGATCGCGGAGCTCACCGATCAACTGGCTACTGCCGCGGTGGCTTTGGAGGGACTGAGGATCACTCGGGAGACCATCCTGGAAATCGCCCCGGACCTGCCCGGCGGCCTGGCTCCGCTGCCCTCGGTTCTACCGCCAGACCCTCACACTCTTCGAGGAGGCCATGGACGGGCTGCATCCCAAGGACATCTGCCTCGCCCTGGACATCGGCACCGAGCCCCGGCACGTCGAAGGCACTCGAGCCAAACTGAAATGCCTGGTCAACCGCGGCATCCTCACCGAACCCGAACCCGGTCTCTTTCAGCTGCCGCAGCCAGCACCGCCCCCGGACTGAGACCCAGCGAAAGCTCACAGAACACCCACTATCACCGTCGGCTGCGACGGTGGAAAGTCAACCGCGATACTGTGCAGGAGGAGACGGATCAGCGTTTGACGCGACCACGGACCGCCAGGACCGCGAGTCCCAGAAGAATGGGCTCTGTCACGCGCGATGCCATCTCGATGTACGTCCCGGCGGTAGTGAGCTCCCGCCCGGAGGACCGGAACACGGCTGAGTTGAGCGTGACGTTCAGGGCCTCCTCGGCCCGCTCGCCGGTGAACCTGTCTCCGGTCGGATTCTGGGGGTCTGCCGTGTCGATCTCGAAGGTCGAACTTCCCCCACCGGATGGCACGGTACCGGTCACTTTCTGTCTCGGGGAGTCTGTGGGCAGCCCGCAGCCCATCATCAGCACGATAGTGCCCAGCATGGCTGCAGCGAGCCACCCCAGCGCCCGGGAGGCACGCAGGCCGTAGCCGGACAACAGCCAGTATCCGTGCAGCAGTCCGCGTTCGGCGCGAGTGGTGCCGACGCGATCGTGGCGGCGCATCTCCATCTCGCCGAAGTAGAAGTCTGCGGCTCCCGGCTCGTTCTTGGTGTCCTCGAACGCCTTACGTAGCGCTCGGTACACCGGTGCCAGCTGCGCAGGCCCCACTTGGCCGCTGCCGAGCACAGCCACGTTCCAGCCCCGGGATGCCTTCGGCTGGCTGGCACGCCAGTGGTGCTCTTCGGCGAGGGTGCGACGGGCAGTGAAACCCCGGGGCAGCCACCGCCACTGCCCGTGGGCGCGTTTTGGGGCGCCGGCGAAGGTGCAGCTGCCCTCCAGCCGAAGTTGATCCAGGTGTACGGTTCCGGTGAACACGCACCGGGACAGGTCAACGTCGAAGAGAACCAGGTGCGCTGCGTCCACACCCCGTAGCGAGGCCATCCGCACCGTGCTCTGGGGTACGCAGTCAAGTGCCTGTTCTCTCAACGGTTGTCCGTCGGCGCACATGAAGGACTCTGCCTCCGCCGCGATCGTGAGAGGGTATTCAAAGACGGCGTGGGCGAAATCCACCGTGGCATGACGAAGACGCAGTTCAGCCGTAGACGACCACCGGGTCCGTCGGCATTCCAGGCGGCGCGTGGCGAGCCAGAGGTCCGCTGGGCCGTTGAAGACTGCTCCGGACAACGTGACTCGCCCGGCGCACACCAGCGGGCCAAGTCTGGCAGCGCCCTCGAAAATTGACTGCTCAAATCCGGCATCACCCTGGAAGTTGACCGATTCGAAGTCGGCGAAGGCTTGGAAGATCGCCGAGTCGAACCCAGCACTCTTGTGAAATGCCGCCGTCCTAAAGTCTACGGAGTCCTGGAAGTTTGCCGAAGAGAACCGTGCGGCGCGTTTGAATGTCGCCCCATGGAAGCCTGCAGGCCCATGGAAGGCAGCTGATTCGAAGTCTGTGTCGCCATGGAAGGCCGTTCCTGCAAACACGGCGATGGCTTGGAAGGTTGCCGACCTGAACCTGGCCTGACCTTGGAAGCGGGCCCAGAAGCGAGCAGCGCCGTAGAAGGTGGATGCCTCGAACCAGGCGTCGTCTTGGAACATGGCGTCGAACCATACGTCTTGCTGGAAGGTCGCTCCTTGAAACCAGGCATAGCGTTGGAATGTCGCGTCAGTGAACCGTGCAGCTCCCTGGAAAACCACCGCCCCAAACCGGGCTTTGCCCTGAAAGCACGCTTCGTCGAACCAGGCGAAACCCTGGAAGGTGGCTGCCTCGAACCGAGCGATGCCCTGGAAGAGCGCCTGTGCAAACTTCGCGTCTGCTCGAAAGGTCGCTTCCTCGAACCGAGCGGTACCAAAGCGGGGACGCCGAGTGACCGGATCGCGGAGGGCGTCAAGGACGGCATCGAGCAGCGACTCGGTGAAAATTGTGCCGCGATAGTCGATGTCGAAGCCGGCGGCTAAGCCACGGAGATGAGCGGCGCGGGCCGCGTCGGCCAGGTGGGCGAGGCATACAGCTTGGCCAAACACGCGGATGCCGCGGCAGCCGATGGGATCGGTCGTATTTGCGCCGTGCCCGCAGTGGTGCCAGTCGGGGGGCGTAATGGACGGTGGCTCAGGCGCAGCAGCAGTCATGCCTTGAGGACGTACCGGCCCCGCCGGACGGTTGCCAGACAGGTCTGATCCTCCCTGCTCGGTCGTAGACGATCTATTGACGTGGCCCTGCGGCCACTGCCGCGAACCGGGTCTGGACGAGGACATCATGGAGGCGGCCATCGCTGCGCACTGCCTGGATGTCAGCGAGCCGAAGACGCCGGGCGGTCACAGGCCGGCCTACCGCTTCTACACCGCTCGATGAGCACCGACCGACCCACCGCCCAACCGCCGCGATCAGACGCTGCACCCGAACTGAGGCCCCCGGTGATCCGGACACGCCCCGCCTGCTCCTGGAGCCGGGGAGTGGGACATCCCGCGCGTCCCGCTCCAATACGACCACTGAGAGCCCGCAGCTTCGAAGTGGAGACACGGGCAACCGCGCCCCGGGTATGGGCGTGTACCGGGTATGGAAATACCGCATCTGATCCGCCGTATCCGTATTCGCCTCTATACGTGGGATGCCCCACCTCCCCTTCACATGCGGCAAGCCCGGGCGCGGCAGAAGGCAAGGGACCGCCGCTGGCATATGGGCGCGCTCATCGCGATGGGCGTGCTGGCGTTAGTCGCTGGACTGCCCTGGCTGGTGTGGCGAGGGCCCTACGTGCTCGACGGGGAGTATTTGGATCGCAGCGAACTGGCGAAGGGGTCGGCGGCCCTGGTCACCGGCCTGCGTACCGCCATCGTCGCCTGCGTCGCCGCCCTCGGCGCCGGTATCGCCCTGCTCTACACCGCCCGCACCTACCGCCTCACCAGGCGCGGCCAGATCACCGAACGTTTCACCAAGGCCCTGGAACGCCTCGGCTCGGACCACCGATACGTGCGCATCGGCGGCATCCTCGCCCTGGAACAGATCGTCCGCGACGCACCAGAGCAGGCGGCCACCGACGCCGCCCGCGTCCTCGGCCACTTCATCCGCGACCGCGCCCCGAAGGCTCTGCCCGCCACGCCGGCACCACAGCCCGACGAGAGCACGCCCGACTCCGCATCCCCGGCTCCCGAGAAGCTCCCGCCAGAGTTGGAGGCCGACGTCCAGGCAGCCCTGACGGCCCTCACCCGCACGGAGTCACGCACCCACGTCGACCCCCGCGAAGTCCTCGACCTTCACGGACTTCACCTCGCTGGCGCACAGCTACCCCAAGCCGACCTCACTGGGGCCAACCTGCGTGGGGCGACACTGACCAAGGCCAACCTGCGCAGAGCGACACTCACTGGGGCCGACCTGCTCGAAGCGACACTCGTCCAAGCTGACCTGCACCAAGCGACACTCACCCAGGCCAAGCTGCGCCAAGCGACACTAACCCAGGCCAGCCTGTACGAAGCGACGCTCACCATGGCCGACCTGTACGAAGCGACGCTCACTAAGGCCAGCCTGAGCGGGGCGACGCTCACCGGGGCCGACCTGAGCCGGGCGAAGCTCACCGAGGCCGATCTGAGCGGGGCGAAGCTCACCAGGGCCAGCCTGCACGGAGCAGACCTGTCGCATGTCTACGGGTTCACTCAGTCACTAGCAGATAGGCAAACCGACGAGAGCACCATCCTCCCGCCCGAGCCGCAACATCCAGCCACGCCAGGCTGACCGTCCGACGTCGCTTGCTGCCCAAACGCACCGGTCTTGCTCGAAGTCTCAGCCGAGTCGACGGCCGTCACCACCTCGATCGCCGCCCTCGCTCAGGGGCCCAGGCCGTACCGCCAGTGCTGGGGGTGAAACGCCCCAGCGTCGCCGCGGCGTCAATTTCGTCAGGTGGTTTCCCTTGATGCGGAGGGCGATCCGGCCGCCCGTCGCGTGCTGCTACCGGACTTCGACGGAGTACCGGGCGCCGGGAAACTCCCAGCCGTCGGTGCCCTCGCCGATGTCCTCGACGATGACGTCGTCGATGAAGTGGTCCTCGAACGCCTCGTCGGTGAGTTCCCCGGCGAGCCACAGTTCCTCGATCGTGTCCCAGTTGCCCCGGCTGCCGTCGATGCGCAGGGGCGCGGCGGCCCGGGTGCCGCGCGTACGTTCGTCGTCGCCGGTTTTGACGTCGCCGCTGATCTCGTACTGGCGCTGCTTGAGGTGGGCGGGGATCGGGTCGGCGGGGACGATGGCGACGTTCTCGTACGCGGTGTGGATGATGTCCAGGTAGCTGCGGCGGACGTTGTACTCGGCGTCGGACAGCCAGTTGAGCAGCGTTTTGGTCGTCACGTGGAGTCCGGCGTCCGTCAGGGCTTGTTGCCCGCGGTGGGTCGCGGTGAGCTGGCTGAGCTGGGCGTGCCAGTGCTTGGCGGTGTAGGACGACAGCCGGTGGCGGGGGGTGACCTGGGAGCGCAGGAGGTCGCCCAGGGCGGCGCCCAGGGAGTCACCGCGGCCTGTGGGGCCGGCCATCAGTCCTCACCTTCGGGGATGATCTCGCCGGGCTTGACGAACTTGGCCTTCACTTCGCCGAAGCCGTTCCCGATCCGGTAGGTGGCGGGCGCGGTGGCGTCCGGCGCCCAGAAGACGGCCGCGTCGACGTTGCGCAGCGCGAGGAGCTGGTGACCCTTTTCGACAGCCCTGAAGGCCACGCTCCAGTGCCGCACGGACGCCTCGGCGACCATGCTCATGCGCCAGTCCGGCCGCCAGAACGGGGAGCGCTGGGAGGGGCGCTTGGGCCACAGCAGCCGCAGCGCGATGGACAGCCGGGTCTTGTACGCCTTGTAGGGGTCGCCGCCGGCCTGGACGAGCTCGGTGCGTGCCTTGCGGGTGGCCTCGTAGAAGGGCTTGAAGAGGGACTCGTTGTACTTCCCGGTCCAGGAGTCGTGAATGGTCGGCATGGCGGCGAGGTGGTTGTCCCGGACGAGTTTCTCCAGCTGTTTGATGTGGGGGGTGGTGACCCACACCCGGCCGTCCTCGTCGGGCCGGTCGATGATCCGGCCCAGGGGGTGCGGCATATCGGTGCGGTCCCACTCCGGGATGTCGATGAGATAGATGCCGGCCTGGGTCTTGTCGAACGCGTCGAGCGGGCCGGTGTGCAGGAGCTTGTTCGGGGCGAGGGGCACGGCCGAACAGGCGGAGGGGAAGCTGCCGTTGCGGTCGATCAGGCACAGCATGCCCTCGCCGAACGAGTCGGGCACCTCGAGCTGGTCGCGGCGCACACGCTTGCCGTTTTCCCGGATGTGGGGCACGCGGGTGGCGGTGACGTCGGGACGGACCCAGCGGGGCTCACCGTCCATGTCCTCGCTGATCAGCGGCCACGGGCCGCTGTCCCGCTCCTCCGTGCGGATGACGGAGATCGGGTGCATTTTCGAGCGGCCGACCGCGTCCTTGAGGATCTTCAGGGCCGGGAAGACGTGCCCCTCGGGCTCATCCTCCTCATCCCCCGGCTTCAGGGCGTCCTCGCCGTCTTCCTCATCCTCCGCCACGTCTTCCTGGGCCTGTGCGCTGTCCGCCGGAGCGTGGGCAGGGGCAGCAGTGGCCGGACCGGTGTGTGCGGCGGTGTCGGCGGACACGGGCTCGCTGTAGGGCCGCAGCGCGGCGGCGAGGCGGTGCCCCTCAGGGGTGTCCGGCATCTCCGCTACCGCTGCGGCGGCCTGGAGCAGGGACGGCAGGATCCCCTTCAGGGCTTTCTGGTCCCCCTGGGTGGCCGCGGTCCGCCATGCCGCCAGCTCGTGGGTGAGTGCGGCGGGAATCCCCTGATGTCCGCCGGACGTATAGGGAAGGGCGGCTTCGGCCAGTTCCAGCGTCGCCGTTCCCTCGGTGGCCGGTGAAGGTCCCGGATCCACCGGGCTGTCGGCGCGGTCAAGGGGGGCGGTTTTGGCGTCGAGGAAGCGAGCGTGGAGCAGGTCGGGCTGCAGGTATGCGGAGCCGATGGTGCCGAAGTCGCGCTCGGAGATGGTCACCTGGACCCTGGCAGGGTCCTCGGTCGGCGTGAGCGTCAACGTGATGTCGGCGTCCAGGAGACCCAGGAGTGCGGGATCGTCGCTGTCCACGATGGCGAGCACCGGCACGTGCAGGGTGCGGGCGAGCGTGGCCAGCACCTGGGAGGCGTCGGGCAGACGGTCCCCGGACAGTGGCAGGCGGGCGCTGTGGGCGCTCTGCAGGCGGTCCACGACCACGAGGGCCAGGCCCTCCATGTGCGGGGCGGTCTCCCTGATGTCCTCGGCGGTCAGGTCGCTGCCGTCATCGATCATCAGGAGGTCGCCGGCCTGGACCAGTTGCTGGGCGACCTGCTGTTCATGCTCGGTCAGGCGGCCCTGCTTCAGGCGCGGGTAGTCGCCGCCGGTCTCGGCGGAGATGATCCGGCGGAAGATGTCGTCCCGGTTCGGCCCCGACGCCGCGTACAGGACCATGGCGTGGTCGACCAGCGCCGTCGTGCGTGCGGCCGCCAGACCCAACAGGCTTCCGCCGACGCTCGGACGAGCTGCCACGAGCGTCAGCTTGCCCCGCTGCAGACCGCCCGTCGCGGTGTCCAGCCCTGACAGCCCGAAGGTGGGGCCACTGACAGGGCCGTCGGTGAGTACGGAACCGATGGCGTCGCCGAGCGTGGCGAGCCTGCGGGGCGTGCTGCCGCGGTCCTGGTTGCCTTGGCTGTTCACCGCACCTCCTGCGGTCACCGCGCCGTGCGCGGCCGTGTCGGACGAGAGGGCATCAGAGGAAGAGTCGGCGGGGAGCAGAACCGCGACCGGAGTGGTGTTCCGCAGGAGCACCTGTGGTTGGCCCTGGGCGGCCAGCGTGACGAGGTCACCGAGGTCCCTCTGCGCGTTGCTCAGCACATGGGCTGGGAAGGCATCGGGCTTGCGGGCTGCCGGGAACCGGTCAAGCGGCGCCAGCAGAGCGCGCACCTTGCGCTTGGTGATCACCGTGCTGAGTCCCTGCTCTGCAGCGAGCTTCACCAGCGCGTACAGCTTGTTCCGCGCCTCAGTCGCGTTGATCGCGCCCTCGTCCTGTGGTGACCGGCTCACTCACCCTCCTTGGAGACTCAGTTAGCCACCATCATAGAAGCCTTCACCCGAATACTTGCCATAGTCACCAAGTTTTCTCGAAATTCCACTCACTATTGGTGACTTTAGGTGGGTGGGTTGACGGGGCAAGGGGCCTCCAGCCGATCAGTAGCGGACACAGCAGGAAGGCCGGGACCACCGGCCCCGGCCTCCGCTCCACACCGTCCGCAGACGATCACACCCGCCGAACCGGCGGACTCAGCTCCCCGTCGCCGACTCCTGCTCCTCGGGCTCCTCCTTGTACGCGACGTGCCCGATGGCGGAGTGGGCCGTGTTCAGCCTGCCGTGGAGCGCGCCCGCGAGATCCTTCGCTTTGCCGGAGGACTCCGTGAAGCGCTGCAGGACGTCGCCGAGAGGCTCGCCCCGGTAGTCGCTCCTCAGCCGGTCCTTGTCCTGCAGGCCCTGCACGGAGGCCTCGATCAGCTCGATGGCGGTCCTCATCTCACCGGCGCAGCGGGTGAGATAGCTGTGGACGCGGTACGCCTCCAGCGGGTATTCGATACCGCGGTCCTGAAGGGCACGGACGAGTTCGACGAGGGAGCGGGCCGCGCCCTCTGCGTGCTGTTCGATGGTCTCGGTCATTGATCCGGTTCTCCTCGAAGAGTGCTGGTCACGGGGTGCGCCTTCGGACGTCGCTGCCAGTGCGGCTGGCCGGGCAGGAGGGTGGTGCCCAGGAACCGGTCGGTGCCGGTCAGGACGCTGCCCGCCAGGCTGGCCTTCTCCAGCCAGGCCGGGGAAGGCGCCCCCGGTGCCTGGACCGGATTCCTCGTGCTCGACGTCCGAGGCGTTGCTCACGAGGTGCGAAGCGTCCTTCGCGCCGGTGTCCTTGGCGCGCATGAGGCCGGAGTGCTTGTTGCCGTAGAACGCCCACAGGCCCAGCGCTTCCTCCAGGAGCGCCGCTCGGTCTTCTGGGAGCAACAGCTCGACGCAGCGGACCACGATGTGATCTCTGCCCGGTGCCGCCGCCCGGACGACCATGAGGAAGAACTGGGAGACGTCGGAGGTGAGACCTCCCCCCTCCGCTGCGCGGGCTTCGTGCAGGCTGTAGACGGTTTTGGCCATCACCGCGAGCACGATCGGGTCCTCGTCGAGGAGCTTGGCCGCCAGGGACGCCTGGCAGGGCGTGCACTGCTCGATGCGCGCGGCGATCAGCGCAGACGCGGTCCGCATGTCCGGGACCGCGTCGACTCCCCACCGGGCGGGTTCGGCCGGTTGGAGGTCCCCATCGGACGGGCCGCTGGTGTGCTGATGGAGCGTGCCGGCCTTAGCGGCGGTGTACGCGGCGCCCCTGGTCCGACTTGTTTTCCGCGCCCGGCTCTTACGGCCATGGCCCTTGGTCATGTCTCATCTTCCCGCGCCCGGCCCCATGACCCGATGCGCGCGACGAGGAGCGGCATGCGGAAGGCTTCAACAGCTGTACAACCGTCGGGAGTTGCTGTGTGCATCGCACTGATGCACACAGTCCGGGCCCGTTGATGCGGGGCCCGCGGGCACCTCTGCCGTCATGCGCCCCGGTCATGGGCCAGGCCGCTGGCTTGGGCCGATGCGACGGCCACTGCTCCGCAGCCTACCGGTGTGCAAGCTGGCCCGGAACCGGTGACCGAAAGTGCCCACTCTCGCTACCGTGAGAGGCACGGCAAGTCGCGTACGCCGTTCGCCGCTGCCCGGGGCCCACGCCCCGGGCGTTGTCGGTCAAGGTCTCCTGGGGCCCGTTGAGTTGATGTTCTGTTCTGCACACCGGCCTTGGCGTATGTGGCTGGCGGGAGCGTGGGGACCGGCCGGTCCAAGGAGTACGTCATGCCCAAGAAGCAGTCGACCGCCGCGAAGAGGGCACGCGCCGCCGCGCGTGGGGGTGAGAGGTACACGGCCGCCCTTCGCCGGGAAGCTGAGGTTGCGGCCGCCTTGACCACCTACAGCTACGTACCTGTCGCCGACGCCGGCGACGAACACGTATGGTCCCGCATCGTCGAGGACTGCCCTCACTGCCCCTGCCACGCCGCACGCGCGTGCACCGATGGCCTCTGGGGTCAGGCATCGCGTCCCACGTGATTGAGCAGGGCATCGGCCAGGGGCGGCCCGCGGTGTACGTGCACGCGGGCCACTGCGACATGGCGCCGAAGGCCCCGCGCGCGAAGGGGATGACCATGGAGCAGGCGCGCAGCGCCCTGCATAAGGGTGTCGATGCGTGCCCGTACTGCCGACCGGACACCGAACTCGGCGTGCTGGAGTAGCCCGGGAACCCTCGGACATCAGAGGTTCTGAAGGACCGGCTCCAGCCCTATGTTGCGGTGGACACACCGTCGAGCATCGCGGGGGAAGTCATGCGCAACATCATTCGCTACGCCGTCGTCGCCCTCCTCACGGGCGGCGCCATCGCACTCACCGCGGCAACCGCCACCGCAGGCGACGAGTACTGGCCCAGGGGCACCGGGGTAGCCCCGGCCACTGACGGCGTTGACCCGGACTATCCGCTCACCGGCGCCCTCGGCGACGAGTACTGGCCCAAGGGCGGCGGGGTAGCGCCTGCCGGTGACGAGTACTGGCCCCGCAGCGGTGGGGTGGCTCCTGCGGGCGGGCCGGACTCCGAAGCGGGCACCGCGTCGGCAGCTTCGGCAAGCGTCGGCACGCTCGGCGACGAATTCTGGCCGAGGGGCAGCGGCTGACGCTTGAAGGCGTTGCCGGAGATCATTGGTCGCCGGTGAGGTTAGCTGACCGTGCCGTCATGGCAGGGGTGGCAGCAGGTCGACCGTCAGGTCGCCGCGGACCCGCAGCACGCGGGGTCGGTGGCGGAACCGGCCGAACTCTTCCGGGCGCTCTTGGTCGGCTTCGATCTCCACCACCACGCTCGGGGCGACCGGCATGTATCTGACCGGCGGGGCACCGGGCAGCCCGCCCACCGTGCCCGGCAGCTCGGCCAGGTCCGCGCCGGTGGGCTGCAGCACGGGCGCCAGCTCGCGGCGCAGGGTCTGGGCCAGCGGCAGGCTCACGCCCACGGCCCGCATCCGTCCGTCGGCGCGCGGCAGGCCGAGGACCAGGCACTGGGTGGCCGGGGTCCGGCCACTGACGCCAAGGACGGCGGCCTCGCTGGTGTGCGTGCGCCGCCATTTCAGCCAGCCCGAGCTGCGGCCTGCAATGTAGGGGAGGTTCGGCTTGGCCACGAGCCCCTCGACGCCGCCCAGGCCGCCCACCCACTGCAGCGCAGTGTCCACGTCCCCGGTCGCGGGGACCGGCCGGATCAGCGCCGGTACGCCCTCCAGGATCTCGAGCATCCTGTGGCGGCGCTCCTCATATCTGCGCGGCCGCCAGTCGGTGTCTGCGACCGCAAGAAGATCAAAGACGGCCAGGTGGACCGTGAAGTCCTCCCCGCGCCGCAGTCCGCATCCAGAGCGCGACTGCAGCCGCGAGAAGGCCACCCTTCCGTCCTGTAGGACCGCAACCAGCTCCCCGTCCAGCACGCACTCCGGCAGAGCCCGGGCAGCCCGCGCGACGTCGGCAAAGGAAGCGGTCAGGTCGTTGCCATGGCGGCTCCAGAGGCGACCCGCACCGGCGAGGACCTGGCAGCGCCACCCATCGAACTTTGGCTCCAGACTCAGGCCCGTGCCACTGCGGACCTGTTCGACAGGGCGGCACAGAGCCAGCGGGACCGGAAGCGGAAGCAACTTCATGAGCTAGCCGTACCCCGCTTCCACGATCGCGCAGTTCTGGCAGGCCAGTCTTCACCTGCTCGCCGTTGCCCTCGTCGGGTGCAGCCGTGCCTTGCAGATGCCCCGCCATCCACGTTGTTGATCTGCCGGGTGGCCGTGGTCGTTGGTGATCTACGCTGCGAGCCGGTGTGTCGTTGGTGGACGTGCGGCAGGGACGTGGGGAGTGGGCAGTGGACGTAGCAGTTCCCTGCGGGTTCAGCTGAGGATCAGTAGAGATAGACCGCCTCGAAGGAGGTGCCGTGTTCCAAGTCGTCGAAGACAACGGCGGGGTCCACTTCTTCCGCCCGCACGATGCTCACTCGGTGACTCGCACCCATCGTTCGGAGCAAGTGATTGACGAGCCTGGCGTCAACTTCCAACTCTGTGCGGAGCTTGGCGTCGGCACCCTGATCGAGTGGCCGTGGGCGATCCGCGGCCACCAGGCGGACGACCAATTCGTGGCGCCTGCCGTAGGGGACGGTGCGGGTCTCTACAAGGCCCTCAGCAGCAAGACCGTTGATCGCTCTGCGCGTGGACTCGCGGTCTGACCGTTCAACGGGCTCCCCCTTCGTGGATACGACGAGGCAGCGGAAGAGCACCCACGACCCGCCGAACTCCCGCTCAACGCCCTCCAGACTCGCCAGAACTCGACGCTGGACCTTCCCGTGCCCACGACTCATGACCGCACTCTAAGCGTTGAAAAGGCTGACTCTCGGGGCCCGGATAACAACGCTTAGGCGCCTGCCGCAGTCTTCGGCCATGGAGTACTGGTTCGCAGCTGACGCCGCTGCATCTTCCGCACGCTCGGATGCCTCGACGAATGAGTTCCTGTTCGCGGGGATGTTTTTGTTCGCCGCGCTCATCGCATTCGTCGCGTACCTCGCGTTCGCGTCGCAGCGCACCCAGAGCCGACAGCCGCGGCGTTCGACGGGCGGGCGCCCGGTGGCAGCCGCGCAGTTGGCGATCGCCGGGTTGGTGCTGACCGCCATCGGGATCGTGGTGTCCATCGTGGCTCTGCTCCACGACTGGTGACAGGGTCCATGCGGATCACGGCCGGATGGGGCCAGGTCCGTAGCTGGCTGGGTGCGCTGCCCGGATGGCCTTCATAGCGATCCCCGTCAGCTCGTGCTGCGCACGGCCTGTCGGTGCGCGCCTCCGGCGGACGTCGGTGCCCGCTGCGGATCCGAATCCCGTTGGACCTACCACCTGGTGGGCGCCCGGAAGAGCCTCGCGAGGGTGCCTACGCCAAGGACAAGACCTTACCTCCGCGTCGCCCGAGGTGGTCGCCGCGGCCGCCGTGGTCCTCGCGGCCCGGCACTCGCGGCAGCCGGGACGTCGCAGTGGACGGGAGCTGCTGAGCCCCGGGTCGCTATCGATGCGTTCCGCCGGGCCGGAGATGCTGCCGGCGAGGACGACCACCGGTGCGGCAATTGCTGACTCCGCTGCACGGCGGGCTGTCGTTATTTCACCCGCTCTTCGAAGTCGCGGTTCTTGCCTATGTCGATCCACACCACCATCGACGGCAGAGAGTTCTTCGCGTTCGTGCTGTAGGTGGGCATGACGGGTCGGGCAGGCTCCTGGCCTGCGGCGCGGATGCCGCACCTGGTGGGCAAGAAGCACGATACGAATGAGTGGCGTGCTTGTTCGTCGAGGGCGAGTTCGGCAGCGGTACACCGCGAACGATGTCGTGGGAGCAAGGAGCTAGAGAGATGACCAGCGAGGCCGCACCGAGAAATTCTGTGACCTGCATCACCTGAGCGCGAAGCGGTCGAGAGATTGAACTTCCCTTTGACCAGGTCTTTTTGTCCGAGCCTGAAGAAGGCAAGAGGTCGAAACACACACTACTGCGGCATCGAAGAGACGTTCCCCCGGGTCGTAAAAAACATCCCGTTGTGGGGCCTTCGCGGCACTTACGAGCCTGAGTCGGCTGTCAACGCCCACGAGTACGGTTATGGCTACCGAAATCCCTTCGGCACGACGAAGGGAGACCTCTTCGCTGGCCATGGTTTGGACGCCCGGGCCGCCGAGAGATCTCCCTCTCGTCACGTCGAAGTGGTCCGTCCTGCTGTGAGGAGAACTGACCGAGTGACGTCCTTTGAAGGTACCTCAGGCCCGACCCCGGAGCCGAGCCCGGACCGGCTGGCATGGGCTGTCACCGTGACCGCGTTCGTCTCGATCGTTGCCGTGGTCGTGCTGGCCCTGACACACAACGCAGACGCGGCGACCCTCGTAGCGGGCATCGGAATGGCAGTCACAGGAGTTCAGTTCAACGCACGCAACCGGCGCTGAACAGCAGATCTGAGGTACACCACGCTGAGCCTCTGTTCGGGCCGAGTTCGTTGGGCCCGAACAGAGGCTCAGTCCGCTTCGAGAACCTCGGTGAGCCGCCCCGCGATGGCATGGTGACCATGACGCCTTACCGTCACAACCCGGTCGGCATATCGGACATCCGTTACGGATTCACGTCATGATCGAGCACGCTTCCGCTCGCGGTACGCGGCCTGGCGGCACTTCGCGCTGCAGTACCGGGCCGTGCTCCGCCGCCGTACTCCCGCCCACAGCACCAACCGGCACTTCGGACCGCCGCAGGTCTGCCAAGCCAGCAGCCGATCGTGTCGCCCGGTGGTTGTACGCAGGAACTCCGCCGCCTTGGCGTCGACCATGATCGTCATCATGATGTGGGCCCGCTCGCGCCGACGCCGCCAGCGGTACGCGGCCGCGACACAGTTCGGCCCGCAGTAACGGCGCCGCGGCGACGCGTTCGCCGGCAACAGCCGACGACAGCGCTTGTACTCGCAGCGCCGACGCTTCGCTGTGGTGTTCACCGTCAGCCACCCCCAGCGCCCAGCCTGGCCCGCATCGGGCCCGCCGTGAAGGGCGCCTGAGTGCCCGCAGCTATTGAGGAAGGTCTGGTCCCCTACCCCACCAGCAGAACTGCTTCTTCTTCTGCTTGGCCTCGGCCTTGGCCAGGCACGTCGGGCACAAAGGGTTCCCGCTGTCGCCGTACTTGCGGGTGGTGGCCCCGGAGAATGCGCAGGGGCCCATGCCGGGGCCGCTGCTACGGGTGGTGCGTTCTGGTGCAGGGGTGCTCATGCGCCCGATAGTCGAACGCAGATCGAACATTCCGACCCGATGCGAGGCGTCAGGCGCATCGTGTCCGGCACGCGACTGGCCCCTGTCTCGATCGGCCGGGTGCTAGTAGCCCCCCATGTAGCGCATCTCCTCCAGGTACTCCATCTGCTGCTCCTCGAACGCGTCGAGCGCGCCGGAATAGCCGGCCTGCAGAAGTGAGGCAAGTTGATGCACCCGGTTGATGTGATCGTAGAAGTTGATGTTCGTCTGGGACTCGCGGGCTGGCCTGCTGTCGGACCCTTTGCCGATCATGGAGTAGCGGAAGGTCTCGCCGGTCTCGTCCTGTGCGTCGAGCCACCGGAGGGCCTCGAACGACTCCGCGTCGATCCGGTTTTCGGGCGGGGCGAGATCGGAAATCAGACCTAGGTACCGGTTGAGACGTTCCGCGAGCTTCTTGATGCTGTGACTGTCACCGCGAAGCTTCACCTCGAGCTTCTCATGGCTCAGACACTCACCGTTCGTGCCGTACTGCCCACACCGGATGATGCGGGCGGCGGTCCGGATCAGCCACTTCAGGCTGAGCTCCACGCTGTGGCGGTAGTTGTAGAGGATCGGCACCGGCAGCGAGTCGTCGGGACCTTCAAGGCTCCAATGGGTCGCCGCGATCTCGGCCACACGTAGGTAGCCGCCAGCGATAGCCAGGTCGTCCTCGTGTCGGCCGCCGATCACGGCGATCTCTTGCTGCGGCCACTTGGGGCGGGGCAGGTCCATGAACAGACAGGATCCCCGGCGCCAGCCGCGACCACCACAAATTTGCCCGCGGCACGGGCGCGGCCGGAGGAATTGGCCGGGGGTCTTCGCTCTTCCCCTCGCCGCCCGGGCCCGTAGCGGCGGGCGAGGCGACCAACTGGCAGCCAGGGCACGCGTCGAGTGACGCATCGCCACGGCCTGACCCCGGCCCGCAGTTGCTGCACCCTGCCGATCTTCGGATGACCTGACCACCGCAGGGCTTGCTATCAATGTCCGGCAAGGCGCGTCGGCCCTGGAAGTTCCGTTCTGCGGGGAATGCGCAGCGCTATCCCTGATGATGGGGACCGCCCGGGCAACGGATTACGGCGGAGGGGTGCGCGCATGGTGGTGGAGGATGGCACACGGCAGGACGAGCGCATCGTGGGACGGGTGTGGACGGTGCGCCTGGGCCCCTACGGTCGCCCTTCCGCTGGTGCGGTCCGGCTCTCCTGCTCCCGCCCCACCTGCACCGAGCAGCGTTTCCCCGGCGGCGCCCCCGTGGGACGCAAGGCCGCGATCAGTCACGTCAACACCCACCTGGCCCATGTCCGCGCAGGCGGCGGGCCGCGCGGCGAAGCATGGTGCGCCTGCCGCGCCATGGACTGCGCGTGGCACACCCCCGACCCCGAAGCCGGACGCCGGGGCGGGACGCGGCCGCCGGTGGCGGCGGGGTGCGGGGGCCCGGTGGTTTTGACCGTGTACGCGGACCGTGCCGGACGGCTGTGGCGGATCGCGGAAATGTGCGCGCGCTGCGCGGCCTCCACCCCCGGCTGCCGGGTCCTGGACACCGCCCCGCCCACGGAACGCGCCAGCGCCCCGGCCAGGCCCAACCATGCGGCGGACAACGCCGATGCGCACCCTACGGGCGGCACCGGGCACAAAGGCGCAGCGGCGGTTTTCTCCGACCACGGCCCCTCCCCGGCTTCCGGCACTGCGGCATCGCCAGGCGCCGGTCCGTTGCTCCCACACGCCCGGGCCGCCGCCCCAGCTACGCCCTCCCGGCGCGCGAAGCGGTGGGGCAAGATCGGGCAGCGGGCTGTGCCGCACAACCTCGAGCCCGACGTCCTGCGCCTGGAGCTCATCGAGCTCGGGGACGCCTTTCGCGCCTACCAGCAGCGCCCCCAGCCCGACTTGGTCCTGTTGGCCACCCTCCACGAGCGCAAGGCCCGTGCCTTTCGGTTGTGGGCCGACGTGTCCGGCGACGGCGCCCTGCGCCGTGAGGCCCAGCGCGCCGAACTGGCCGCGCAGACCACCCGCGAGATGCACACCAACCGCACCGGCCAGGTCACCGACGACACCGTGGGCGCCGACGTGCCTGCAGTGGAACGGCTGCTGACCCGGGGCCAGTCCGTGCACGCCCGCGCCGTGCTGGACTACGTTGCCGCCCACGCTCCGCATCCCGAGGCCGAAGTACGCCTGATGGTGCTCATGCTCACCTTGCGGGCCGCGCGGGCCGGTACCGGGAACGTCACCGGCCAGGACCTCACCGGCTGGCTCCCCGACGATGCCGAACGAGTCCTTCACCAACTGGTCGCAGCCGACTGGCTACGCCTGCCCCAAACCGTCACCGACGTGATGGCCTCCCGGTCCGAGGACCCCACCGCCATCACCGTCCCCGCATTGCTGCCCGAGCAGATGCGCCCGTTCACCTTCGGCAAGACCACCCGCGCGCGAATGTCCGGCTGGGCCCAGAAAGTCGTCGGCGACCGGAAGATCCGCAAAAAGAAGCTGGGCGCCACCACCCGGCTCCTAGCCCTGTACACCGCCGCCCACGCCCGCCCTGACGGACACCTCGGACTCCCCGAGGACGGCGGCCTGCCCCTGGATCAAGTCGCCGCGTTCTGCGCGCTCTCGCCCGAACAAGTCTCCGAGCACGCCGACCTGCTGGTCACCGCCGACTGGCTCACCGAGGCCGACACCGCCCAGGGACTGCTGCGCGGGCAGCTCACCGAACGCGTCCTGCCGCTGTCCGGGCTGCTGTAGCACGCAGTAACTCGATCGCACCTTCCCTGACCTGGGGTGCGGTCAACGGTGACATCGCCGACTACAACCGCGGGGACCGCGAGGTGAGGCGTACGGTGGAGATACAGGCTGCCCATAGGCGAACAACTCGCCCTCCCTTATCTGACATTGGCTTCCGATCGGGGCAGCATCGGCGGTGAATGCCGGAGTTCGGATGCCACCATGACCACATGCTTCAGGCGCGCGCGCCTGCCCGCTTCCGCATCGGCCCTCCGGTGACGGCGGCCCGGCTGGAGGCCGTCTTTCTTGCTGCCCGCTACACCGGCGACACCGAACCCGGTCTGCGCATCGGCGAGGCGTGCCGGAGGGCCCTGCACAGCGCGTATTCGGTGGGGATCACGCTGGCGGCCGACGCCGCCCTGGCGCAGCGGGTGTCGCTCTGCGCGGTCGGGCCGCTGGCCCGCAAGGGCGAGGAACTGCAGGTCAGTCTCGGGGAAGGCCCCTGCGTGCAGGCCCTCAGCCAGCGCTCTCAGGTCCTGGTCGCCGACCTTGACGACGCCGCCACCACTAGGCAGTGGCCGATCTATGCCCAGCAGGCCAAGACACACCGCATCCGCGCCGCCTTCGCTCTGCCGGTTCTTAACGGCGCCGACCCGGGACGGCAGGCCGGCCTTGTCCTCACCCTCTACCGCCACCGCCCGGGCCCGATCTCCGACGCCGACCTGCAGGTTGCCCAGGGCCACGTCGACGCTGCCGACCTCCTGCTGCTCGCCGCGCCCCTGCCGGGGGAAAACGAACTCGTCCACGCATGGCTCCTGCCTGCTGACGCCGTAGTGCACCACGCCATCGGCATGATCAGCTACCGTCACTCCCTCACCACCGGTCAGGCCCTGGCCCTACTGCGCGCCCACGCCCACACCCAGGCGACGACCCTGAGCGCCCTGGCCCGTGACATCGTCGACGACCACATCGCCCACCTTGACCCGCCCCCCTCCAGCAGCTCGGAAAACTGACCGAGGGAGCGATCTCGTGGCTAGACGGGCCTGACAGACTGGGGCTGGTATCTGCTGATCTGCATGAGGAAGCGTTTGGTGCTGTTTCACGGCGATGCATCAGGTTTTGCCGCCCCAACGCCTTGAGGCAGGAGGGCTGAGTGAAGGAGTGAGGAAGCGGTTGCGGCGGCTGAGCTGTTCGTTCCGGAGCACCCTGTCACAACTCAACTCGGGCCAGCACGTTGCGGTTTGGCCGCCAGCCAGGCCTCCAGAAGCGCCGCACATCTCCAACATGACCCCTCATGACGGGTATCTCAGCGACCTGTCCGACGAACGCTGGGGAGCTGATCGAACCGCACAGCCTGGCGGGTCCGGCGCCGCCGAGACGCCCTGGACACCGGCCGCCTGCCCCAACACGACGGTGCAGGCGGGGCGGGTGACTGCTCCCCTGCGCTGCGATCGAGGAGATGCCCGGCCGAGCCCACCACGGTGCTGTCCCGCCCCGAGCTTGTGACCCCTTGGTGGAACGGTCTGGGCCTGATGGGACCGTCCCTAGGACGGCGACCAGGGCATGCACGACGGCCGCGACGGTGCCGCTGCTGGCCTGGCGCAGGTTGCCTCGCCCAAGTCCCGTGCTGCGTCCAGGGCCTGGGAGAAGGCTGCGCCGAGCAGGCACAGGCAGGCTACGGCTCCCGTGGCGAGGAACGGGATAACGGCGGCGAGTACGCAGAGCGGGACAGTTGGCCGCATACATCCGTGCGCCCCACGCCCAGACTGGAGGCCACTGCCGGTGCACGCCCTGTGCCGGTCAGCGACCTGCGGTTGCGATGCGCGCAACGTCCTGGATGCGGGGTCCGGGCACTCAGA
This sequence comes from Streptomyces sp. NPDC054872, assembly GCF_053610705.1. Taxonomy (NCBI): domain Bacteria; kingdom Bacillati; phylum Actinomycetota; class Actinomycetes; order Kitasatosporales; family Streptomycetaceae; genus Streptomyces; species Streptomyces sp. NPDC054872. Next base: position 49,851 of record NZ_JBSGYY010000037.1, on the reverse strand, counting down.
ACGCCCGCCGCACATCACCGAGCGGTATCCCGTCGGGCGGTACTGCGGAAGGGCACTCGCCCACGTGGAAGCTACGTGCTGCTACCTGAGTGCGCGATCCGGTTAACGCGCGCAGCATCCTGTAAACGAAGTTGATTCCGAACCTGTGGTTCGCCGTCGACGAGAGCGAACTGCACTTCCACGACGACGCCCTCACCTACGGAGCCCAGACCTTGCCGGTGACTTGGTAAGCACCCATGGCACACCGGACCCGGCACACGGGCCCCGACCATTTCGCCCGCCTCGCCACGACCGGCCGCGCCCCGCAGGCCGAGAGGATGCGCGTACCGGCCGTGGCAGTCCGAAGCGAGCCCGTGTCGCTCAGCGACCTGGCGACCGCGGTCGTCTTTGAGGGGGGCACCTGCTGTGGGCATCGCCCGGACCAGCACACGACCTGCACTGCGCAACTGCCCAGGCGTCACACCATGGTCATCTGCCGCCCCGTAGCGGCCTTCCTCATAAACGCCTCGACGTCCTCGGCCAGCTCCATCGGCGGGCGGTAGCCGCCGGACCAGTCTTGCAGCGCTTCCTTCACCCGGCGGGCCCGGGAGCGTGCACCACTTGCCCCCTCCAGCACCCCCTCGTCGGTGAGCCGTCGAGCGAGAGCAGGCAGGTCGGCTGCCATCTGCGCGAAGGCCTTCTTGCGGTCGTTCTCGACGAGGAACCCTGCCTCCCCGACCGCGAGATGCCCCAGGTAGTTCACTCCGCGGGCATCGTCGGCCGCCAGCTCCGGGATGGCGCGCTCCGCGACGCGGCGCCGCTCTGCGGTGTGCCCGGCGCTGCGGAACTCCGGCAGCCTGGCCAGATGGGCAGCATGCTTGGCCACGTCCTCCCGTGACGGACGCTGAAGGGCGAACGGCCCGTCCATCGCTGCCCTGTCGTCCGACACGGATTCATCCACGGCCTCATAGCGCCTCCACAACTCCTCTACTTCCTGCCCAATTTCGCTGGCCCAGTCGGCCTCCTCGCTCCAGGTGATCAGAACTGCCCCGTCGGAAAAGCCCAGCTCAGCTTCGGCGCAGCGCCCGTGATGGGCGCGAATGCGTTGCTGCAGGGCACGCCACTTCGCCCTGTCCGGCGTGGTGAACTCCGGAACGCCGTCTTCCTCTGCCTCCTTCAGAAGGTCGTTTGCGTCGAGGACGTCGAACTCTGCGTACACGATGCGGGCCCCGGCATGCAGCGCCAGTTCCCAGAAGGTCTCCCCCGTGACCTGCGCGGACGTCAGTCGGCAGATAAGCGGTGAGCCCTCGTCGGTCCTCGCCGGGATTTTGGGGACAACGAGAGCCCTACCGTGTTGCTCGAGCTCGGCTGTCTGCTGAACCAAGTTGTCCAGATCTGTGACGGAGGTGGTGGAAGTCAGCGGCATGTGGTGATCAGTCCTTTTGCGAGGCGGCTCAGAGAGCCGAAGCCGACAGGTGAGCGCGAAGGTAGACGCTGCCACTGACAATCCGCCTGAAATGGGCTAATAGGCATACGAACGGAGCGACGTCTTGAGCTGAGTCCCCATGCCGAACGGAGAGGACGCCCCGCCGCCAGTCCTTCGTAGAAGGCGTGACGAACCAGCCATTGAAAGGCGTCCCTGCTGACGGTTGCGCCCCGGCGCGCGATACTGGGGCCATGGCCGCACAGACCCCCTCGTTCCCGGTGCCGAACGCATTCGAGCTGCTGTGTTCGCAGTACGCCAAGCGGCTTCCCGAGCGTCTGGAGGACCTGGCGGGCCCTGCCTGCGGCACCGTCGACCTGCCACTGCACGTGGCATGGTCGGGCCGCCGCTCTTACACGCTGGATCAGCCCCGGTCCCGGATGGGCCTGTACCGCACCGTTCTGGCCGAAGGCCAGCGCCAGGACCTGATCAGCCTCCTGAACCGGGACCTGCTGACTGCTCAGTGGCCCACGCTGCGGACCTTGATCAGCCGTCCGCTCCGCGATACATGGGAAGCGGCCTTCCCGGAACTGGCCGTCGCCAGGACCACGGCCGCGTGAACCTGAGCCACCTGCACCGCCGGCTCCTGGCCGACGTCCTGGCTATCGGCGCGCCCTACCCTCTGGTCATCACCGGCGGCTACGCGGTCCAGGCCCATGGCCTGGTCGACCGCCTCAGCCAGGATCTGGACGTGGCCACCGAGAACCCCGCCCCCATGGACGAGATCGCCCGCACGGTCAGGGACGGCCTGGTGCAGCGCGGCTGGACCGTCCGGCAGATCGAGACCAGCCCGCTCTCCGGTCGGCTCATCGCTGCCGATCCCGCCACGGGTGAGGAGTGCGAGATTGACATCCTCAAGGAAGCCTTCTGGTCCCCGCCCGCGGTGAGCGAGCACGGACCGGTCCTCGCCCTGGATGACGTGATCGGCACCAAGGTCCGTGCGCTCGCCGACCGCGGTGCGGTGCGTGACCTCATCGACGTGCATGCCGCCTCCCGGCACTGCACCACCGCCGATCTTGAGATGCTCGGCCGCCGCCATGCCCGCTTCGATTTCAGCCTTCACGACCTGCGCGATCGTCTCGCGGGCGCTGAATGGTGGGACGAGGAGGACTTCAGCGACTACGGGCTGAGCCCCGAGCAGATCGCCGCCCTGCGCGCGTGGGCACTCGTCTGGATCAGCGACCTCGATACCCGGCTCTTCGCCGACACGGACCCAGACGACAGCTGACTCCCTAAGCGAGACGCTGCTCTTCCCGCATCTGCATACGGCGCACAGTGGGCCTTCGCTTCGTCGGTCCGCGGCTGGCGCGCCTGTCCTATCCGAGCCCGGTGGGCAGGCTCCACGTGGAGGAAGTACACGACCTCCTCCACGAGCGGAGTCCGGGTGACTTTCAGGCGGGTGTATGGCGTGACGTGGGCACTGCAGCAAGTGTAGGAATTGTTAACGCGGCAAGCGTTTGCCCGGCCTGGACCCCGTTGGCCTGACGTGCTGGCCCATTGGGCGGCCCGGTCTTGCTCGTATTGGCTCAAGTCCGTGTGCTGGCCTGCCGCGTGGGGGTGGGGGTGCGGAGCAATGGGTGGACGGGACCGTTTCTCCACCGTGCTGCCTTCGTTTCCCCGAGCATGGGACAGGGCGAGAGAGAACGGTGACGGCGTCTTGAATCCTGTTGTTCCGGCCGCACTTCCTTATGCGTACTGGCTGAGGGTCGACTCTCTTGCTCGGTCGCTTGCGAGCGGTGCCGGCCGGAACAGGCCAAGGACAGTGCGGCAGGGATTCAACAGTGGCGCTTGTTCAGCAGCGAACGCATGTCGCGCAGCAGGCGGCTGGTTCGGCCGGTGATACTGACCGTTGCCGCGGGTTCTGTCGTCGCCGCGGTGTGGGTGACGGCCGTGGCCGGAGGCTGAGCTCCCCAGCCGCCCCGGGCGCGAGACGTGGGCGCCTTGCGGGACAGCTCCCCCCATGGTGCGTCCCGCAAGGCGCCGCCCCCTCCCCGAAGGTCTGCCGGGCTCGCTGCACTAGCCACGCGCCGTAGATGCGTTCGGCGGCGGGGTGCCCGATGGTGCGCACGGTCGTCATCACGAGGTCTGTCTCGCCGGTCATGAACTGGCCCCAGGCATCAGCGCGCAGCTCTGCCAGCTCAGACTCGCTTACCTCAGCCTCAAGTCCGAGGGCGCGGCCGTTGGCGATGTCGTCCTGGTCATGGTGGCGGCCGTCGTTCGACGTCGCCCCGTCCGTGCCCGCCTGGGCCGACCGCTGGCTCGAACGCGGTGACGGCGGCCCGGGGAAACCGGCCGATCCCTCTTGCAGGTGATCGCCTCGTTCATCCCCACCCGGCAGATCCCGCCGCCCGGGCGCCGACGAGTAGAGCCGGGTGTGCGGCCGTGACCTGCGATGTCGCCCGCCGGCCCGCCCCGCTACCCGGCCGGGCGGTACGCTCCGACTGTCAACTGAAATCACGAACGGTGATTTCATGATCAGGGAGGCCGTGATGAGCGAACAGCCGTGGACCATCGACGCGATCGCGCACGCCCTGCCTATCCCGGACCTGCGGCAGAACTTCCTCCGCGCAGCGCATCTGGCCACCATCGACGAGCTCCCCGGCGTCTGCCGGAAATGGGCCGGCCTCGTCGAACGCTACGAAGCCGACCGGCCCGAGACGCAAGCCGTCCTCGAGTACGCCCGGGCGCACAACGGACAGCTGCCGCCCCAGTACGCTGACGACGGCAGCACCGACGACTTCCTCGTCGGCCTAGAAGCCGACGTCCGCAACCGGCACAGCCAGGGGAGCAACGCCGCGTGACATGGCGCGTGATCATTCCGCCCGACCTGCAGCAAGAGGTCTGGGGAATGTCCCCGGCGACCGGCGACGCCGTCCTCAACCTCGTGCAACGCCTGCGCACTGATCCCGACGCGGCTACCGGCCCCTTCGGCCACGAAGACACCGGGCCCGAACGCGTGCGTCAGGCCGCCGCAGACAACGCCATCGTCGTCGTCATCATCAGCGACACGACCGGCAACGTCACCTTCCAGCGGGTGCTCGACCTCTGAGGCGACACGGAGGCCCCCGCCGACTTGCTTTGGCGCGAGGCCTCGTATTGCCCCCGAAGTCAGACGAGAAGCAGGTCGTCGTCGGTGAACGGCACCGGATTGTTCAGGCCCTTGTCTCCCTCGGTACTCGAGAGGAGCGCTCCGCGCTCCTTGCCCAGCGCTGTGACGACGTCTTGACGGCATCGAGGCCGTCTCGAGATTGTCAACCATCCCGAGCTCACCGGGATGGCCGCCCTTTGAACGCCGCAGTTCGCGCCGCGCGAGCAGGCCACAGCGAAGGCGCGCAGGCGCTGGCGGGCAATGTGCTGGAGACTGCGATGAAGGGGCATGGCAACGCCTGGATCAGGCATTCCTTCCCTCAAGTGACGTACCCCAAGGGCAATCACCACGCCACCATCGGCAGCGTCCTTGACGACACGGCCGACTGGGGCGACCTCACACTGCTGCAGTTCAAGCACTTCTTCATGCTCACCGGTATGAGCAGCGCCTTCTCCCACGCTGACACGCAGAACACGTTCAACCGCTATCTCGGAAATCACTGCGCTTCTCCCGACACTTACCCCCGCAAATCGCCCTGCCGGCCATCCTCCTCGCCCACGCACTGCTGCGGGCCCTGAACCAAGACCTGGCGCATCCCGGCGACGCAAAGGCCAGCGGGTAGACGCTCCACCACATTTCTCGTCAGCATCCGATGCTCATGAGAGAGCTGCGAGCGCCGCTTGTCAGTTGCTGCGCTCGACGCACCAGGCGCTCGCCAAAGACCCGCACGGCCATATCCGGCTCCAGGCTTATGATCAGCGTCGCCTCGCCACACATCAACTCCCCTGCGGCTGCGGCGCGCAGTTCCCTCAGCTCCTGCTCGCTCACCTCGAGCGCACTCAGCTCCACCTGTGTGCGCCCGTCGTGAAGACGGCTGCTGGCGATGCCGCGGACCTGGGCGAAGGCATCCTCGGCCCTGCGCTGGACAGCCAGGCTGGGCGGGGCTCCCCAGACGTCCTCGGAGTGTTCCCTGCGGATACGGACCTGTTCAATGCGGTCGCGGCGCGCGGCTTCCTGGGCGCCGCGCCACTGTTCCACTGCATGGGCGCGCTTAGCCGGGGTGTCCAGAACCTGCTCCGCGCCAGCGAGAAGTACGGCGAGCAGACCCGAGCCACGGCGGACCCTCGCCGCCTCGCCGCGCAGGTGTAGCCAGCCCCGGACGTCGGTCACCGTCCATCCGGCATCGGCCACGTTCCGGGCCACCCAGGCGATCTGTGGCACCAAGCAGCCGCGCAGCCAGTCCAGGGTGAGTTCCCGGGCCAGCTGGAAGCGACGGCCCACAGTGTTCAGCTTCCGGCGCCCGCCGGCCTTTGCCTTGGACTTCTTCGCAGTGGTGGACTCGCTGACCCCGCTTGCGAGCTTGCTCTCAGGGGGGATGGAAGTAGTAGCCGCAGTGGAAAGAGCTGAGGTACCGACCTGCATTGGGGTGCAACGGACCTCCTCCGCAACAGCCGCCACTGCTCCTTGCTCAGCACCCCCCCAGCGCGGCCTTCGACGGGGCCTTGGAGGACGACTTCGAGCGCGGCCTGCGAACCTTCGTCGAGGCCTTCTTCGCCAGCTTCGCCATCGCCTCCCGGCCCGTCTCCGCAATCCCGGACACCGCCCGCGTGTACGACGGAGCGCCCTGGTCGCGCTGCACCGTGCGGATACCGAGAACGACGTCGAACTCAACCGGGATCACCCGCGCGAACTCGCTGGCCTGCGCCGGGCCCCCGGACACCCGCGTGCCCTTGACGATCCACGCGAGCAGCCCGGCCTCCCGCAGCATCCCCAAGTGGTACTCCACCGACCGCTCCGACAACCCGGTACGGCGCACTAGGTACTCGATGCCCGGACGGCACGGAAAGAGCTGCGCGAGCTCCTGGGCGACACGCAGGGTCGTCGGCCCGAAGCTGCGCGGCCCGTGCGAACGGTGACGCCGCGGTTCGTACAGCCCGGGGACCATCCCCGCGGGTGCGGGGAGCACATCCGGGAGTGGAGGACCGCCCGGTGAGCAAGGGGACCATCCCCGCGGGTGCGGGGAGCACGGCCTCGCCCTGACAGGGCTTGCGGCCACCGCGGGACCATCCCCGCCGGTTGCGGGGAGCACACGTTGATCCATCCAGCATCTGGCGCTTCTTCGGGACCATCCCCGCGGGTGCGGGGAGCACGGCTCCCGTACACCAAGATCGACGGCGGTGGCGGGACCATCCCCGCGGGTGCGGGGAGCACGGGCTTGAGGTCGGCTTCTGCGGTGGCCCGGAGGGACCATCCCCGCGGGTGCGGGGAGCACACTCTGTGTCGCGTGGCCGAGCCCGTTCAGGGGGGACCATCCCCGCGGGTGCGGGGAGCACCGGATGCTGCCGTTGGACTGGAAGGAGCAGGCGGGACCATCCCCGCGGGTGCGGGGGGCACCAACAAGACCGAGGCCTACCGGCCCGAGTCCTCGGGACCATCCCCGCGGGTGCGGGGAGCACCAAGAGGCATACGCAGCCTGGATGGGCCACCAGGGACCATCCCCGCGGGTGCGGGGAGCACAGGTCGTTGACGTGGTTGCGGAGTTCGGCGAGGGGACCATCCCCGCGGGTGCGGGGAGCACAGCGATAGCCAGCCGGCGATCCGTCCGACGCAGGGACCATCCCCGCGGGTGCGGGGAGCACCCTCTCGGCTCGCTCACTGAGGGCGGGATGACGGGACCATCCCCGCGGGTGCGGGGAGCACCACGGACTCCGGGACACACGGGGCGGAGCCCCGGGACCATCCCCGCGGGTGCGGGGAGCACACCCTTCCTCGCTGGCCGCGAGTTGCTGGAGGAGGACCATCCCCGCGGGTGCGGGGAGCACAGCTCTCCCCGGGAACCTCGGGCGACACGATCGGGACCATCCCCGCGGGTGCGGGGAGCACACTGCGCGGCCTGCTGTTTTATCGACCGGTAGAGCTGTTTCGGGGCAGTTTCACTGAATCCGGCAAAAGTAAGAAAAGGGGCATGACGTTTGTCAGCCCTTGCCGAATCGGCGGCGTTTCGCAGCGTTGCTCCAGCCGGGTTTCGGTGTGCCGGAGGCTTGTGGTGTCTGTGTGTTTGGGCGGCGGATCAGGGTCAGGCCCTCGTAATCCACGGGATGCCAGGCGTGGTCGTGGGTGCGGAAGGCGAAGCCTTGTTCGTTGTTGGTGGTGTGGGCGAGCAGGGCGCGGCCCTGGCCCGCGTATTGCTGAACTTCGTTCCACAGGACGTCACGGACGCGCGCGGAGGGGTTGCCAATTAAGACGCCTGCAGAGATTTCGAGGAGCCAGCGGGTGAGGAACCCACGAAGCCCGGGTGGGCAGGTGGAGAGGACGATGACGGTCACCAGATGACCGCCTCATCCGCGTCCGTGACCACGTCTGCGGAGCCGTAGTTCACTCCGGCCGCCACCTGGTGGCCCTGGTCGCTCTGGAGTGTGACGCGATCCTGGTCGCTAGCCCGGTCATCAGCCGCAGTCTGGGCGCCGGGCACCAGCAGGTGCTTGATGTCCTTGACGCAGCGGCCCATGAGTCCGGTCTCGTTGATACGGTCGCGCAGTCCGCGGCGGGTTCGGGGGCCCACGTCCTCGGGGCCCTCGGACGCGATGTCGAAGGCGAGGGGGATGCCGATCTCTGTCTTGTAGAGATCTGCGATGTCCAAAACGAAGGAGAGTTCGTGTCCGGAGTGGACGAATCCGAGGCCGGGGCTGCATCCGAGCGAAGCGACGACGGCGTGGGCGATGCCATACATGCACTGGGCTGCGGCGGTGATGCCCTGGTTGACAGGGTCGCCGCTGCCGAAGTCGCCTGGGGTGTATTTCCTGCCCTGCCAACGGACACCGGTGCGGACTGCCTGGGCGCGGTAGCACTCTTTGACACGGTCGCCTTCGCGACCCAGGAGCTGTTGACGGGTTAGGCCCTCCGGGTCCTCGTCGGGGAAGCGCAGCCGGTACATGGCGCGGGCGACGGTGAGGCGGCTGCGTAGATTGGCCCACTGCGCGGCCTGGGCTTCGACGAGTGCAGCTGAACGGCTCAGCGCTCTGCCGCCGGCGTAGTAACGCACGCCGTGCTCTCCGACCCAGACGACCGCCGCTCCGGTCTCGCCGAGAACGCTCATCGCCTGGTGGGTGATGCGGGTGCCGGGCCCCAGCAGGAGGGTGGCGATCGTGGCGGAGGGGATATGGGTGGTGCCATCAGCGTCCTCAACAGTGATGGCGTTGGCATCGCGGTGGACGGTGCAGCGCTCCAGGTAGAGGAATGAGACCCGCTCACCGCTACGGGTGAGATGGCGCGGGGTGAGGGCGGCCCGCTTGCCGACTGTCGACACCGCCTCACTCCCCGGGTGCCGGAGGCGTCGGCACCGGGGCGAGGGTCATGAGCCCGCAGCCGTACGCCTTGGCCTTGCCCAGCCCCTGGGTGAGGGTGCGGCGCAGGGCGTCGGGGTCGGTGACTTCGAGGCGGCCGTCGAAGGTGACCGTCACGACTTTCACCCGGTGGGCCTGTGACCGCTCTTCGCGGGACTTGGCGAAGGAAAGAGCGCGCTCGTCGCGGACGGTCAGTTGGTACCGGTCGCCGTGGTGAGGGTGGTTGTGGTGGGTGGTGCCGCCGGGCAGCAGGCGTTGGTCCTGGGGCTTCTCCAGGACGCGGAACCCCGCGCGCTCCTGGCGTTTGGGGTCCAGGAGCCAGCCCTGCTGGTGGACGGGGGTGAGGTGCGCGGTGCGTTTGGTGGGTTCGCCGTCCTTGCGCCGGATCTGGTGCACCGGGTTGGCGGTGAGTCGGAACTCCCAGACGTCGCCCGCGGCGAGGCGGTCGAGGAAGGAGGTGTACGGGCGGCTCTGCCAGCCGGGGGTGTCCGGGTCGAGGGCGGCAGCCGGCCAGCCGGCCTGCTCCACGAGGTGGGTCAGGTCGGGCCGGCCGGGGCTCACGACGTAGAGGAAGACCTCGGCCCTGGCGTTGTGATCCAAGCGCCACAGCACCCTGGGCCCTTCAACACCACCCGTGCTGGTGGTGGGCAGCAGGTCGGGGAAGGCGGACATGACGGCCGCGTGCAGCGACTGCGGGGACGAGAGCAGGCGGCGGGCACCGGGTCGCGCGGTGTTCACACGGAAGCGGGTCAGATACATCAGAGGGTCTCTTCCTCCACGGCGTCGAACGGTTCATGGCGCGGCACCGGGTGGGCGGCGGCCGGTTCGCGGGGAGCCACGGCGCGAGGGTTGGGCACCTCCACGGTGGTGCTGACCACGGAGCGCAGTGCGTGGCGCCGGTGCGCGGCAGCGAAGCTGAGGGGCTGATCGCGCAGGACGTCCCCTTGTTCTTCGCCCTGCACGGGCTCGCGCAGAACGGACAGGGAGACCGTGGGCTCCTTGCCGCGCAGACGTTGGTACCAGTCGGCGGCCTGCCAGGGCTCGTCGCACAGGGCTTGGGGGAGGGAGGTGTCGCGGGTGGCGAGCTCCACCGGGAGGGCTGGTGGGCAGGAACGCCGGCCGAGGAAGAGAGGGTGGACGGGCGCACGCAGGGCGGTGTGGAGTTCGTCCAGGAGGGCGCCCTCTCCTTCAAGGGCGGCAACGAAGACGGCATCGGCGAGGTAGAAGCGCTCGGACAGCGGCATGGATTTGCCGGTGACCGCGTGATGGGCGGTCTGGAAGTCCCGTACCCGGGTGCCTGGTTGGTCGATGCGGACGCCGAAGCGCAGGGCGGCCAGGCGGGAAAGGCCGGCGTCGTCGTCGCGGTCGAGGCCCTGGGCGGCGGCGAGCATGCCGATGACGCCGCTCTTGGTGGGGGCGGACTCGGTGGTGCGGCGGACGAAGCGGGCCGATGCCCCCCAGGCTTGCAGGGGGGCGGCCAGCCGCAGGAGAAGGACGCTCATACGGGCTTGTCCAGGCGTTCAGTGACGGCCTGGCCGACCGCCTCGACCAGTTCGCTCAGCCGGTGGGCCTGCGTGCCGAGGCCGGCGAGCTGTTCGGTGTTGGGGCCGACCCGCAGGACCCAGGAGAGGGTGGACTCCTCGTCCCCGTAGGTGCGTTCCACGTCCGGGACGTACTGCGCGAGGCGGTCCACGGCTCCGCGCAGGTGCCCGTTCTCCCCGGTGACGGGTTCCTCGAACGCGGCGACATAGCTGATGGGCCGGGTGGTGCGCAGTTTGACGATCACGGCGTCGGGGAGGGTGTGGTGCCCGAACGTGTTGATCTTTCCGGTCGGCAGGGACTCGAGGAAGCTCTGTACGAATGCCTCGACTGCGCGCCGCACGGGTGCGGTGCGCGGTTCGTCCTCGCGCAGTCCCTCGCCGAGGTTCTTGGCGAGCTGGTGGACGCTGAGCGCCGCGTAGCGGTAGAGGGTGGAGGAGTTGAAGTCGACGGTGCCGATCATTCCGGCTCCCGATTCCGCGTCGGTGTTCTTGTCGTCCACGGCCGTGTAGTAGTCGGACTCGTTGTCGACGCGGTGCACGCTGATGGCGTGGGCGACCTGGACGGCGGCATCGACGTTGAAGTCGGCGGAGTCGGCGACCATGCGGCCAAATAGGGCGATGTCGACGGAGTGCCGGGTGTCGGCGATCTCCCGGGCGCGCGCCTTGTTGTCTTTGAGGTGGGTCTTGATGTCGGCCGCGCCCTCGATGGCCAGCGCGGCGAGGCCATCGATCTGGCGTGCGCTGAGGAACATCAGGTATTTCGACTCCGGCGCCGCCTCTGGGCCGCCGTCCTTGGCGGCATCAGCCTTCCGCTTGGGTGCCTCCATCTTGGAACCGGTGGCGCCCTGAATGACCTCGGCGGCCAGCTGGAGGGCCTCGGCTCCCTTGAGGGTGGGTTCGAGGGCGGTGAGGCGGGCGGCGAGGACCTCGGCGACCTTCTTCGTGCGCACCCCCAGTTCGCTCGGGTCAAGGAGGTGTTCCTGGCTGAAGTAGGTGCGGGTGGCGCGCTTCCAGGCCTGGCTGGACACGCGTGCGCGGGGCACCCCGCCGTAGACGGCTGACTTCGGCGCGCCGGTGTCATCGCGGTTCAAATTGCTGGGCGGCACCGTCTGCAGCGCGTGCACGTCGAGGAAGATGCGATTCACGAGGCGTCCTTGTCCGTGTGGTCAGTGCGGTCGTCGATGTCATGGGCAGCAGCCGGGGCCTGCTCCTTGCTCTTTTGGGGAGCCCGGTAGGAGTGGAAGGATCGTCCCCAGGCCCGGCGTACGGCCTCGCGTCCGGTGGGCTCCTGCCAGCCGTAGAGCTGCCCGGCCAGGAGGGCGTAGTCCAGGGGGATGTCCGCGCTTCGCAGCAGGAGAACGATCTCGCGTAGCCGCTGGGCGAGGGTGGGCAGGCCGGGTGCGGTGCCGGCCCGGACGAATCGCTTGCGGATGGGTTCGGCGATGTCGCCCGGCGGCATCAACTGCCGTACAGCCGAGCCGAGTCCCCTGGGCGCGGTGTGGGAGCCGGGCTTGTGCATGGCCGTGCCGCGGGACTGCTGGTGCAGGGCCCACAGAGTGAGCGCCACATGCACCGCGTCCTCGGCACGGGTCAGTTCGTCCTCGCGCAGCGACCGCCCCCCGTCTGCCGGTGCCTCGTGCAGGGCTCCGGTGTCGGCCAGCCCCCACAGATCCGGTACCTGGGAGAACTCCTTGCCCGCGCCCCGGCGCAGCCGGGCCAGCGCCCCCACCGCGTGGGACTGGTCGCCCAGATACCCCCGCTGGAGCGGGGCGATGATGTCGCTGGTAAGTGTGCTGACGCGCTGCACAATGGTGGGGGGTGTGGTGAGGGTGGTCATGCGGGCGCCTCCAACGAGGAGTTGGGCTCCTGGGCCGGGCGGCCGTCGTCCGGCGGCCGGTCGAAGGGGTAGGGATCGCTGAGCGCTTTGGACAGGCGGATGCGGAACCACCGTTCCGCGGACGCTGAGTTGAGCCACTCGGAGCCCTTCTTCGTCGCCACCACCCGGCCGCCCCACGCGGCGTCGCCGGCCTGTCTCACGAGCTGCTCGCCCAGGCGCCGCAGGTGCCGGTGGGCCTCCTGCTGCCAACGGGTGCGGTGCGCGTCGGGGTCCTGGGCCGTGGCCAGGTCGCGCAGCCACAGGCGGTAGGGGCCATCCAGGGCGGCGAAGCCGAGGCTGCGGGCGGCCGAGCGCAGTCCTTCGCTCTCGCTGCCCGCCGCGCGCGCAAGGTCCGTGGCGAGATCACCGAGCGCGGTCACCGCCCGCTCCGTCTCCCCGACCGCATCGATGGCCTGGCGGGCATACACCCGCTCCTGCTGATGCAGCAGCACCACCGCCATCGCCACCCGGTCGTCGACGACCTCGTCGATCACCGACTGCTGGGTGCCGTAAACAGCCCCCACCACGCGCGCCCGGATCAAAAAGCCGCGGGGCAACTCGGCCTCCGTCACCAGCCGTGCGATCCATTCCAGAATGCCGGGCCGCAGCATCTTGGCTGCCTCACCACCCTGGCCCGCCTCCGCACGCCCCGCCACCAGGGCCTCGATACCCCGCCAGGCCGACCGGGCCGGATCATGCTCCCGCGGCAGGTACACCAGCGGCTCACCGCGCTTCTTCTCCTGCGCCGGGCTCCTGCGCCAGGCGGTCATCGGCTCGTCACCGTGCATGTTGTGCGCGGCGAGCGGATCGCCGTAGCCCAGGATCACGCCGTAGGCGCCCTGCGCGTCGAAGCGCAGACGCAGCCGGCGACTCTGCCAGGTGTACAGGTCACACACCCCCGAGGGACGCGTGCGGCCCGAGGCGCCCGGACCGCACGGATCGCGCCGCCAGGCCGGCACGTCATCGCTTGAGATCCGCACGCCGCTGGTGTCGGCGGCCACCAGATTCAGCAGCAGCGTCTCGCGCAGCGTGCGCCCCTCGGCGAACACCCCGCCCAGCGAGCCTGCCCAGCCGACCCCCAGTGGGTACACCTTGCCGCCCTTGACCCGCCCATCGCCGTCGATGCCCGTCTTGATGCCGGAGGTGTCATAGGCGTGCGCGTGTACGATCCAGCGGGCCGCCTCGGCGAAGCCGAGCCGCTCGACGGCCGGCATCCTGGAGCTGAAGAACGGCTCCCCGTTGGGGACGTCCGCGACGATCCGGTTGAGTGAGAACACCTCGTCGCGGACGGTGCGTAACTGGGCGACCTGGAAGAACGGTGTGGAAGGGTGGAGCAGGTCGAACCGCTGGTGGTGCTCGTCGAGGTAGGCGGCGACCGGCGCGAAACAATCATCGTCGGCCCACAACTCTGCCCAGTGTTCCGTGTCGCGCGGCCCCTGCAGCGCATCGTGGGCCAGCGCGAGCAGCAGACGTATCAGGGCGAATTCCTGTGTGGGCAGATCCCCCACCACGCCACGGAGCTGGCCCGCGCGGGCGAACACCTCCCGCAGCGACAGTTCGTCCTGCATCCCGCTCTGATCAAGCACCGAAATCCACGGCCGGCTGGTCAGATCGAAGGTCAACGCCGCGTCTAACGCGCCCGGTTCATCGGATTCAGTCACTGCTCACCTCAAGGCCGTCGCTTGGGCTGTAGCGGAGGGCAAAGCCTGCCAGGGAGGTCTGACAATCGGCGTCGAGCGCCAGAATCAGCTGGCCGGCCAGCCAGTGGCTGTCCTTGCCCTGCCACGCCGGTACGTACAGGTCCTCCAGCTCGGCGATCGCACGGTCCATGACATCGGCGTGTGAGAACTGGATGGGCAAGCGCAGGCCGCAACTGGCCGCGGCCCGCGCCGCAGCCGCCGTCGGAGGCCGGTCGGTGGGCAGTTCCAGTCCGCCTTGGCCCTTCGCCAGCCAGGGCAAAGTGGCCAGCGACCCATCAGCGCGCCGCTGCACCACCACTACTTCCAGGCTTTCCTTGCTGTCACGGACCTGGGCCCGCCCGGCCCGGGTGTCATCCGCGTCCCCCACACCAGCCGTGATCCACCCGATCAGCGGTCGTCCCGGTCGGCCCACCTCATCCAGCCGGAACACCTCCGCCCTCCCAGCCTGCTCCGCACGGTGCTTCGCATGACGCTCCCCCGCCACGGTGAACGCATCGGCCCATGCTGCGGGGCCGACAGGTGCCTCGCCGTACGCGCCCTGGACCAGAGGGCTGATGTCTCCGGGCAACCGCACGGGCCGCCGCGCACCCTCCAAGTGGGGCAGCAGAACGGCAGCGGAACGCAGCAGCGCATACGGCCCATACACGGCAACCGACCCCCGCACCGGCACCGGCACCTGCCCGCTCCAGTCGACACCGGTGACCCAACACCGCGCTGCACGCAGCCGCTCGGGGCGCTTAGCCTGTCCGATGCCGCGCTGGTGGCGGTGCAGGCGTCCCATCCTCTGGAGCATCAGGTCGACCGGGCACAAATCGGTGACGAGCAGGTCGAAGTCGACGTCGAGGGACTGCTCGGCGACCTGGCTGGCGACCACGATGTGAGGCCCGGCCGGGCGCCGCCCGCCCGCCTTTTCCGGCGGCCCGAACCGGGCCAGGAGATCGGCGTCCTTCGCCGCCCGGTCCACATCGACGAAACACGAATGCGCGACGGTCACAGCCTGGTCCCCGAAGTGCTCACGCAGAAACTGCGCGGTCTCCAAGACCCGCCGGACCGTGTTGCGTACAACCAGGACGCAGCCTCCGCCCACCAGTTCAGCCGCCAGCCGCTCGGCCAGCACCCTCTGGTCATCGTCGAGCCGTTCCAGATGGACATCGCCACCCCTGGACGAGGCCGCGGTCCCTTCGACGACCGGATCCTGACCGGGCGTCACAGCGGTCAGCAGCGGATAGGCGGTGGCCCCATCCACCTCCTCGAAACCACCCGCCGCCCCATCGGTTTTACCACCGGCTCCGGCGTAGGCTTCCGCGAGCTGACGGCGACGGGCCGAGGGCAGCGTCGCGGACAGCACCACCACCGGCACCCGGTAGGCACCCAGCCACGACAGCACCCGGTCCAGATAGACACTCATATACGTGTCATAGGCATGCGCCTCATCAATCACCACGACCTTTCCTGCGACCGCCAGATGACGCAACACCAGATGCCGGCTCTTGAGCCCGGCGAACAGCAACTGGTCCACCGTCCCCGCGACGAACGACGACAGCATCGCCTTCTTCCGCCCCCGCAGCCACGCATGGGCGACCAACTCGGCCGGAGCCGACCGCGTCTCGTCCGAGGGCCGCCACCGCCCCACCTCGCCGTCCACGTCAACGGCAGCAATCCTCTGCCGGCTACTGCGCATCAACTGGGCGTACTCATCGTTAAGAGCGGCCTTGGAATGGGCCAGCAGAACCGACCGCTGGGCGCCCTCCTGCGCGGGCAGCAGGTCGAGCCACGCCAGCAGCCGCGGGAACATCGCGTTCCCCGTCGCCATCGTGGGCAGGGCGAAGAAGACCCCGCCCGCACCGGATCGGGCCGCGAAGATCTCAGCGACAGCGAGCGCCGCCTCCGTCTTCCCTTCACCCATGGGGGCTTCGACAATCATCAGTCCAGGCGCGGGCATCTCACGTGCCAGCCGGACCGCTGCTTCTTGCACGGGCCTGGCCTTCGCCCCCGGCGGCAGATCGAACCGCGATGCAAACACCTCCCGCGCCGTCCCAGCCGGCTCCTCAGCCCGCCACGGAGCAGGCAACCGCAGCCCCTGCCAGGCCGCCGCGATTCGCTCCTCGCCGGTACGGGTCTCCTGCGGAAAATACGGGAACAGGTCCGGGTTGCTGGCGATCCAGTCAGCGACGATCACCACGGCGGTGAGCAGCACCTGCACCGGCTGCGACACCTTCACCGTCTGCCAGGCCTCGAGCCGCTCGCGCACGCCGTACTCTTCGGCACACGCCTCCAGCAACTCCTCCTGCACCCGCCGCCACAACTTCGCACTGCTCCCCGGCGTCCGCAGCAGATGCGGACGGTCGAACAGATCAGCAACCTGTCCATGCTCCGGCGGCACCCCGTGGTGGCCACCCGCAACGACCGTGAACTGCCCGCTCTGCCGGGCCGACCAGCCGTGCCGCTCCTCCAGCCACTCGGCTAGCAGCACCTGCCCCGCCAGCGCGTGCGGCGCCATCGCACGATCGGCCCCGATCTGGCGCCGGGTCCTCATCTCAAGGCCCTGCCGCCGCATCTCGTCGGCAAGTTGATCGACCTGACACGCGAACGCCGGCGTTGCCTTGCCGATGTCATGCACCGCTGCCAGCCACACCACCAGCGACCGGGCATCGTTAGCCCCGCCCGGCAGTGCCTCAGCCATCAACGCCCGCACACTCACGGGCAGCCACTCGTCCCACAGCAACCCGGCCACCGCCGCACTGTCGCCCATGTGCCGCCACAACGGCAGCCAGCCATCGGTATCCCGGTCGTGCTTGGCCCACACAGAACGCACCGGCCCCGCAAGCCGACCCCCCAGCCCCGCACGTAACTCCCCCTCAACCGCCATGCCACAGGCATACACGCCAACTCGAGAACACGGCAGCAATACCGCGAAAGCGCGCCCCTCTACGAACAGATCAAGGAGAATCCGGAAAGCAGCTCACAGCACGACATACCATCCGCCCTCACGCCTTCCGACGCACACACATCTACGAGGACTAAGGAAGTCGATAAGCTCGATGCCGCTTATGCGTGTTATGGCCGAATCGGCGAAACTGCTCGAAACCAGCACTCGGCAGCGATAGACCCGCAGGTCGCGGAGGGTGCTCCCCGCACCCGCGGGGATGGTCCCACATGGCGAAGGTCGTGCACCCGAGGCCACCAGTGCTCCCCGCACCCGCGGGGATGGTCCCGCCGCCATCGACGGCGGCGCCCTCGACGTGTAGTGCTCCCCGCACCCGCGGGGATGGTCCTACGCGGCTGGCCGTTTCCGGTAAGGGCAACCGGTGCTCCCCGCACCCGCGGGGATGGTCCGGCGGTCTCCCCGCCGTAGCGGTGGGAGAGGGTGCTCCCCGCACCCGCGGGGATGGTCCCGGTGCAGCCGGGACTGCGTTCGGCGCGCTGAGGTGCTCCCCGCACCCGCGGGGATGATCCCGCCGCGATGGACGTCGAGGGGTCCGGCTTGCCGTGCTCCCCGCACCCGCGGGGATGGTCCACCACCCCGATCACTTCCGGAACCGGCTGGAAGGTGCTCCCCGCACCCGCGGGGATGGTCCCGGATCCAGGGCCGCAGCTTGTGGCTCCGGTTCGTGCTCCCCGCACCCGCGGGGATGGTCCCACCACCACCGAGCCCACCCGCTGCCTCGGCTGGTGCTCCCCGCACCCGCGGGGATGGTCCCACCACGAAGACCCCGAAGAGGAACATCACGATGCGCTCCCCGCACCCGCGGGGATGGTCCCTCCGTCTGGCCGGCGTGCCCTTCGACGACGAAGTGCTCCCCGCACCCGCGGGGGTGGTCCCAGCAATTACATCGAAAGTCTCGGCGGGAAGTAGTGCTCCCCGCACCCGCGGGGATGGTCCCGTCTGCCCGTTGGACCACGCGTAGGTGAGGCTGTGCTCCCCGCACCCGCGGGGATGGTCCCTGGCGGTACACCTTGCGCGGGTTGCCAGCGAGGTGCTCCCCGCACCCGCGGGGATGGTCCCGTGGGGCGCCGCGACCAAGGCGCCCGCACCGAGTGCTCCCCGCACCCGCGGGGATGGTCCCTTCAGTCGCCGTTGGGCGTCGTCGGCGTACCAGTGCTCCCCGCACCCGCGGGGATGGTCCCGACTGGACGGCAGATGTGCCGCCCCACGAGACGTGCTCCCCGCACCCGCGAGGATGGTCCCCTCCGGGTTGTTCTGCCCCAGGGAGTTGAGGCGTGCTCCCCGCACCCGCGAGGATGGTCCCCTCCGGGTTGTTCTGCCCCAGGGAGTTGAGGCGTGCTCCCCGCACCCGCGGGGATGGTCCCACTCCGGAGGCGCGCGAGGAACTCATTCCGGCGTGCTCCCCGCACCCGCGGGGATGGTCCCTCGGTCACCGCGGCGGAGATCGCGGCAGGCGTGTACTCCCCGCACCCGCGGGGATGGTCCCGAGATGTCCGAGTCCATCGCGATGGTCTCCAAGTACTCCCCGCACCCGCGGGGATGGTCCCGACTTGCCCACCGGCAGGTGGCGCGAGCAGGAGTGCTCCCCGCACCCGCGGGGATGGTCCCGACAGCACCGCGAACGGATGATCGGCGACGTGGTGCTCCCCGCACCCGCGGGGATGGTCCCCACTCCCGTTCTCGTCGGCGCGTTATGGCACAGTGCTCCCCGCCGCGGGGATGGCCCCACGGCGGGCTCGGACCCGTGGAACGCCAAGCTGTGCTCCCCGCACCCGCGGGGATGGTCCCGAGTCTCACCGGATTCGTCGGCTGCTCCCCCGTACTCGCGCGGAAGGTTCGGCTAGCTAGGTCGCTCTCAGTTGTCGTCTCGTGGTCCTGTCACGCACGTACGTCCAGGACCCGGACGGGGCGCCCTTCCCATTGTTCTGGGGCGATGGTGGCTACGATCGCGCCGTCGGGGCGGTCCGGTGTGGGCTGGGCGGCGTACTCGGTGTGGGCGCTGGCCCAGCTTTGCTGTTGTGCTACCGCGAGCGCGGCGGGCAGGTCCAGGTCGAGGACGGTGACGCCGGGCAGTGCGGCGAGGTGTTCGGCTGTTCCGGGCCGCGCGCGGTCTGCTTCGACGAGCACGCAGGTGGGGGCGTACAGGTACCAGCCGGCCTCGGCGTGAGCGCGGTGGATCAGTCGGGAGACCAGCACGTTGCCGGCGCCGGCCGCGGCCATCGCTGTTGCGTCCAGGATGATGTGGGTGTCGTTCACCGGCCGGTGGCCTTGGCCAGGCGCCGGTCGAGCTCGGCATCCAGTTCTTGCTGTTCGGTGGTGCTGGGGGCGTATCCGGTCCACTCCTGCAGGGCGGCGCGTGCCTGCTCAGCCCGTTCGGTGCGTTCCTGGGGAGTCAGGAGGGTGTCGGCCAGGCGCGCGAGGTAGGCCCGCAGGGATAGTCCTTCGCTGGCCGCGATGGCCGCCAACCGGTCCTTGGCGTCCTCGGGGATTCTCACGTTGGCATCAGGCATAGCGTTCCTTCCCATAACCCCATGGTACGGGTACGTACCCGTACCCGCTACCCAGGGCGGCATTGACACGGGCCTGCGGTGCGGGGCGACTACGCGGCTTGTCAGCCGCTCTGCCACGGAGGCGGGACTGCGGACACGGCGCCCACCTTCTTTCCAAAGTCCTGCCGTCGATGCCGGGAGCGTCAGGACCGGAGCACGCATCCTGATCGAGGTCGGTGACGGCAGCACCTTCCCGACCGCCGGCGACCTCGTCGCCTACGCGGGTCTCTCCCCGGCGACCTGGAGCCCGGGCTCATCGGTCCGCGGTGAACAGCCGTCCCGGCGGGGAAACAAGCAGCTCAACCGGGCCTTCTTCCTCTCCGCGTTCACCGCCTTGAGCGATCCGGCCTCTCGGGCCTACTTCGACAAGGAGATTGCCCAGGGGGAAGCACCGTACCCAGACCGTGCTCTGCCTCGCCGGGCGCCGGGCCGGCGTGCTGTTCGCGATGCTCCACGGCGGAACGTTCCACGAACCCTAGCCCGCCGCAGCGGTTACCTGACCTGCGGGTCTGCGAGGAGAACGACTTGATCGGCCTCAATGCCGAAGCCGAGCACCGGATGGCCGGAGTCGCCTTCCGGGTCCATGAGCACCGGCTTGCCAAGCCGCCGCCCGATCTCCCGAAGGAAGTCGCAGAACACATTTAGGTGCTCCTGGCCCTGCAACTCCCGCAGGTCGACGTCGAAGTCGATTTCATCGTCGGCATGAAAACGGAAGATCGCCAGCACATCGGCAGCCGGCCAGACTCGCAGGGTCGGGCACTCGGCATCCGCCGGACGGGACAGCACGGCCTCCGCCCGGGGCACCGGAAACACCGTCTCTCCCTCGGAGTACTGGCACTTCCAGCCCTTCTCCACGACCAGATCGAGGACCGCCTGCCAGTCCTCCACCGAGGCGTCCGGGACGCGCACGTCTGGCAACGACCCCATCAAGTCCGGGTCGAAGAAGCACTTCACGTCATCCCACAGCAGATCAGCCACCCCGCCATGCTGCCCCGGCTCACCGACCCACCGCACCCCCGTTTCCCTCGACCAAAGACGTTGGGGCCCGCCACAAACGCAGCAAGGGTTGAGCTCGAGTGCTCCCCGCACCAGTGGGATGCCTTATGGGGAGAAGAGCTGTGGCGGTGTCCGCTTTGCCGGACTCGGTCAAAGTGCTGAGTTCTACCGGTTGGTGGCGGCAGAATGCCTGGTGAAAGAGCCTGCTCCCCGCACGCGCGGGGATGGTCCACAGGGCGTCTCCGATGCCTCCATCGCCAAGGTCTGCTCCCCGCACGCGCGGGGATGGTCCCGGCCAGCTCGACACCGCGACGACCGCGGCCGACTGCTCCCCGCACGCGCGGGGATGGTCCTTCGGGCTCGGAAAGAGCGACGGGGAAAGTCCCCTGCTCCCCGCACGCGCGGGGATGGTCCCCAGGAGGACTGCACGATGGCTCGCTTCCGTCCCTGCTCCCCGCACGCGCGGGGATGGTCCCGGGGCCGGCGGTATGACGGTGCGCTGGCCCAACTGCTCCCCGCACGCGCGGGGATGGTCCCTACGGCGTCGGCGACGAGGCAGACGACTTCCACTGCTCCCCGCACGCGCGGGGATGGTCCCTCGGAGAACGCGCGCCCGCTAGGGTCCAGGTACCGCTCCCCGCACGTGCGGGGATGGTCCTTCGGCGTACAGGGTCGTCGCCCACTCGGTGATGTGCTCCCCGCACCCACGGGGATGGTCCCATGCGGCCGGTGTCGTCAAGGAAGGTGACGCCCTGCTCCCCGCACGCGCGGGGATGGTCCCCCGGCCGGCCTCGAGCTACTCACCTCCCTCTGCTGCTCCCCGCATGCGCGGGGATGGTCCCTACGTGCTGGGCGTGTCCGGTTGGTCGATCAACTGCTCCCCGCACGCGCGGGGATGGTCCCAGCTCCTGCCGGTCCGCGATGGACGTGCCCGCCTGCTCCCCGCACCCGCGGGGATGGTCCCACCGCGCGGACCAGGAAGGAGGAGACGTTCAGGTGCTCCCCGCACCCGCGGGGGATGGTCCCCACTACCGCAAGCACGACCGGATCAAGGGTGAGCGCTCCCCGCACCCACGGGGATGGTCCCGCGCTGCTCGTTCTTTCCGACCTGGTGACGAAGTGTTCCCCGCACCCGCGGGGATGATCCGAGATGACCCTTGATGCCGCGCGGTACGTCCTCTGCTCCCCGCACGCGCGGGGACGGTCCCGACTTCGCGAAGGCAGCGCCCTGGTCGGGGCCCTGCTCCCCGCGCGCGGGGATGGTCCTGAGATGTCCGCCGAAGTCGGCGCTAGCAAGCTGCCCTCGCGCGTGCGGGAAAGGTCCCAGGAACTCCGACGTGCTCAATCGCGGGACGTCGTGAGGACGAAGGCCAAGGTCCGGCATCGGCTGTCGGCGGCGAGGTGGATCTTGTTGTCAGGCCGCCGCGCGAGCGTCCGAGGACACGGTGGTCAGGCTCGCCAGCCGGAACCTCTTCCGGCGGGCCCCGGCCACGCGCTGGTGAACGCGGACGACCGTGGAGTCGACGGCGACGACCCAATCGAGGTCGCCGTCAGTGTCGGCCTGGGCGAGCGAAGTGGTGAACGCCTTCTCGCAGGTGCTGTAGGCGGCCCAGGCCCGCAGCCGGTTGGGAACGCCCTCCACGATCCGAAAGTGTTCGGGAAGGTCCATCCATGGCGTGCCGGCGCGGTGCTGGAAGGCGATTGCAGTCGTCACCTGCCGGGGATCCTGCCAGCGCCCACCCCGCCGAGGTGTCCGGTTCGGCAGCAACGGCTCGATGCGTGCCCACTGGGCGTCAGTCAACGACACACCCAGGCCAACGATCGGATGATCATGCTACTCAACTGCCTTGGCGCTGCTGGCGCTCTCGAAGTCGCCGCACGTGCCTAGCGTACTGCCCGGCCCGCGACCTCTGGGCGCGATCGATCGAAAGCACTTGAGGATCCGTCGCGCGTTCGTACAACTCGACTTCGAAGGGGTCCGCGCCTACCTCGACAAGCCGTGCCAACGCGTCCCGATCCTGCTCAGCCGTCGGACGCACGCGAATCTCGTCTCTCCACACCTGACCGCTCGCTTCGGCTTCGTCCACTTCGCCAATATATGCGCGGGCAGGCGGCGTACGGACTCCCCGAATCAAGATCCGAAAGAGTCGGAGTGGAGATCGATGCGCTCCCCCGCCGGATGCCTTGCGAGCAGGTGCGGGGTGTTCTACCCGCTTTGCCGGACTCGGTGAAAGTGCTGAGTTCTCCGGGTTGGTGGCGGCAGAATGCCTGGTGAACGAGCCTGCTCCCCGCACGCGCGGGGATGGCCCCGTCACCCGCCGCCCCGCTGCCAGCCTCGCCACCTGCTCCCCGCACCTGTGGGGATGACCCCCAGTAGACCCCCACCCACTTCGAGGGCGAGGCGCTCCCTGCACCCGCAGGGATGGTCCCCGGACGTGCCCTCGACTTCCAGACCCATGTCGGCAAGGCGTTCGAGGAGGCGCACCCTCAGCCACTCCCCACCTCCGTCAGGGAAGTCATGCACGCGAGGTTCAGACCGCGCTGCACCAGTTCGGCTCCGAAGACGTCCTCAGCCCAGCTGCGGCCCATTGCATCCACGGCATAGGTCACGCGACTCGTCTCACCCATCATGAGCTCACCCCACGTCACTTCCAGCAGCTCCCGCAGCTCGTCCTCCCCCACCACCTCCCGCAAGCAAGGCTCCTCGACCACGAGCGGAGCACTTCCCCGAAGCCTGAGGCCGGCCGTCCGACGGACCTGTTCGAAAGCGTCCTTCACATGCCGCTGCACGTCGCGGTTAGACGGGCTCTGGCAGGGATGCGCGGCCTGCTCGCGCCGGTCACGGACCTCCTCGATGTGCCACTGCCGTGAGACTTCCTGAGCGTGACGCCACCGAGCGACGGCATCGGTCCGCTTCTTGGGAGTGTCCAGTACCGTCTCCGCGCCCTTCAGCAGCACGGCTAGCAGTCCGGAAGCACGCCGCACTTGGCTGGCGCCACCGCGCACATGAAGCCAGCCCCGAACCTCTTCCGCGGTCCACCCGGCATCCGCGACGTCCTTTACCACCCAAGCGATCGGGCGCACGGCGCATCGGCTCAGCCAGTCGACCTGCTGAATCAATTCGTACGCCAGTTGGTAGCGGCGTCCCACGCGGTTGAGCTTGCGCCGACTCCTGCGATTGGGCTTCTTCGGGGGCGATGACTTGCTGTCCCCGCTGGCGAGCTTGCTCTCAGGGGGGAAGGAAGTAGTACCCGCAGAAGAAGTAGTTGTTGAACCCACCTGCATTGGGGTGCAACGGGCTCCGGCCGAGACACCCGCCCCAGCACCCTGCTTGGTCCCCCGCCCCGAGGTCGTCGACGACGTCCCTGCCCGAGGCTTGCGGGTCGTCCGGGTAGCCTTCCGTCCGAGCTTCGCCATCAACTGCCGCCCTGACGTAGAGATCCCGGCCGCCGCACGCGTGTAGACAGGGGCTGTCTCGTCCCGCTGCACCGTGCGGATACCCAACGCAGCGTCGAACTCGGCAGGGACCATCCGCGCGAACTCCGATGCCTGAGCCGCTTGCCCGCGCACCCGGGTCCCCCGGACGATGTACGCCAGCAACCCGGCCTCCCGCATCATCGACAGGTGATATTCCACGCTGCGCTCGCTCAGGCCGGTGCGGCGAACCAGATATGCGATGCCAGGACGGCACGGGGACAACTGTGCGAGCTCCTGGGCCACACGCACGGTGGTCCGTCCGAAAGCCCGCGGCCCGTGCGACCGGTAGCGGCGGGGGTCGTACATGCCGGACCCGGTGACCCAATGGACAGCCTGCAGCCACGAGTAGCCGTCTGCGGCCAGTCGACCCGACGTCGTCGACAGCCACTGCTCCTGCGGCGGCACCCACAGTACGCAGGACTCGTCGGCCGTCTCGGGCGCGGACCGCGGAGATGGGATCCGGGAGGGCGCCTCGAGTAGGGCGGCGGTCACGATGATCACCGCGCAGCGATCGCACGAAAGTACGAGACGCCCTGAAATCCCGCATATCTGAATCTTTGGGAACAGGTGGAAGGCGACGGGTGGTTGAAACGTGACCGAGATGACGGGGCATTCTGCGCCATCCGGGCACGGCAGAGCTGACAAAAGGCAGCACGATGCTGCACCATGGGTCTTGCCTTTCGGTTTTTTGGTCGAAGGCACAACGAAGCCCCCTCTGGGACCTCGTTGGTTCGGGTAGAACCGTGTTCGAACGGTTGGACGGCCGCTAACCGTCTGACCAGCCGCTTCGGATGGGCCCGCTAAGCCCGTCCGGTGGCATGTGGGGCGCTAGCCGAGGTGACCGCTAATCACCTGGGTGGCCGGGCGTCCCGGCGGCAGAAGCCGCCTTACTTCCTTACAAACACCACCCCCGCTGGGGGACAGGTGTGCCCGCGCTCGGTTCGGCGCAGAAAGCGAAGAGGGCACGCTGCCGGAGCGACACTGGTGTCGTCGCTGCCACGGCTGGTGCCCTGGTGTGTGTCCGCAGGCAGGGGCGGGTACCCTGCATCATGCGTCCGCCTTTCTGATCAAAGGTGGGTCGCCGGGTCGGAGTTACCTCCGGCCGAGAGCCCCGCGACTTGCTCAAGGTCCGCGGGGCTTTTTCTATTTGAGTGGATCAAGTCCGAGGCAAACCCTACTCCCCAGGGGCCTGTGCTGGGACGGCTGGTGCCTCCGTGTCGGGCCCTGGCCTGATGGCCCATCAATCCCTGTCCCCAGCCTCCGCGGGCGGAAGCTAGAGCAGGTAGATCCCGGCAGCGGAAGGGAGTTCGCGGCGACGACAAACCGGTGGCCATCACGAGCATCGCCCAGATCCGCCACCAACTCGCGGCCCGTGCCGCGGGCCTGCCCGCCACCATACCGGTCATCAACACGCGCAAATCGGGCGCAGATACAGCTGGCGCGTGACCCTCCCGCATACCGAATCAGTCCGTCCGGATCCGGATCTCAGGTCAACACTGCAGCAGCGCCGCGCCCCCGAACCGTCGGGCGCGGCGCTGCTGCCACCAACTCCTGGAGTACCTCAACGTGCTCATCCCCCGCCGGCGGATCGGCTGGCCCCGCGCTGACATGCGCATAGCAGAGGAGTGAATCCCTAACGGGAACTGCGCTGCCGGACTGGATCAGGGTGTAGTGGGCGGGTCCAAAGGCGGGTAGTAAGCGGCCAGGCTTTCTGCTGTGGAGCACAGGACGCGCAGGTCGTTGAGGAAGTGCCCCATGGCCGCCGCGGCGTCCTGTGCGTCGAAGGCCTCCTGTCCCATCCAGGGGTTGCGCTTGTTCTCGCTCAAGAGCCGCCGTACTGCCTGTTCGGCTGCCGCAGCCGGAGACTTCGAAAGCCAGCGCAAGCCGCATTCGGTGATCTTGGGGCGTACCTCATCGCTCAGGACCCTCCACTGGGTCTCAACCCGGATGTGCCACGTCTCGAGTCTCCTCCACTGCCAGCGGTCGGCAGCCAGAGCTTCCCAGCTAGTCGGTTGCCGGTACGACTGTGTTGGCCCCCGGCCGAGGTCTAGCAGAGCGTTGAAGTCACGGAGAAACTTCCTTGTTGCTGATCCATCACTGTCTCTTAGCTGACGCAGGCGGTGCAGGTCACTGAGCAGGGTCCGGGCCTCGGAGGCCACGGCCGCGGGGGTGGCGACGCTGAAGATTCTGGTCAGGGCTATGTGGAACTCGTGGATCTCGGCCCGCGCGAAGTCCTTGGTCCGCTGGGTCCGGCGGAAATCCGCCTGGGCGTTCCCGAGGTGGCTGAGGATAAGCAAGGCGGTGGGAACGCCGAAGCACAGCGATGTGAGGCTGGAAACAAGGTTGACGAAGAAACTGTGCCCCTCCCACCAGTGTGTGTGGTCAAGCCAAAGACCTGTGCTAGTGAGAAGGGCGCCGAGGGTAAGCAGCACAATGCTGAAGTTCCGAATCAACGGTGGGGTGCTGCGCCACCATCGCCGTGCTCTGGCTGTCCGCCCCTGCTGTGCCATGCTCCCCCTCTTCGGACTGGATCAAGGACAGTAGCGCAGACTCTCTACAGCTCGACGCCCTTGGCCCGCGCATGCGTGAACACTCCGCTTGGACAGGGGGCGCCGCACAGCACCCAAAGCGCCGCCCCCGGCGGCCCGGGGGCGGCGCTTCGATGTCCCCGCCTTCCCAGGTGTGGCGGCCCGTGACGGCCGACGCGCTGCTGAACCCCCGGAGCACCCCGACTTTCTCGCCCTGCCCCGACCGGCCATCGAACTGGAACCCTTTATGAAGTGATTCCTCCGCCGCTGCGCCCAGGCGCCCTGCGCCACTACGCCCGAAGACCAGGCCCTCGTCGACGAGTTCCGCGCAATGCTCACCGCCATGCTGCGTGGAAGAAGGCGGTGTACTCCAACACCGCGCTGCCTGAGGGAGCGGTGGACAGCGACGCCTACGTGGTGTGTGTTCTGGGGCAGCTGCACCGCGCACTGACCCGCCGCGACGTCTTTGCCTCCCCGTCGAACCGCGTGACGATCGACCGACGGCTTCGGATTGTCAGTGCCCTGTCTTACGGTCCCGCTTAGCCAGCTACGGGCAGGAGGGGTGCAGTGGAAGCTATTCGCCGAGGTGACAGAGGCAAGCAGAAGGCCTGGGTGTGGCTGATGGTGCTGACTGCGCAACGTGGCCTGTGCGTGTATTGCGGCCGCTCCCCATCCACCACACTGGACCACGAAAGGCCGATCGCCGGGGCAGGCCACGACATCTGGTGGAACTTCGTCCCTGCCTGCAAGCCCTGCAACCTCCGGAAAAGCAAGCACGAGAGCGCCGCGCATTGGGTTGCAGATATGGATATCTGCCACCGATATCCGGAGCTGACGCGCTCCAAGTGGAGGATGAGCCCGAAGGTCTTCGCCGGCATCACAAGGCGCGTGGAACGGGTTCAGCGAGAGATAGCCGACGCGGATCGCCGCGAGTGGTTCGAGCTGCACTACGGAGAGGAGAAGTGGGGAAACAAGACTGAGCTGTTCAAGATCCTTGGTCGCTGCAAGGCGGAGCTCAAGAGGTACCCGCACTACCCATGGCGGACCCCGAAGGTCAGGGAGCTGGAGGGGCGCTGCACGCGCCTGATCTGCTGCGGTGACTTCCATCCGCAGGCGAGGCTCCTGTACGCGTTCCTGGAGCGGGAGGAGGTCAGAGCCTTCCAGCGCGCCGTCTTCAACGAGCGCGCGCACGAGGGGGAAGTGCTCGGCCGCCTCGTCCGGGAGTACCTCGCTGACAGGCAGCGCGATCTCGACGGCGAGGCATAGCCCCGTTGCTGCGGCAGGCATCCGGTTGATGCCTCGGCCACCCGGCGGCCCAGTTCTCCTGCCATGCCCGACGTCTTCCTACGGCCGGCACTCGCACCCTTGTGCATAGGTGGTCAGCACCAGTCCGTGGTGGCGGTACCTCGGGGCGTGTGGGTGCCGCTGAGGATCTTTGAAGTCGGTCAAAGCTGCCGATTGCCTCTGACGTTCCTCACTAGATGCGTGCAGCATGACGCTGGGCAAAACCGGAGTCCGTGCAGGAGGCCAAACGCCTGGCTGTCGCGTAGGCGCCGAAGGTGGAGTATGTGCAGAGCTGGACGCCGGTGACGACGAGCAAGCTGGAGGGGCCGAAGTGAGCGAGATGAGGCGCGACGAGTGGGTTGGGATGACCAAGTCCGACAGGAGGTACGAGCCGTTCTGGGAGAGCGTCCGGGAGGCGGAGGCGCAGGGTCGTCCGGTGATGCACGTCGTTAAGGTCGGCAAGTTCATCATGCAGGCGTCCACGGACATCGAGCTCGCCAAACTGTTTGCGGAACACCAGATCTCCGATCGGGACGAGGTCGGCGAGTTCGACTGGGTGCCGGACGAGTTCGAGGTGCTGCATCTTCGGTTCAAGAACACGCGGACCGGGGAGTGGGAGTCCACTATCCAGCCCGTCTCGACGGTGCCGGCGCTGCCGGAGGTGCCGAAGTGAGGGCGCCTCTTCAGAACGGCCACGATCGGGTGACGGCCGTATCCGCGAAGGCTGAGCGCGACCGCAGATCAGATACGCACCTGGAGCGGCCACGGAAGAAGGTCACTGACCGGTGACCGGTTAGTGACCGCGGGTGTTGAGCAGACCCGGGTGGACAGTGCACCTCGTGAGCCGCGACATGCCTGCGCCCACGACCACGCGTTCTTTTGGACGTACGGCCCGGCGACCTGGTGTCGTGGCTGGATGAGGCAGGCCTGCCGGACGGCCTGCCGTTCCTGCTTTCGCCGCGGCTCGAGTACGACGTCGAGCTCAACTCGTACTTCCTTCAGGCGAATCTGACAGCGCCGTGGAACAGCAACGCCACGGGGCCCGAGCCCTGGCCCGGTTCTTCTCGTTCCTGCATACCGCGCGCGGTGGGAAGTCGTGGCGGGCCGCCACGGAGGGGGACCACCTGGCGTTCCACCAGTGGCGCCGCCGGGATGACGCAGGACCGCATGTCGAGGGCAGCACCTGGAATCACGAGGTGTCGCTGGTCAACCAGTTCTACGAGTGGGCGGTCCGCCAGCGCTACCACGGTCTGGAACCCGCGATGCTCTGGCTGAACGAGAACGGGCTGACGATGTCGATCTCCGGCTGGCAGGCGGTGTTCTGCACGGCCAACGACCGCTGTCACAAGGCCAATGTGCTGGTCGAAGCACACGCCCACCTCCTGCGCCACACATTCGCGGTGGTCACCCTCGAACAGCTCCAGCGGGCCCACGTCGCCCAGCTCGCTGAACTCAACTCCGAGCAGCGCGGGCACTACACCCGGATCTTCGGCGACCCGCTGGACTGGGTCCGCTGCAGGCTCGGACACCGGTCGATCCTGACGACCTTGATCTATCTGCACGCCCTCCAGGAGCTGGAGATGGAAACCCGCATGGCCTTGGTCCCGGACACCTGGGACGACCCGAGAGACACCCCGCTGACCCAGATCGGCGACGACGCCGTCCCGGCCGACGCGGAACAGGAAGCGGTCCGGTGACCCGCCGGGGCCGTGGCAGCACGGGGCCAGGCCGGCCGTCGGTCTTGCCGCCGGGCAAGTACGACCCGCCCGGCCCGGTGAGGGCAGGTCCCGCGGGCGCGACGGTGGTCTTCTTCCATGGCGACGATGGCCGTCACGACGTCTTCGACATAGTCCGGCTGCCGCTGCCGGGCTGGTGGATCCCGCTGGCCGGAGCCTTCGCCCAGCGAACGGGCCCCGGCGGCGCACTGCGCACTCGAACCTCAGCATCGGGAGTCTGGTGGTGCCTGGGTCGTTGGATGCGGTACTTGGCCCGACTTCCCACCCCGCCCGATCCCGGCCGGCTCACCGCCGCTCACGTCGAAGGGTTCGTACGGTTCCGCACGGCCCAGGCGGGCGAGGAAACGGCTTTCAAGGACGTGCAGGACATCAAGCTCCTGCTCGACATGGACGCGATCGTCTCACTCCTGGCACCCGAAGCCCGGGACTCCTTGAATCGGCGGCAGCCAAGATCCCGCGGCTTCGGCCAGGCCGGCTACTCCGACGCCGAGTTCGAGCGGCTGCTGGCCGCGGCACGGGCCGATGTTGCCCAGACCCGCGACCGGATCGGGGTCGGGGAAGAACTCGTACGCCGCCACGGCGACGGCGCCAGCGACGGGAAGGCGGCCCTGCTGGCCGACATGGCGGCCAGCGGAAGGGTTCCGCGGCTGAGCGATGACGGTCGTCACGACCATCTGACGCGACGGATCGCGCTGGCCCAGCACTTGTTTCTGCAGCTACGGGACCTGGCGCCGCTGATGGTCATGCTGTGTGCTCTGACCGAGCGCACCGGCGAGACGATCAAGGAACTGCCCGCACAGCACAAGATCCTGGATGGCCGGGTTGTCGAGCTCACCCTCATCAAACGGCGCCGCGGGCCGCAGCGATGGTTCGAGACGGTCACCTGGGAGATCGGCCCCCCCCGCACCGGGCCCTGCACACCCCCGGCGGTCTCTACCTGCTGATCCACAAGCTGACAGCCAAGCACCGAGGTCCGCCGCACACGCCGGCTGGGCGGACATCTGCTGGCGGGTCGCGTGGTGACCCTCGAAGTTCGGGCCCAGCGTTCAGCCCAACTATCTGGTGCCGTGGCTCGCGCGCTGCTGCTCGGCTAGGGCGAGGGTCTGCATGCCATGCACCCCGTGAAGGACAGGGACCATTAATTGGTAACCAGCGGCGACACGGTCGGGAACGTCACCGTTTCGGCGGTCTCGCCGGCCGGGTACTTGCGCGATCCGCCCGTCGATTGCCGCTGGGACACGCGCTCCACCACCGGAGCCGCCTTCATCCGTGTGGTCAACCAGGCCGACGGCCAGGAGCTCGCCCGCTACGACCTGAGCGGGGACGCGTCGACCAAGACCGCGATGGTCTTCGGCGAGCTGTCCGCAGTGGCGCGGAGTGGAAGTTCCGCGCCATCGGCCAGGGCTACGCCTCGGGCCTGCGCGGCATTGCGCAGGACTTCGGCGTCAACGTCTGAGCGAACCGCTCTCCCGCGTCCGGCGCCGGACGCGCGCTCCACCACCGGAGCCGACCTCGACCTCGACGCCAGCGCCCTCTGTGCGCGAGCGGCGGGTGTTCGGCGACGAGTACTGCGTCTTCTACAACAACCTCAAGAGCCCAGAGGGCTGGGTTGAGCACACCGGCGACAACCTCACCGGTGAGGGCGAGGGCGACGACGAGTCGCTCATCGTCGACCTGACGAAGGTGCCCGCCACCTGCGACAAGATCGTCTTCCCGGTCTCGATCCACGACGCGGACGTACGGTGCCAGGCGTTCGGCCAGGTCAGCAACGCCTTCATCCGTGTGGTCAACCAGGCCGACGGCCAGGAGCTCGCCCGCTACGACCTGAGCGAGGACGCCTCGACGGAGACCGAGATGATCTTCGGCGCGCTGTGCCGCAACGGGGGCGAATGGAAGTTCCGGGCGGTCGGACAGGGGTACGCATCGGGGCTGCGAGATATCGCCCTAGACTTTCGCATCAACCGGGCCAACTACCTTTCCAGGAAAGGCGGTTCGTGCGAACGGGCCCTCTCGGCCCAGCCGGCAAGCATTCGGCCGAGAGAGCCCGACTGGAACCACCCGTATCCATCGAGTCGGACAGAAGGGTTCCCATGAGTGAGTCTAGGGAAGGCAGCGAGCCAGTACTCCACCAGACCCCTAGGAAGTGGTTGCACGTCTTGGCCAGTGGTGCCCGCGAACTTGGCGACGGCGCTCTGCGCGGGATCGGATATGCCGCCGGGACTACAGCCTTTGGCCTGGTGTTCGTCTGGTGGCAAAGCCACCACTGATCACTGATCTTGGAGAGTGACCGCCGAACCGGATCACGGAGCCACGTCTCATCACGAGTCCTGGCCCGCCGGCTGCTGAGATAGCGTCATTCGCCCCTGACTCGCATGACCAGAAACCATGTCATGGAGCCCGGCTCGGGTCAGGGACGAGTTCTGGGGGACGAAGCCCACGGCCGGAGAAGAAGGGGAATAGTGCACGTTCGGAATAACCCCCTCCCGCCAGTAGTCAAAGAGCTCCGGCGCGGCTGCCTGCGGACCGAGGGGGACCCCGAGGGACGCCCCTACCGCTGGAAGGTCGACGGGATCGCCTTCAAAGGCCAGGACGACCCGAGAGGAGTACCGGCGACCTGGATCGTCGGCGAACCCGTCGCACGAGCCATCGCGGTCATGGAAACGCAGATCGCCGCCCTCCGGTCAGCACCGCCGACGCCAGGAGCCCCAAGCGAACCGACCCGCTACGACAGGCTCGTCGCCCGAAACGCCAAGCTCAAGCGTCACAACCGCGAGCTCACCGAGACCCTCACACTCGCCGCCTGCCACATCCAGCGCATCACCCTGGAGAACCAGAAGCTGAGAGAAGAACTTGAAGCCGCCTCGGGCGTCGCTCGCCTGACCCCCATCCCCTCCAAGCGGCCGGCAACCAGCTGAGGAAGTGGTTAACGGTCAACTGCAAACCCTGGGGCAAGCGGACGACAACGGCCGCCGCCCCAGCGCACCCAGCACTTGGCCATCGCCGCCGAGATCATGCGGCTAACTCTTGAGAACACGAAGCTACTGACGGACCTAGAGGCTGCCCGAGGCGTCACCAGGCTGAATACCGCTCCCTCGAGCCGACGGCCTTTCAACTCAATTTGCACAGCGGTGACGTCTCGCGAAACGACGTGACGAACAGCCCCTTACTCACCGAGGATGTCCATTCATGCAGACCCTGTCGAGCCCAACCCTGGCCGTCCTCACCAAGATCGCTGTCATACGGCTCAAGACCGCCATCACCACCAGCCTCCTCGCCGCTGATCTGGACCGATTCATCACGGAGGACTCCTCCAAGGAGAGGCTGGTCCAGCTGACCTTGATGAACGCTCGGAAGGCAGCCCAGAAGGGGGACAAGGACGCACACCGGGGTCTACTGGCGTTCGCCAAGGAGCTGACCGGCGACTTCCGACACCCTGACACGCACGGCCCGGAAAGCCTCTTGTTCCGACTCGGGGATGCACTCCTCGCGGACGGCTACGACCTGCAGTGGGAAGACCCGACAATCCGGAAGCCCGACGGCCTGTTCGGCAGGATCGAGATCGACCAGGGGCCTATCGGCTATCACATCCGCCCGACCGAAGCCCCAGGCGCGGAGATGGCCCAGGAGATCACTGCGCTGGAGGCCCAGCTCGCCACCGCCGGCTACGACGTCGCCCTCAACCACTACAAGCAGGCGATCGACAACCTCAACCACCACAACTACGAGGCGAGCAATGGCGCACTCCGGCCCATGCTTGAAGAGTTGATCCTCCGGGTCGCGCATCAGCATGGCTACTTGGGAACCCAAAAGGGCGGCGCCGCCGTCAACTGGATGGTCGATCAGAAGAAGGTCGTGCCGGAGAGCTGGGGCCGCCTCCTGCAAGGGGCTTGGGACATCTCGCACCCCGAAGGCGCTCACCCCGGCCGATCCAACGCCGATGAGGCACGCTTCCGCATGGTGCTGATCACCGCCATCGCCCGGAGGCTCCTACAGCACGCAGAGTCCTGAATCTTCTCTCTCCAGCGACTGCGGTCGCTCCCGACCAACTCCACGGCCGTGCCTGAACGCCGTTTCAGTGGTCAATGGTCAGCCCGAAACCGTCGCCGCAAGCACCCCGATCACGGCTGTGGGACGACGCCTGGCGCATGGTCTGGGCCGCGGTCATCGAGCCGGGCGGCGTCCCGATCACCGCCATGCGGCACCCCGCAGCCGCAGTATCCGCCGCAGGCATCCCCGACCCCGAACAGAGTGCGGCCGGCGGCCTGGGCTCCCCCGGACGCCGTTACCGCCGCGTGCACTGCAGCGCCTGCGGACGTATAGGCGACCCCGCTTGGGCTGCGCACCCACGCTGCCCCAGCCCACCGCGAGCACCCCACCGGAGTGCCCGCCCAGAGGACGGGCCAGTTCCCGCCGCCACACCTGGGGCGGCCGTCGACTTCAAGTCTGGCCGCCCCGGACGCGCGCCCATGCCGGGCGTTCATCAGGCAAGCCCGTTGCCCGGATCAGCAATGTCGGCTGCTGCGGACCACGCCGGGGAGGGCGCCCGCACCGCCCGCTGGTGGCGCCTGGACAAACCGGGCCGGCACCGGCCGCCTCGGGGGAACCACGCCCCAGGAGCTTGGTGTCCTCCAGTCGGATGCCCCACACTGGGGGGCGCGTTGAGAACAGGGGACTCTCGGTGGTCAGTGCAGTGCGCTACCGCAGCGGCGGAGACAACGCAGTACTGAAGCTCTGCCTACACAGGGTTTATCGGACCTGCTGCTACTTGTGCGGCGAGCCCAAGGACTTCCCGGATGTCGAGATCGATCACATCCTCCCGAAGAGCCTCTCAGGACCGGACATGGCGAGGGAGATCAAGTCCTACGGCCTGCCGCGCGACTTCGATGTTCAGGGGCCCGAAAACCTCGCGCCGATCTGCAGAGAGTGCAACGGGCGCAAGAGCAACCGGACGTTCAACGGGGCGCGCAAGGTATTGCTGTATCTGGGAAAGGCGGCCGACCTACGTTCCCGGGTGATCACTGAGGTCGAGAAGTTCGGGGCCGGAACCCGGCTGTCCAATCACCTACTCAAGGCCGTCGAGGCTGACCTCACGCAGAAGAAGGCTCGTGAGGTGTTCGAGACTTACGCGCCAGCGATTGTGCAGAAGCTCGCGCGGTTGGACGAGCGGAAGGCCGACTACGTCTCCTTCGGCGAGGTCGATCTCCCAGTAGACGACGACCGTGTTCCTGAGCTGATCCAACAGGTCGGAATGGTCCTTCGCGGCTCAGACCGCACTGCTGTGACCATCCTCCAGGATGTCTGCGGCGGTTCACTGCCAGACCTCCTTGTGCCTTGTATGGCTGAGATGGTTGGTCTCATGCGAGCCCGCACTCACTCGGACTTCGAGCACCTCATGGACCCGTCGCCGACTACCTCGGGACCAGTCGAACTGGACTACATCGAGGTTCAAATCAACGGGGTCGACTACCACCGTGTCGGCACCGCGCTTGAGTTCACGTTTCAAGGAATGTTCGACGCCTATCTGTCGGCCTCTCTGGTCCAAGACACATTGGACGGAGGAAGTATCAGGGACCGTCAGGGACAGGCGATCGTCACCGGCACCTTCTCCTTTACCGCTGACTGGGGCTTCTCAGCGACGCCAGGGGAACTTGAACCCAGCGAGTGCGCGATCGAGAGCTGGCGCACCACCCTGGAAGTCAGCTGAAGACGTTCGACCGCCCGGCCAGGGCGGACTAGGCATCTGCTCGCGACGCCCAAGTTGGCTGAGACTGGTCGGCTTCACCGAGGCGATGCACACGTCCCACGCCAGCCAGCAAGGTGTCTGCCTCGCGCTGTGCAGCTTCGGCAGGCCCTCGTTTTCGTCGACGAAATCGACCATGTCTCGCGCACCCCACCAGGGCCCCAAGTCCGGATGAGGCCGCCCCGTCTCGGTGAGGTCGATTTCTTCTGGGGCATCCGCTCTGGTTGCCCAAGAAGGACTGAGACGCTGGAGAGGAGGGCTTTGCGTGATGTGAACGCGCGACGGGTTGCCTCAGCTCGAGTGAGACGGCTGCGAGCGGCCGGCCTGCCTCGCAACCATCCAGACCACCGATTAGCGCGTGTTCGGAACGTCTCGACGAAACCAGGGGCAGTGTCGGTCCATGTCTGATGGAGTGACGTGGTGACGGCTCCAGTGCAGCGCACCCCAGGGCCAGATCTGTTCTCTCGGGAGGAAGGGCGAGGATGCTGTCGGAGGCGATGACTGCGCTGGCTGCGGCGGGCGGCACCGCGGTGGTGCAGGCCGCTGGCACAGACGCATGGGCGGGGTTCCGTCAGCAAATGGCCCGGTGGTTCGGCCGAGGAAACCCGCAGCGAGAGCCTGCAGAACTGGCGCGCCTCGACCACACGGCAGGCGAACTGGCGCGTCTGGACCAGACAGCAGGCGAACTGGAGGCGGCCGGGCAAGCCAAGGTGGAGCGGGCGCGTTTCCTTTCGGTGACGGTGTGGCAGGCCCGTATCGAGGCCCTGCTGGAGAGCTTGGACGACTCTGAGCGGGCCCAGGCCGCCGAGGAGTTGCGCGTGCTGCTCGCCCAACACGCCACCCATGGCGGGGCGTCGGCTAGCCAGGACGTGTTCGCCGCCGGCCGTGACATGCACATCCGCGCTGACCATGGCTCGATCGCCGGCGTTGTGCACGGCGAAGTGGACTGGGGCCCCCACATCGTCAGGCACACCTCTCCCGGACCGGAGAACGATCCGGACGACGACTGGCCGCAGGAGTCCTGATCCGTGGGTGATATCGCCAAGGGCGTCCTTGGGGGCGGATGGGCGCTGGTCGTTGGCTGGGTGCTGCCCGCCGCGCTCAACCTCGCGGTCTTCTTCCTCACCGTCGCTCCCAGCCTGCATCAGACTGCAGCCATCAAACGCGTCTGGCCCGACACGGCCAGTCAGACGGCCCTGCTGCTCCTCTGCGCCGCCGTTCTCTTCGGTATCGTGCTCAACGCTCTCCAGACCCCCCTCTACCGGATCCTTGAGGGCTATCTGCTGTGGCCGCGCAGTGCCTACGATCGTGGCTGCCGACGGCAGCGGGCCCGCAAAGAGCGGATCACTGATCTGATTGCTCGGCCGGAAGGCCGTACGCCGGTACAGCGTGCTCTGCTCAACGAGCAGCTGGCCCGCTACCCGGCCGACACCGACCAGCTCGCCCCGACCCGGCTCGGCAACGCGATCCGTCGATTCGAGGAGTACGGCCACAACCGCTTCCGCCTCGATACCCAGGTGCTGTGGAACGAACTATGCGCGGCTGCGCCCGCGCAGGCACGCCGCCAGGTGGAGACGGCACGTACCAGCGTGGACTTCTTCGTGGCGCTGCTATACGGGCACGGCGTAGTGGCGGCGCTCGCCCTGCTAGCCCTGCCGTCAACCGCCGCCGAGCGGCCCCTGCTGGCCGTCACCGCCACCCTGCTGTGCGCACTGATTCCGCTGTGGTACCGCTCCGCCGTGTATGCCACCGATGAGTGGGCCGCCGCAGTGCGGGCCATGGTCAACTTGGGCCGCAAACCGCTGGCTGACGCGCTCGGACTCGTGCTGCCGCAGCGACTGTCCGAGGAACGCACCATGTGGCAGCTCGTTACCCGGATGTCCCGGCGCCCCTACCGGGATGCTGCAGACACGGCCTTCGCACCGTACCGGGCTGCCCCACCAGATCCGCACTGCCCACTGCATCCACCGGTTCCCGGCCCGAGTGCGTGATTCCTACCGCGCTGGAGGTCCTTGCAGAGGAGCCATACCCATCCCCGAGTAGCGCATGGATGGAACACTGCCTCTCCCCCAGCCCCCAGTGTGTGAGCAGCGATCAGCAAGGCCTCGCAGCCGCCCAGCCTCGTGGTACGGGCCTTGCTGGTTGAGAGCCGTCTTGATACCACCGGCTTGAAGGTGCTCGTCGCCTTTCACCAAGCCTTCGTCCGTGGACCGTCGTGCTAGTCCGCATGAGGGAGCCAGGTGGAAGGCAGGCCAACGATTTCGGGCACAGGACTGCCGAGGGCAGCGAGGAGCCCCTGGGGAACCGGGCCTGTCACGCCGATGAAGGACACGCGGGCGCCGGAGAACTCCGTCTCGTTGAAGTCCACGGTGCTGCCGGAGAACCTTGCGCCTAGGAAGTCCACGGTGCCGTCGGAGAACCTTGCGTTGAGGAAGGTCACAGTCCCGTCGGAGAACGACGCGTCGACGAAGGTCGCGGTGCCGTCGGAGAACGACGCGTCGACGAAGGTCACAGTGCCGCCGGAGAATGTCGCGTGGCTGAAGGACACGGTGCCGTGGGAGAACATTGCGCCCTTGAAGGACACGGTGCCGTTGGAGAACATCGCGCCCTTGAAGGACACAGTGTTGCCGGAGAACGTCGCGTCCTTGAAGGACACGGTGCTGCCGGAGAATGTCGCGTGGCTGAAGTAGCCGGTGCCGCCGAAGAACGTCGCCTGGCCGAAGTACACGGTGCCGTCGGTGAACGTCGCATGGCTGAAGGACACGGTGCCGTCGGAGAACATCGCGCCCTTGAAGGACACGGTGCTGCCGGAGAACGTCGCGTCCCTGAAGGACACGGTGCTGCCGGAGAACGTCGCGTTGTCAAAGGACACGGTGCCGCCGGAGAAGACCGCACCGGTGAAGTCCATGTTGCCGTCGATAGCGACCCCAGTGAGGTCGAGGCTGTGGCCCTGCCAGGAGCGGTGAGTTCCCAGGGAGCGTCGGTAGTGGTCGCCGATGAGGCGCAGGATCGTGTGCCGAACCTCGCGCAGAGCATGATGTCGGTCCTTCCTGTCCTGGTGGGCGTCGCGTTGTTCTTCAGTAGGTGAGGTGCCGTCGGGCAGGGGGTCAGACAGAACTCCAGGGTCGGTAGGGAACGGCAGGCGGAGATAGGCGCATAGGACGTCGATACAGGTCTGACGCAGGTTGTTGTCAGGGGCGTCGTCAGCGAGGCCGGCCAGGGCATGGACGCCCCCGAGCCGGACGGCCGGGGAGTCTGCTCCGAGTTTGTCGACAGCTTGGGAGAAGCGCTCGGTGTGGAGGCGGGTGGCTTCGCGGTGGGCGCCGGCCTCGTCAACGCGTTGGCGGCGGTAAGCGACGACCAGGGCGACGAGCGCGCCGGCTCCGGCGACCACTCCGAAGGAGAGCTTCACCAGGTCGAAGAGTGTCTTCGCGTCGAGCTTCGTGCTGCGGTCGATCTCCTGGAAGTCCAGCAGGGCCACCAGGCCGTAGAAGACACCGCCCGCGGCCAGAACCGCGGTGACGAAGGCGATGGCCAGGGCGCGGCCGACCTTCCACAGCCGTAATTCGCGATCGTCTGGGCCGGAGCGAGGCCTCTTGTTGGCTGTCATGGGGAGGGAGACTCGGCAGACAGTCCCGCGGTTGCAGATTCGCCGTAGGGCCAGGCACCGCTGGGCCACCTGCACGGCGCGCGGCTCCTGTCGGTGGGAAGACGACTCAACGCTCTTGCTCTGGAGGTAGCGAGACGGGTTCTGAGGGCGCCCGCAGCCAGTTGGTGGCTGGGACGACTTCCTGACGGACGGTCGAAGGTGGCCCGCGGCGCAGGGTGTAGTCGATCGCGTATTCCGACGGAATACGATCCTGCCGCCCGACGGCCAGCTGGTTGCGGGCTGCGTCAGCCGGCCCCGCACTCTCTCTGCGACTCACTCCCCGACGGCTGCCCAGCAAACGCCAACCCCAGCATCCTGGCCTGGGCCTGCGGCGCCCGCATCCGTGGGGACGGATCGGGGTTCTCGGTTCCGTGGGGCGGGGCAGGGGTGGCTCTGAGTGGGAAGCCCGTAGGCTATTACGCCGTAATAGCCCGCCTCCTCCGGTCAGTCCGGCCTGGCGGCCAGGGCTACTACGGCGCAACCGAGCAGAGGTGTGACGGAGCTCGGCCAGCGGCGGGTAGTCCCGTCGGAAAACCGAGTCGATGGCGAGCCGTCTCACTCTCATCTGGAGCGGGCTTCTCCAGAAGTCGCTAGTCCGCCCAGGGCACTGAGTCGCGGTCGACTGGACAGGGTGGGAACAGACGTCGCCCGCTGTAGCGCACCACCGTCAACAAGGCGGAGGCCCGGCGG
This sequence comes from Streptomyces sp. NPDC054872, assembly GCF_053610705.1. Classification (NCBI taxonomy): domain Bacteria; kingdom Bacillati; phylum Actinomycetota; class Actinomycetes; order Kitasatosporales; family Streptomycetaceae; genus Streptomyces; species Streptomyces sp. NPDC054872. The sequence continues at coordinate 10,245 of NZ_JBSGYY010000037.1, read as the reverse complement.
CTATTACGCCGTAATAGCTTCTTCGTGTCCCTTCGGGCTCTTGCAGATTATTACGCCGTAATAGAGCTCCTCCCCCAGCCGCCGGTGCGGTGCTGCCGAGGCTGGTCGCGCAGTATCTGATGGCCTTCAGGTGCATCAGTGCTTCAGCGTGCCGGGCGGTGGAGTCAGTGTGAAGAGGACCGAGTTGAGGGTGACGTACCGGGCTGCGCCACCAGATCCGCACTGCCCATGGCATCCATCGGTTCCCGGCCCGGTGCTTGATTCCCACCGCGCTGGATGTCCTTACAGAGGAGCCATAGCTATCCCCGAGTAGCGCATGGTTGGAACACTGCCTCTTCCCTCGGACCCTGCCGTGTGAGCAGTGCGATACGCAAGGCCCCGCAGCCGCCCATGAATCGCCGGAGCGCGTGCAGGGCCCTCCCCTATGCGCAGCGCGACGTCGCCACATCTCTGGCGGTACTCGAGACGGTTCCGTTTCGTATCTCGGTGTCGGCATGAGGTGGCACAACTAGCCGACTACACAGTGCGCTAGGAAGCGCGCTAGGCGGCGCGTCAGCCGTCCTCGCCTGCTGCGTGCCCGATACCGGGCGAGGCAGCCCGCAGGCAGGTCACTCCAACCAGGTGAAATCAGGCGACGCGATATCCATGCCGGGGCGAGTCCCGCTGGGCACGCACTGACTCCCCCATAAATTCGATCATCACATGATGTCCGGACTGTGACGGGAAGTGGTGTCGGTGCCTCTGCGCACAGTGAGGTTCGACGTCGTCGACCTCGACCGAGTCAAAGCCGCCCTGCGACGGCGCATGCAACTCATGACCGAAGGCCTGTTCATCACCAAGGTTTTCGTCGTGGTCAACGGCAAGGGCGGAGTCGGAAAGAGCTCGCTGTCCACCGCCATCGCCGCCGCCCTGGCCAAGACCGGGCAGCGCGTCCTGCTCGTCGAGATGGACGAACAGGGCAACCACGATGAGGACCTGGGTATCGGCGGCACCGAGCTCGCCGACGATGGCCAGGCCCAGGCCGCGGCAATCCTCGAGGGCAAGCCCTTCGCCCCGACCGGCCAGGCACGACCCAATCTCTTCATCGTCCCGGGCGGGGCCGCGCTGGAAGAGGTGGTCGAGGAGCTCTACTGCCAGCGCCGGCTCGCCTCCCGCAGCGATGATCCGGAAGACCAGCTGGCGTGGATGGGCATGTACGCCGCCGCCATCGACGCGGTCCGTGACGACTACGACGTCATCATCCTGGATGTGGCACCCGGCTGTGAACCGCTACAGCTGCAGGCCCTCGTCGCGGGCGAGCGGGTGATCATCCCGTCCAAGTCGGATCCCTCATCCCGTAAAGGACTGCGGACCGTGGCCCGCCGATTCGCCCGGGCCCGCGTTCTCAACCTCGTCCTGCGGCTGCTGGGCGTGGTCATCTTCGCCACCAACAGCTCAGCAACCAAGGTCCAGAACAAGATCAAGGACCAGCTCTCGCAAGACCTCAACGGGGCCGCTCCCGTGATGGAGCAGACGATCCGGCACGTCGAGGCAGCCGCAGTGCTGTGCCGGACCCGAGGGCGGCTACCGCAGGAGCTGGCCGCAGATCCTGACCTCGACCCCAAGATGCGGCCCTCCATGAAAGGGCTGGCCGGCGACTACCGCTCGCTGGCCCTGGAAGTCCTGCAGGCCAAGGCCGAACTCGACGCCGCAGAGCACAAGGAGCGCGTGGCATGAGCAGCAAGACGACGAAGAACAACGCCGGCGCCAAAAGGGGAGGGCTGCCTGAAGACGCGGCTCTGGATGCCTTCGGCCTCGACGCTCCCACCGTGCAGGCCGCGTTCGCGCCGCGAAGCCCTGCCGCACCTGCACGGCCTACCGCCCCCGACGACGACACGGGTCAGGGCCCTGCCGGGGAAACGGCGCCGCATTCCCTGCCTCCCGAGCCGCGAAGGGAGATGGCCTCAGCGACGCCCGCCGGGGCGGCACCGGTGCCCATTCCCGTTCCGCCCGTCAGCAGCGCGGGCAACGATGCCACGCAGTGCACCATCATGGTGCACCTGCAAGTACGGGCGAGGTTCTCCCACTACCAGACGACGCTCAAAGCACAGACGGGTTGGGAACCCACCAATGCCGTCGTCGTCCGGCGGGCTTTCCTCCAGGCTAAGAAGCAGGAGCTGTGGGGCGATCTCCTGCAGCGGGCCCGTCAACGTCAACACCCGGTCAGCGACGAGGACCTCGACCCCGACGGGCTGTTCGGGGAGGTGCCCAACCGCCGCGTCGATCGCGGGTCGATCAAGGAGAACACCCAGCAGAGCTTCCGCCCCTCCAAGCAAGAACTGGCGGTGTACGACGCCTTCGCCACCGCTCACGGCTTCGACAACCGAAGCGACTTCCTCAACGCCGTCCTCGATGCGTTCCTGCCTGAACTGCCGAGCAGCCGACGCGCTGGACGGTAGCGAGCAGGGTCGCATGCACGGTTCGTTGGCGTCGCAGCGCGCTTCACTGCGACGGAGCCGCTGAGTATTACGCCGTAATAGCCCCGGCCCTGAAAGCTACCGACTCAGACCCAAGCGTCTTCGTGGCCGGAGTATTACGGCGTAATAGCAGGCGCGGCAGGTGGAAGCTATGCCCGCCCGGAGGCAGCAAGCTCCATCCGTTCGTGGGGAGGCATCTGGAGCGCACCGGCATGAAGCAACGGAGTCAGTGCCTCTGAGGCCCCGCGACCCGCGAAGTGGACGACTGCGCGCCCATGGTCGGCCGCTCGCTCGCCCAGGACACCGGCTCGACGCGAGGCCGAATGCACGGCGGGGTCGCACGGCAAGCTGATCCAGCTGGCGGAGACCACAGCAGGTGACAGTAGTGGAGAGGGCCTACCGCGAACCGAGCCGAAGGTGCCGCCCTGGCTATTACGCCGTAATAGCTCTCGATCTGGGTGGACGGCCGGCGACCCAGATGTCGTGCCACACAGCTATTACGCCGTAATATGACAGGATGGCCGCCCCGACGATCCGGAGGGGCCACGTCCATGCAGACGCCTTCCGACTACCTTGAACTGGCGCGCACTGAGGATGACAGCACCGTTCTGCATCGACTAGCGCGTTGTCCTTACCCCTTCGTCTGGCAGGCGCTGGCCGCCAATCCCTCCACGCCGCCTGTCACCTTGTTGGAGCTGAGCACCGCCCAAGACAGTGCCTGGAACGACAACAGACTGCTTTGCCTGCTGGCGCAGCACCCGAACGCAGATCACTCAGTGCTGCGCGCCGTCCGTGACGCCGTGGCTGCAAAGCTCGCCGCGGGTGAACGGCCCTATGCCGCCGTGCTCGCGCTGGCAGAGCGGACGGAACTCGCAACGACAGAAGTGCGACAACTCGGTGCTCTAAGCGGAGCTTCTGCGCGTCTGCGGAGTCGGCTGGAGCGGCAACTACAGCTCCGCACCTGATCCCATGGGGGATGCAACGATCTTGATGTGACCGCAGCAGTCCACTCAGGCCGGGTGCATCCGATCGACGGATCTGGTTTCCCAGGACAGCAGTCGACACAGCAGTGCTGGCCGTGACGGAGACTCAACAGCTAGGCCTGTTCCAGTCGTTCGATTCTTGGCTGTGCGTCGTTCTAAGGCCAGGCACCGTCTCGGCATCTCCGGATCAACTGGACTGAGCGTCTCACCTGGCCCGTGAGCGCTATGGTCGGCCTCACTCAGCGGCGTAGGTGGCCCGCAAGGTAGAGCCCGTCCTGATACCCCCGACGCAACGTGCTCGCCGCCTGGTTTCAACCGTCCACAGATCGGTCTGCTAGCCCGCATGTGGGTGCCAGGCGGAAGATAGAACAACTGTATCGAGGGAGCTGCCAACGGCGGCGAGGAGCCCATTGGGAACCGAGCCTGTCGCACCTTGGAAAGACACGGCGGCGCCGGAGAACACCGCCTCGCGGAAGTACACGAAGCCGCCGGAGAACACCGCCTGACCGAAGGACACGATGCCGCCGGCGAACACCGCCCCGCCGAAGTGCATGGAGCCGTCGGAGAACACTGCATCGCGGAAGGACACGGTGGCGCCGGAGAACACCGCCTGACCGAAATCCACGAGGCCGCCGGAAAGCACCGCCCCGACGCAGTCCACGACGCCCTCAGAGAACTCCGCCCCGCGGAAGGACACGGTGGCGCCGGAGAACACCGCCCCGCGGAAGGACACGACGGCGCAGGAGAACACCGCCCCGCTGAAGTCGATGTTGCCGTCGATAGTGACGCCGGTGAGGTCGAGGTCGCAGCCTTGCCAGGAGCGGTGGGTTCCTTTGGGGCGTCGGTAGTGGTCGCCGATGAGGCGCAGGATGGTGTGCCGGACTTTGCGCAGGGCCAGATAGTGATGGTGTTCCGCTCGGTGGGTGGGGTCTTCGCCGGGGTCGGGGGTGTAGGGGAGTTGGAGGTAGGCGCTCAGGACGTCGATGCAGGTTTGGCGCAGGCCGGTGTCGGGGGCGTCGTCGGCGAGGCCGGCCAGGGCGTGGACGCCGCCGAGGCGGACGGCGGGGGAGTCGGAGCCGAGTTTGTCGACGGCCTGGGAGAAGCGTTCGGTGTGGAGGCGGGTGGCTTCGCGGTGGGCGCTGGCCTCGTCGATGCGCTGGCGGCGGTAGGCGACGACCAGGGCGACGAGCGCGCCGGCTCCGGCGACCACTCCGAAGGAGAGCTTCACCAGGTCGAAGAGTGTCTTCGCGTCGAGCTTCGTGCTGCGGTCGATTTCCTGGAAGTCCAGCAGGGCCACCAGGCCGTAGAAGACTCCGCCCGCGGCCAGAACCGCGGTGAGGAAGGCGATGGTCAGGGCCCGGCCGACCTTCCACAGCCGCAATTCGCGATCGTCTGGGCCGGAGCGAGGCCTCTTGTTGGCTGTCACGGGGAGGGAGACTCGGCAGACAGACCCGCGGTTGCAGATCCCACCGCAGGGCCACCTGCACCGCGCGCGGCTCCTGCCGGTGGGAAGGCGCCTCAACTCCCTTGATCTGGAGGTATCGACACGGGTTCTAGTGGAGCTGCCCATTGGGAAGCCTTTGAGCACACGAGTTGGCTCCAGAGCGTGATTCCTGGCCCGCCAGACCTCGGGCGGGGGACACCCCCGAAGTGCTGCCAGACCCCCGCAACTAGACTCCGGCACCATGACGGCCGCCGCTCCCGTATCGCCTATCCCGGTCGCGCCCGCCGGCCTCACCCGCAGGGCCAAGAGATTCGTAGAGGTGGAGGGCATCCGCCTTCCCCAGCACGGCATCGGGCGCCACCGCGACGCGTGGATGAGGCACGGCATTCCGGCCGCGGAGGTCGACCGTGTCGCGGCCTTCCAGGACCGATGGGGCGGTCTCGCGCTGCCTCCGGCCCCGTTCTACGAGAGCGGCCCGCGCATCCTGGACGCGGACGTTCCCGAGGGCTCGACCGCGGAGGGCTGGTGGATTCCGGCCGGGAACGGCCGGGTATCCATGACCTACGGATTCATGATCGGCCCCGGTGGCGAGTTCGGGATCCACGGCTCCCGTTGGGCACCGCTGCATGCCACTACGGACGGCTGGGTGAAATCACTGGCCCTGGCCGCCCACGCAAGACGCTGGGCCCAGACCATCACGAGGACCACCGGCAAGATCGTTGACTCCCTAGACCTCGACGGGTACGAGCAGGTATCTGAAGTACAGGGTTTGACTGACACCTGGTGGCGGGGCAAGGGCTCACTCATTGCCCTCTACCGCGGTGAGGCCGTCGGCCTCGACGCACCTCAATGCCTTGAGGCTCACGTATACAGCGGCCTGGACGAGTGGGGTCTCCACGGCGGTTGACCGCTCGCCGATGCCTCCGGCTGAGCACCTACTTGGCCGGACGTCAGACTACGCCGAAGTCACAGAGAGGTTGGAGACGGCGTCTGAGGAGTACTTCCTGGATTCCTGTCAGGTCGCGGACGCGCGTGACCGGCCATCACATCGCCTCCTGGGTACGTCGCAACAGTTAGAGCTTGGGACAGCTCACTGGCAACCCGAAGAATTCCTCTCATCCACGCAGAAGTCGTACGGAATGGGGCTATATGCACAGCCCGCTTCCAAAACCGTGACGGCTTCGACTCGCTCTGCCTGAGTACCGGGGCGGCCACCCGAGGGGGTTCACCTTGCCCCGTGTGGGGCGTGAGGGTCCGGCCCCGCCGACACCGGGTATTACGCCGTAATAGCTGTCCGGTCGCGAATACCTCCGGGCACGACGCCTCTCCGGACTGCGGTGCCCGGACTTGGGTGAGACACACAGCGCGCCCGGTGTCTCACCCAAGTCCGGGTAGTCGTCCGTGCAGGTATGTCAGGTCGGGAGAGCCCCCGGGGAGTGTCGGAACGACAGTTGGCAGTAGCTAGTAGCTATGCCTCCTCTGCGACAACTTGCAGCCATCGCAGATCCGGTGGCACGGGCCTGCGGGCTAGCGTCCGCCGCGCGACCTGCAAATATGACTCGTCTCCCGCGCTCGCTGCTCGCTCGACCCACCCGGCCGGCCACATTCGATGTGTCCCCCAGCTTGTGTTGAACTCGGCGCCAGCCCGCGCGTTCTTGAAGTTGAAGCCCTCCGGGGCTGTGACGTCGTGGTACATCGCGATGCCCTGAAACGTTGCGTTCTCGAAGTTGGGCTGCTTGTGAAAGGTCACGTCGACGAACACCGCTCGCAAGCCGAACCAGGTGCCGCGGAACCATGCGTCGTCGCCGAAACGAGCATTGTGGAAATGGACGTGGTCGGTGAACTCGCCATTGCTGAAGTTCGCCCTGTCGCGGAACGTGACGTCCGTGAAGTTGCCGGTCCGGATTCGGCAGCCGGACAGATCCAGCTGCTCGAGCTCAGCACCGCGCAGATCAATGTCGATGTCGGGCCAGTGCAGACCTTGCGGCGGCCATACCGCCTCTTCGTCCTTGACGGGAGCGTAAAGATGCCTGGACAGGATCGTGTTGACCGTCTCCCTCACGACCCGCTCCTGACCGCGGAGCAGGTGGGCGTTCTGCTGCGACGTCAGGTGAGCGCTCCTCTGGGCGAAACTCATCGCCGCAATGTCTGCCTCAGGATCCGTGGGAGGGGCCTTAGGCGCGAGCGGCATCCGTAGATATGCGCAGAACACGTCCACGATCGTCTGCCGGTGTGTGGGGTGGTCGTGGGCGAGGCGCTCCAAGGCATACAGTCCAGCCAGCCGCACTGACGCATTGTCACTGCCTAACTGCCCCGACGCGGCGGTGTACAGCTCGGTGATGCGCCGCTCCGTCGCGTCGAACTCGGAGACCGCGTCCGCCGTCTTCTGCTGGATATGGGTGTGCTCACTCAGCCACTGCCGCCGCAGCGCGAGCAACAGCGCAGCAGCGCCCCCTGTACCCGCCCCGACAGTCAGCGACGTCTTGATGGCCTCAATGCGGGCCGACGCCCGCTCCGCCCCCGTAAGCGGCTGAGTCTGTTTCAACATCACCCACATGGTCACCGCGACCGACACAACGACCAGCAGGCTGGCCAGTGCCGCCCACCACCACGAGATCGGCCGTACACGACCCGACTTCAGATCCTCCATGCCATCCCCCAAGGACACGAGTGTCTGCCTCCACTGTGCCCAGCCGCGAGGCAGTCGGATCGCGAATTGAGGAACACCAGAGGGAGCAAGATGGCCCCGCACACGAGCGCAGCGCGGATCCTTGAGTTCCGGTGCTGCCGTCGCCCTACAGCCAAAGTGTGCGGATTCCTTGGGGACGCCGGGTCAGATACCCGGAGATCTTTGAGATTGCCCCGACATCACAGCGACGGGACAACAGCTCGATGTTGTGAAACCTAACGTGTCGAAGTCGCAATTGGGTGGCTCACGTTAGTAAGGTGCCCTCCATGAGCTCGCCATCCAGCGACCGCGAGAAGGTCGTCTCCAAACTCCCCAGCCAACTACGGCACGATCTGAAGATCCGAGCCGCCCAGCACCGGGTCGACCTCCAAGACGCGGTGGAGCAGGGCATCACTGCCTGGATGAACCTTGCCGCCGCACCTTTGGCCATCGACACCGCAGGCGCGGACTCCTTCTCGACCTGGCTGCCGGCAGGACAGTGGACCGCTTTCACGCAGGTTGCCAAGGACCGAAAGCTCTCCCTGATCCAGGGACTTGCGCAGTCGGTCACGCTGTGGCTCGACACCAACCCGCCGCCCACCATTGAGCGCCGCAAGCATCCCAAGCGCCGGATCGTCTGCAACCAGAAGGGCGGTGTCGGCAAGACAGCCGTGACATCAGGCCTTGGTGCAGCACTCGCGGAGGACCCCAACTCTCTCCACCCGGTGCGGATCTCCAGGCACTTGGCCGATCAGGTAGCCGCACAGGAAGCGGCCGCACTAGACGAAGAGGCACAGCGCGGCTCGTCAAAGTCACCGCTCAAGATTGAAGAACTTCCCGGCCTGGGCCGCCGCATCCTGATGGTCGACTTTGACCCCCAGCGCCACCTGACCAAGCAGCTTGGCCAGGAAGACATCCCGATGAGCCCGGACCACGACAGCCTGAGCAAGCACATGTCCGGCGAAGCCAAGGGCGACATCCACGACCTTGTCGTCACCCTCGACGATGATCGCTACGGCGGCCGCCTGGACTTGCTGCCCGGCTGCAAGGACGCCTTCCTCCTGGATGTCGCTCTGTCCAAGGTGCGTTTTCGTGAAGCAGCCCTGGAACGCGCTCTGGCACCGCTCGAGGCTGAATACGACGAGATCCTCGTTGACTGCCCGCCCAGTCTCGGCCTCAGCATGGATGCCGCGATCTACTACGGCCGACGCCGCGATGAGGAAGGCCCCGGCGTTTCCGGACCGCTCATCATCGTCCAGGCCGAGGACAGCAGCGCAGACGCCTACGATCTGCTCATCGAGCAGATCGAGGACCTCCGCGAGGACATGGGCATCGACCTCGACTATCTCGGCATCGTCGTGAACCTCTACGACCCACGCCGCGGATACATCGCCACCTCTTCACTGGATGCCTGGATTGCCATAAAGGATCCAAGGGTTGTCGCCGTCATCGGTGACCTGGGAGACCAACGCAAGGCCGTCCGCATGAAGCAGCCGCTGCTGTCCTTCGCACCGCGCGGAGAGCAGGCCATCACCATGCGCGCACTGGCAAGGGAGCTGCCGTGAGCCGGATCGCTGATCAACTGGGAACGGGCGCGTCCTTCGGCAAGGCACGCGGGGGAGTGAGCGCGCGACGAGCGGCCGTAGCCGCAGCCACCGGCGGCGTGCCCACTGAGGGAGTACCCGACCCGACGAAGCTCGCCGTCGCCCTCATCAGCCCCAACCCCGACAACCCGCGCACCACGCTCGGAGACCTCACCGACCTGGGCAACAGCCTCAAGGACCACGGCCAAAAGCAGGCCATCACGGTCATGAACCGCGATGCCTACGTCGCGGCGAACCCCGCCCTGGAAAGCAAGTTGGAGGACGGCACCACACACGTCGTCGTCGACGGCAGCAGCCGTCTGTGGGCCGCCCGCGAGGCAGGCCTCGACGAGCTCAAGGTCATGGTCGACGACACGCAAGGCAGCACCGAAGAGGAGCTCCTTGAGTCGGCCCTGGTCGCCAACGTCCACCGCCAGGACCTGGAACCGATGGATGAGGCACGCGCCCTGCAGCGGTTGCTAGCCATCCACAAGACACAGACCAACCTGGCCAAGCGCCTGCACCGGTCGCAGGGGTGGGTCTCCCAGCGTCTGTCCCTGCTGGGCCTGACACCCGAACTGCAGCAGAGCTTGGAAGAGGGCACCGAGAACGTGGACCTGCTGCGAGCCGTGGGCAACAAGCCCCCAGCCCAGCAGAAGCAGGCGCTTAAGGAACTCAAGGAGAAGAAGGCGGCCGAGGAAGCCAACCGCCGAGACGCACGGGGTAAGCCACGCGCCAAGGAGCGCAATGCCGGCGGCGCGAAGGATGAGGCTGGTGAGACGAGCGGGCCCGCATCCGTGAGCAACCAGCCCTCGACGAGCAAGGCGAAGGCGTCAGGTGCCGACGAGTCATCCGGGCAGCCGGCCACCAGCACGCCAGCCAACTCCACGGAGAGCACGGCCGAATCGACGAAACAGCGCGAACCACTGCCGGAGCTCGTGGGTATCACGTCCATGCCGTTCGGTCGGCCGGAAGCAGTCCTGCGGATCCTCGAGGAACACATGCCCACCGAAAAGCTGGAGCAGCTGATCAAACTGCTCAACAACCGGGTCTGAAGAGCAGGGAGGGCGTCGCCCCTTCTCTCCAGCCGACCGGCTGGAGAGAAGGGGCG
>NZ_JBSGYY010000036.1:0-97158 GCF_053610705.1 Streptomyces sp. NPDC054872 | reverse complement strand
GTTCCGGGGGGAACTGCGCCGTCCGGCCCGTGCCTCTCAGCGCACGCCCGCCGCCTTCAGGACCTTCAACGTACCGGTCATAAGGGTGGCCCAGGTCTCGGGTGCGATGCCGGCCGGCGGGGTGAACCCTTGGATGCGTTGGTGGGCGACGGTCTGGGGTTCGGTGTACTTGAGGATCCCGTCGGCGCCGTGGCGGCGCCCGAGTCCGGAGTCGCCCATGCCGCCCATCGGCGCGTCGATGCTTCCCCAGGCCGCGGCGAACGCCTCGTTGACGTTGACGGTGCCGGCGTGCACGCGGGCGGCCACGGCCCGCCCCCGCGCCCCGTCGCGGCTCCAGACACTGGCATTCAGCCCGTACGACGAGGAGTTGGCCAACTCGATGGCCTCCTCGACGTCACGGTAGGAGTAGACCGAGACGACGGGGCCGAACGTCTCGTGGTCGTGCAGCATCATGTCCGGGGTGACGTCGGTGAGGATCGTCGGCTCGTAGAACAGCGGCCCCAGATCCGGCCGAGCCTTCCCGCCCGCGAGCACCGTGGCCCCCTTGGACGCGGCGTCCTGCACGTGTGCGGTGACCGTGTCCAGTTGGGCCTGGTTGGTGAGGCTGCCGACGTCGCAGCTGTAGTCGTAGGCACCGCCGATCTTGAGCTGCCTGGTGCGGGCGACGAACGCGTCGACGAACCGGTCCCGGATCTCCTCGGCCACGTACAGCCGCTCGATGGACACGCACAATTGGCCGGCCGAGGGGAAGCAGGCGGCGACGGCGCCGTCGGCGGCCTTGTCGATGTCGGCGTCGTCGAGGACGATCATGGCGTTCTTGCCGCCGAGTTCGAGAGAGGCGCCGATGAGGCGTTCGCCGGCGTCGCGGGCGATCCTGCGCCCGGTGGCGGTGGAACCGGTGAACATCATGTAGTCGGCGTTGTCCATCAGCGCGCCGCCGATGGAACTGCCCCGGCCGACCACCATCTGCCACACCCCGGCCGGCAGGCCCGCCTCGTGCATCAGGCCCATGGCCCACAATGCGGTGAGCGCGGTCTGGGTGTCGGGCTTCTGCACGACGGCGTTGCCGGCCATGAGTGCCGCGAGGGCGTCACCGGCGGCCATGCTCAGCGGGTAGTTCCACGGGGAGATGATGGCCACGACGCCCTTGGGGTGGCGCAGTTCGGTGGTGTGGGTCAGCACCGGGATCGCGCCGCGGCGGCGCTTGGGTTTGAGGTACTTGGCGGCGCTGCGCGCGTAGTAGCGGGACGTGATCCCGGTGTCGAGCACTTCGAGGTAGGCGTCGCGGCGGGTCTTGCCGTTCTCGGCCTGCATCAGGTCCAGCGCCTCGTCCTGTCGGGCAAGGACGAGGTCGTGGAACCGCAGCATGATCTTCTTGCGCCGGCTCAGCGGGGTGGCGGCCCAGAACTTCTGGGCGATACGGGCACGGGCGAAGGCGCTCTCCACGTCCTCGGGGGTGGAGACCGGCAGGTCGGCCAGCGGGGCACCGGTGTACGGGGCCTTTGTGGTGACCCGCTCGGCGTTGGCTGCGGCCGTGACGCGCGCTGCCAGCTGCTCGATCCGGCCCGGAGTCAGGGAGTCGGGCAGGCCGGAGCCGCGCGCAGCGGAGGGAAGGGTGGCGTGGTCGGTGACCATGGCAGGAGGCTCCTCGTTCGTGTTACCGGCTTCGGACCGAGGTGGGCACCGGCATGTGCAGCGCGAGCTGGCCCTCGGTCACGACGTCGAGCTGGACGGTCCGCATCGGGTTGAGCGAGCGCACGTCGTCGGCCATGCGGCCCTTGCCGAGCTGGAGGTCGACGCCGCGCGGAAGGCGCGCGGTCCCCGCCGACAGGACGTTGGTCTGGCTCAGGGTCGAGTGCCAGGCGCCGTTGATCGTCGTGTACGAGGTGAGCGAGGAGACACGCTCACCACTGCGATGGACGTTCTGCGCCGGTGTGGGCACCGAGAGGGACAGGTCGGTGCCGCCGGAGTCGTTGGCCACGCGGGCGGTGGTGCGGCGGGAGTCGATGTCGACGTCGAGTGCGGTGACCCACTTGGGGAAGCCGTAGCCGTCGTGCCCGCGCACCTGGGCGATCTGCGTGCTCACCGGGAGGGACAGCACGTAGGAGTCCAGGTGCTCGTTCTTGAGGCCGGCGACCAGGTCGACGAAGCCGAGCTTGCCGTGGCGGGCCGGCTTCACCGCGATCCCGACGGCGGCTTCGGTGTAAAAGTCGATGTCGCACACGTCGTAGCGGAAGAACATCACCGAGACCAGGCCGAGTCCGGGCGCGACCTCCAGTGGCGCAAGCTCCTTGGGCAGACGACTGCGGATCGCCCGCGATCGGGCGAGCATCGTCAGCCGGGCCGTCGAGATGCGGTAGTAGAAGTTCGGGGTGAGCGTGGTTCCGATCGGGGAGTCGACCTTGGTCTTTGGCAGCCGGCGGAAGAAGTCCACGCCCCTGACCCGAGGATCGCGGGCGACCTCGTCGAGATCGGTGTCCATCCGGAACCGGTCGTACAGGCCGCCCTTCGGGACGGCGACCGCACGGCCACCCAAGTCGACCTCGATCGTTTCCTGCTGGGACGTAGACATCGCACGGCTCCCTTGCTTGGATGTTAACGGTGGAAACATGAGGCTAGCCATAGATGTAAGCACCGTCAACACTGTGGTGGGCGGGCCGTCTGTGCTGGCCACGAAATGGGCTTGCGGAATCGCCGGCCGAGACCCCGGGTTGGCGGCAACGGGGGAGCCGGGCGGCTCACGCGACGTGGATGGCCTGGCTCCGGCTCTGGGTGCGCCGTGCGCCGCCACGGCATGGATGCGCGCTGGTGCGAGGTGCTCAGGTGTCGTGGAGTGCCGGCTTGAGGGCGTCGACGGCGAGCTTGCGGGCGACATTGGCGGCGTGGGTGCCGCGAAGAGTGGGGCAGCGTGCGTACGCACATGATCCGGCCCCAGGGGTCGGCCGGGCACTGCCGGTGCTGTCCTGCAGCCACGGCGCCGACTGGCTCTTCGGCGACGACGAGACCCGCGACCGCCTCTTCCGCGAACTCGCCGCCGACGCCGGCGCCGTGTGCCTTCCCCTCTGCGGCCGGGACGTCACCGCGGTCCGGGGGCGCCGGCATGGCTCGCGGCTTCCTCGTCCTGGACGGCTGCGTCGAGTGCCGCCACGGCGTACGTGATGTGGCTGTTGTCTGTAAGGCCTGGGCCTGATCCGCTGACGTCACGTCCGCCGGGGTCAGCCGGGTGAGGGCTGGCCGTGGGCGTCGGTCCCGGATGGCCATATGGCCTCTTTCCGGGTCTGGCAGATCGACTGTTGCGGTGCAGCGGTCAGCGGTAGGCGGCGAGGAAGACGCGAGTGCCGGCGGCGGCGTAGTGGTCCAGGTCGGCGTCGGTGTGCTGGACGCTGCCGGTGAACATGGCCTTGTTCACCGGGATCCACAGCAGCAGGCCGGAGAAGTGGTTCGCGGCCAGGAGCGTGTCGTCGATGCGAAGCAGTCCCTGGTCGGCCAGGCGCTGGAAGGTCGCCGCCAGCGTGGCGAGTCCTCGCTCGAAGCCCCGCTCGTACCACTCGGTCCCCAGATCGGGGAAGACGTCGGCGTTGGCGATGATGAGGCGCCGCAGCTGGATCACTTGAGGGTCCGTGAGCGGGGTGAGGAACTGACGGGCGAGCCGGGTCAGGTTCTCTTCCAGATTGCCGTCGGTGGTCGGGAAGTCGGCCAGTAGGTCGATCGTGGCGTCGAGCCGGTCGGTCGTGGCCAGAACGATCTCGGCGAACAGCTTCTCCTTGTCGGAGAAGTGCTTGTAGACGGTCTGTTTGGACACCGCGGCCAGCTTGGCGATGTCATCCATGCTGGTCCCGGAGTACCCCTTGTCCAGGAAGACGCTGGTCGCGGCCTCCAGGATTGCTGCGTGCTTGCGCGCTGAACGGCTGTCCATCATCGACACCTTTTCCCATCTATCGCGTCCTTCGCCGAAGAGTACTGGACTGACTAGTACTCGAGCGAGTACTGTACGGTCTAGTTCCGAAGGGGGCGAGGGCACTGGCCCCCGCGTACCGCGAGTTGAGATTTGGAGTGATTCCTCATGGACAAGGTGCTCTCCGCCGACGGCACGGTCATCGCCTACGAGCGGCAGGGCTCGGGCCCCGTGGTGGTGCTCGTAGGTGGCGCTTTCATGGCGCGTGGTGATTCCGCTGAACTCGCCGGCCTGCTGGCCGAGCACTGCACCGTGATCACCTACGACCGGCGGGGCCGCGGTGACAGCGGGGACAACCCGGCCTACGACGTGCAGCGTGAAGTCGAGGATCTGGACGCGCTCATCGAGGGCGCGGGCGGGGAGGCGATGGTCTTCGGGATGTCCTCTGGTGCCGTTCTGGCACTGGAGGCCGTGGCCCGGGGTAGCGCCGTGACCCGACTCGCCCTGTATGAGCCGCCGTTCATCACCGACGACAGTCGGCCTCCGTTGCCGGCCGACTACGTCGCCCACCTGAACGACCTCGTGAAGCAAGGGGCGTACGGCGATGCGGCCGCCTACTTCATGACCGCGGCCGTGGGGATGCCTGCCGAGGCCGTCGCAGGGATGCGGCAGGCCCCCTTCTGGGCGGGCATGGAAGCCGCCGCCCGCACCCTGCCCTACGACGGCCAGGTCATGGGCGACACCATGTCGGGCCGACCGCTGCCGGCCGACCGTTGGGAGTCCGTGAAGGTGCCCGTGTTCGTCGGCAGCGGGGACGCGGGCGCGCCCCACATGCTCACTGGCGCTCGGGAACTCGCCGCCCTCGCGGACAACTTCACCTTGCACGTCTTCCCGGGCCAGGAGCACGCCATCACCCCGGAGCTCCTCGCCCCCGTCTTGACCGACTTCTTCACCAACACAGATCAGGCATAAACGCGGTCTTCGCCAGCCGGAGGATGTCCCTGGCCGGCTTCACTGCCAGCCCGAGCCCGAGCCCGAGCCCGACCCACAACCCGCACGGTGACGGCGGGACATGCATCCACGAATAGGTCTTCGGCGTCGAGAGCTGGGGCGAGCGCCAGAGCATCGGTGGCGGGCAGAGCAACAGGACGACGACATCGTCCAGGAGAACTTCGCCCGCACGGCGCCTACATCGTGCGACGGCAGATGTTCGACGAAGGGGAGGCCGGCTGGTCTGCTGACCTTGCCGCCTCCCTGAATCGCGAGACCGCCGGGTGACGACGAGTGGGAGGTGACCGACAGGGAGCCGGGTTTCCCGGGACGCAGGGCGGAGCGCTCAGCCCCCCACCCGGAGGTGAGGTCACCGCCAGGCAGGCGGGATGGCGCCGAGCTGCTCGAGAACGTCCCAGCCAGCCGGGCGAGCCGTGGGGTCGGTCCACGGGGCTCCAAGCCCGACCCAGTAACCGCGGCGGGTACGGATGGCCCGCATCGCCTCCCAATTTCCCGGGAGCCCCAGGTCGTCGATGCCGGACTCGCAGCCGCAGGACGGGCAGAGCGTCTCGGAGGGCACGCCGTCGCGCCAGAACAAAGGCCCGGCCAGACCGCAGATCCGGCACAGGCTCTCCGTACCCAGCGACCCGGACTCGGCCCGTTCAAGGACGCGCTGCTCGCGGTCGGCCGGGGGCGGCGGAGGGGTGCGCCACGGTGCGGGGATGTTCATCACTTGCCGGAGTACGTCCCAGTCCCGCGGCTTGCTGCGCGGCCACCACCACTGGGCACCGTGGCCGATCCACCACCCCCGGAAGTCGTGCAGGCCTCGAACACCACTCCATGAACCGGGCTCCGCTCCCATGTCCCCGATCCCGGACTCGCTTCCGCAGCAGTAACAGATGGCGGAGGTCGGCCAGCCGTTCTCCCAGAAGGTGTCGTCGTCCCACCCGCACATGCGGCAGAACTCCTCGGGGGGAACCGGTGTGCCCGACGTCGTGTCACTGTCCGGCATTTTCAGCGCCACTCCTCGGGGATGTTCTGTATCTGTCGCAGGAGGTCCCAGTCCTTCGGGCAGCGGTGGGGCTCTGCCCAGGGGGCACCGCGCCCGACCCAGTAGCCGCGAAGTTCGCGGCCTGGGTGAGGTTGTCGTCACCGATGCCAGATTCGGTGTAACAGCAGCTGCAGATGACATACAGGGGGAAGCCGTGGGCCCCCCACAGGATCTCGCCCTCGTCGTAGCCGCGGACGCGGCATGCGGTCTCATCTCTCTTGTCGGGCATACCGCGATTCTCCGCTCCGTCGCGCCGGCGGTCCGCAGCGGGCCGGACGATCGCTCATGCCTCATGCCTCATGCCTCATGCCAGTTCTCCGGCAGCCGGGGCCGCCGCGCAACAGGCCGACAGCAGACGCTTCCACTTCATGGGATGTTGATACACCGTCAATCCGGGACGCTTAGGTTCCCGAAGCGCCCCTCGCGCCCCCGCCGCCCGACCGGTGCGGCAGGGACGGTCACGAACCCCTGGAGTGATCAAGTGGAACGTCGTGGTTTCCTGCGTGGAGCAGTCGTCGGCGGCACAGCAGCGGCATTCGGCTACACGCTCATGCAGGGCGCGGCCTATGCGGCGCCGGCACAGAAGGGCCCTGGTCCGTACGGAGCGCTCGGCACGGCCGACGCCAACGGCGTCCAGCTGCCCAGCGGCTTCACCAGTCGGGTGATCGCCCGGTCCGGTCAGAAGGTCGGTTCCACCACCTACACCTGGCACGACGCCCCTGACGGCGGTGCCTGTTTCGCCGACGGCACGGGCTGGATCTACGTTTCCAACTCGGAGATCTCCTCCACCGGCGGCGCGGGCGCGATCAAGTTCAACTCGACGGGCTCCATCACCGGCTCGTACCGGATCCTGTCCAACACCAACCGCAACTGCGCCGGCGGGGCGACCCCCTGGAACACCTGGCTGTCCTGCGAGGAGGTCAGCACCGGCTACGTCTACGAGACCGACCCGTGGGGCGTGAAGGCCGCCGTACGCCGCGATGCCATGGGCCGCTTCAACCACGAGGCGGCCGCCGCCGACCCGGTCCGCAAGGTGATCTACCTGACGGAGGACGCCTCGGACGGCTGCTTCTATCGGTTCGTTCCGTCCACGTGGGGCAACCTGTCGGCGGGCACGCTCCAGGTACTCAAGGCCGGAACGGCCACCTCCGGCAGCTTCACCTGGGCGACTGTGCCCGACCCGGACGGCTCGCCCACCCCGACCCGCGACCAGGTCTCCGGCGCCAAACTGTTCAACGGCGGAGAGGGCTGCCACTACGCCAACGACACGGTCTGGTTCACCACCAAGGGCGATGGCCGCGTCTGGCAGCTCAACGTGGCCGCCAACACCTTTGAGCTGGCTTACGACGACTCCCTGGTCGTCGGTGGCGGAGCCCCGCTGACCGGCGTCGACAACGTCACCGGCTCGTCCTCCGGCGACCTGTACGTCGCGGAGGACGGCGGGAACATGGAGATCTGCATCATCACGCCGGACGACGTGGTCGCGACGTTCCTGCGGATCAACGGCCAGTCCTCCTCGGAGATCTGCGGCCCGGCCTTCTCGCCGGATGGCAAGCGCCTGTACTTCTCCAGCCAGCGTGGTACGAGCGGCAGCTCGTCCGGCGGCATCACCTACGAAGTCACAGGTCCTTTCCGCAGCTGATTGACCCAGTGTCACGAGCCGCGCAAGCCTGCCTCTATGAGCTCACCGCAGATGTTGACCAGGCGGCGTCGTTCCAGGCCGCGTTGAACGTCTCGGCGGGCACCCGCTCGCGCGTACGGATCACCGGGTCAGCCGACCGCCGGGGGAGGGGCAGGCACGCTTCGCACCACGTGTCGTCAGTCGGCGGCGTCCAGTGCGTGCATCGCGTGCTGTCTTATCCCTTGCTGTGCCACCAGCGTGGTGTGGTGGCACAGCTTGAACGGCAAGGGCCGCAACGCTTGGGACCACGCCGGGCGTTGGGGCCCACTCCCTGGGTCGAAACATCTGTGGAGGCAAGGCACACTCCGGGCTACTCATGACGCCGTGTAGCGACGATGATGGCGGCATGGCTGCCAGCGAAGAGCTGCTCTGGGACGCGGACGACAAGAGCACGCAGATGACTCCGCGGCTTCGGCGTATGGGGATTACGGCTGGCTGCCTCGGCTTCCTGGCTCTGCTGCTGTGGACGGGTACCAACGCCATATGGGCTCTCTACGCAGGTGCCTTCTACCTGTTCGGGGAGTTCGTGTACTGGGCGTGGGACCGACGGCGTCTGGTGGAGGCGCGCGTCGACCCGGGCGCAGCCGACGGCGAGGCCAGGCTCTGCCTGCGCCGCGTCGGAGGACAGATCACCGAATACGACCCCCACCAGGTGGTCCGGGTCCTGCTCATCCACGACAACGTCCACGACCTGGCGAGACTCCGCCTGAGCTTGCGCGGCAGGCTGCTCCTCTTCGGGCGTCCGGGCTGCCCTGTGGGGCTCACGGCGTGGCGCCATCTGTGTCCGAAAGCTGAAGTCGGCGACAGAGCAGCCCGATGGGGCATGCCAGGAATCCCCGACTGACGCCTGTCTGAGACCTCCGACCGGCTGACCACCGGCATCCGGCCTGTCTGCGTGCCGTAGCCCCAGTGGCATCCCGTAATTCAGGGACATCGCGGTGAACATCGGGCGTGCAGCGGGCTGCCACGGTCCGCGACGCTACACACACCTTGCAGGTCTGACAGTTCGTCCAGGCGTGACGGGCTTTGGCTGGCCGGGGTAGGGCGCGGTCACGCCTCGACCGGGCGGCGTGACCGCGCCGTTCACCTGCGCCGTTAGGACGCGTGCTGCTCCTGCTCCATGTGCCGCGCCGCGCTGCACAGTTGAGGCGTCGGCGAGGCGACGTGGTTGCTTCGGGTGGAGCCGACCGTTCGTGTTCGGGCAGGTCAGGCTGGGTCGCTCACTCGACGCCGGTCTCGTGACTGCGCTGGTCTCAGACCTCTACGATCACTCAAGCCGCAGCAGGGAAGATCGGCGAGACGGGGGAGTTAATGGGTGCACTTGAGCGAGTGTTTTGGGCGGTCGACCGTTACGTAGGAGTGGCTACGGCCCCGGGCCCGATGCCCCTCACTGCAGGGCTCCTGCGCGGCGGCCCTCGGTGAGCAGCGCTTTCACCAGTTGCGATTTCACGCCCGGTGCCACGAACGTGAGGGGTTTGGCGGTCTGGTTCCGGTGGATCTCCATGCGGTGCGCTCCCATGTAAAGATCCACGACCGTTGTCTGTTGGATACCGGTCACGTCGCTCCAGGCCACGGAATCGGTCACCCGGCCGAAGCGGTTGGTCACGGCCACCCCCTGCGCCAGGAGGTAGCACCGGTTCATGCCGAGCCGGGCGCTCAGCAGACGCCATCCGAACGTCACGGTGTAGACAGCGATCACCACCGCCGTCATCCAGACGAGGTTCCCGTCGACCTGGTCGGGGGTGAACACGGTTAAACCGGCCATGACGACCCAGAAGATCAGCAGGAATCCTCGATGTATCTGCAGCAGGGTCCCCGCGAGCGGGGTCATGAGGGCATAGTCCCCTCGGCTCGGACCGAGGCCCAGTCCGGACACGCGAGTGCGCACGATTCCCCCTCAGCCAGATCCGGTCCGAGCCCTGACGTGCGGTCGGCAAGGCAGGGCATACCCCTGCGCACGAGGGATCGAACAGGCTTGACCTGGATCGTGCCGGCTGGTCCCAGCTCAGGGGCACGGAGGCGGGACTGGCCGACGCGGTCGTCGCGGGCACACCATGTACGAGGCCGCCGTCTTCCCGCTCACGCCCATCCGGCGAAGGGGAGCCTTCACGTCTAGGCGCGGCGGAGCTCACGGTTTGTGGGTTACCCAGAGCAGTTCCGCCGGCCAGCGGTGTGCCCAGTCGGGTGGGTCGGTTTCGTTGTAGCCGTTGAGTGTTCCGGGTTCGGGCCGCGGCTCGATGAGGTCGTCGATGATGAGGCCCGCGCCGCGCAAGATCTTGACCCAACCGCCGTAGGTGAGCTGATAGCTGATCGCGCCGTCGTCTTCGGCGATGGTGTTCAGCCCGAAGTAGTCCTGCTGCAGTGTCGTGGTCACGCGGCTGGCGGCTTCGTCGTAGCAGGCTTCGAACCATGGGCTGGCGACGTTGAACACCAGGCGGCCGCCTTCGACCAAGACGCGTGCGGCCTGCGGGACGGCCAGCTGCGGGGGTGCCCAGCTGAGCCCGCCGAAGTCGCAGAACACCAGGTCGAAGCTGGCGGCGGCGAAGGGGAGTTGTTCGGCGGCGCCTTGCACGAGCGGGTAGCGGGCTGCTCCCATCGCGCTGGCCGCTGCGGCGAGTTGGGCTTCGGACAGGTCGAGCCCGATCACGGTGGCGCCTTCGGCGGCGAGCGCCCTGGACCACTGGCCGGCACCGCAGCCGAGTTCGAGGACGCGCTTGCCGGTGACGTCGCCCAGGGCGTGCAGGTGCGCGTCGGGGATGGAGTACATGCCCCACAGCCGGGGGGTGGCGCCGATTTGCGGGTCGTGCTTGTGCTGGTAGGCGCTGCTGATCTGGTTCCAGAGCCGCCGGTTGGCGGGGATGCTGTCCACGTGCCGACTCCAGCACTGCCTGCCGGGGGTGGTCAACACGATTAGGGCACTGGATGCCCTTGCCTCGGTCCGGCCCTGCCGAGGCCCCACGGTCCGGCCGGACGAGTAGCTAGTCGTGCAGAGGCGTATCCAGCCGTGTGGCGTAGGGAAGATGCGCAGGCGTTCACCCCTTCGATGTCCCTGGGTGCAGGAGGGTGGAGGGTAGGGCGTACCGCCCGCGATGAGCTCCCCTCCACGGTCGGTGCTGCCCGCCCGTGGGTGCCGGTGTTGCGGGTATGCGCCGGCACCCATGGTGGGGGTGGTGGTGGCGCTGAGGTCTGGATTGGTGCGCCCGGCCAGCATCCACCAGGATCCTTTCGGGTTACGGCACTTGGGGCTTGGCGCCGCCCGGTGCCGGATTGCGGGGCCTCGAAGTCGGTGTGCTGGAACGCTTTCCTCATCTTGCTCTGGGTGTCGGACAGCGGGCATGTCGCACTGCGTGGGGTTCGTTCACGCCCGTGTCTATCTCGACCACGCCTCGGCGCGGTTGAACGAAGCCCGTCGGCTGATGGAGCGCGGCCGCAGCCTGCCGCCCTCGTGTGCCGCCGTCTCACGCTCTTGGGGCCAAAGGGGGGGCTACTGTCCTGGTCTGCTTCTTCGTCTGCCCGCGGGCCGTGAACAGCCCGCCACCCCGAGGCCGCGGGATGGGCTTCTGTCGCTCCGCACCGGCAACCACTCACTTGCCGGGCGTGTTCCGGCCGGTAGGTGACCGGCTGCCGGTGGCCGAGGGCTGGGTCACGGGGCCGGGCGTGGTCTTGACGGGTGGCCTGCCGCGCGGTCGGTCAAGGACCGGCGATTCGGCCTCCTTTACCGTAATTGTGGCGTGATTAAGCATCTATTTCCCTTGTTTACCGGCCAGGTTGCATAAGGAATGGATGACCGTAAGTGCCTGTTACGGGGCAGCTGCAAGGCATTTAGGGTGAAGGTGCTCGATCAGAACGGACCCCCGCATACCCGCCCTCACCAGGAGAATTCCATGGCAGTTCTGCCCGACGGCGAGTACTTGATCAAGAACCCCGAGACGGACCTCTACATCGATCTGTTCAACGGCAGCCCTGAGCACAACACCCCGATCGTTGGGCTCCCGCTGACCAAGGAGCCCAACCAGAAGTGGAAGGTCACCACCACCAACGGCGTCAACGAGTTCATCATCAAGAGCTCGGTGAGCGGCGAGGCCTTCCTGGGGCTGAGCATCATCAGGATCTTCCCGCCCAGGATCGCGGCCGAGCCGATCCCGGTGCGCTGGTCGATCGAGCCGGTGGGCGATGGCCAGTACCGCATCGCGTTCCCGTTCGCGGACGGAGTGGTCTCGCTGCCCGAGTCTCGCCCGGGCAGCCAGCTGTTCAACGAGCCGTTCCACGGCAGCCCGATGCAGTTCTGGCACTTCGTCCAGGCCTGACCGGCTTGACCGGCCCTTGAGGCAGGGGCGCGCTCACCCCCCCCAACCGGGAGGCGTGAGCGCGCCGCATGCT
The DNA here is from genome assembly GCF_053610705.1 of Streptomyces sp. NPDC054872. Classification (NCBI taxonomy): domain Bacteria; kingdom Bacillati; phylum Actinomycetota; class Actinomycetes; order Kitasatosporales; family Streptomycetaceae; genus Streptomyces; species Streptomyces sp. NPDC054872. The sequence continues at coordinate 85,161 of NZ_JBSGYY010000036.1, read as the reverse complement.
TGCTGGACGGAGAGGGCTGACCGCCCGGTGACGGCCGATACGTTCGTCAGGCGGGTACGTCGACTGGATCAGACTCCCGAACGCGCTTTGGTCCCGTTCCGTTGAACGCCAGATTCAACCCGAAGGCCACCAACGTTGCACTCGTGACCGGCGAGCCCAGCACGATGCCCACCCCCTCGGGGAGTTTGCTGTACAGATCTGGGGCTACCTCGGGGGCCATTCCGGCACCGATCGAGACGGCCACGATCAACAGATTGTGCGTGCCGTCGAAGTCCACGGTACGGAGTGTGCCGATGCCGACGGTGGCGACCGTCGCGAACATCACCAGGCCTGCCGCGCCGACCACCGGCTGCGGCAATCCGGCGACCAGCGCGCCCAGTTTGGGGATCAGGCCGAGTACCAGCAGCATGCAGCCCGCGACGGTCGCGACGTGCCGGCTGCGGACCTTAGTCATGGTCACCAGGCCGACGTTCTGCGCGAACACGGTGTCCAGGAAGGCGTTCATGACACCGCCGAGGACACCGGAGAGGCCGTCCGCCGCCAGTCCACGTGCCATGTCCGCGGTCGTCAGCTTCCTGCCGGTCAGTTCCGCGACCGCGAGGAGGTCCGCCGTCGACTCGGCGAACAGCACCAGCATCACCACGCACATCGAGAGGACCGCGACCGCGGGGAACTGTGGTGCCCCGAAGTGGAAAGGAGCACTGACCCCGACCCAGTCCGCGGTCCGCGCGGCCGAGACGTCGACCAGACCGAACGGCACCGCGACCGCCGTACCGGCCAACACGCCCAGAAGGACGCCGGTTTGGGCGAGGAAGCCACGGCCGAAGCGGGCGACGAGGAGAATCACGATCACGACGAAGGCGGCGAGGGCGAGCCGCGAGGGCGCGGCGTAGTCGGGGGCCTTCGGGTCGCTGCCGACGACCAGGTTGACCCCGACCCCGATCAGCGCCAGCCCCACTACCGTGATCACCACGCCGCTCACCAGCGGCGGGAAGAAGCGCACCGCTTTCGCGAACGGGTAAGCGACCAGCAGGCCGAAGACGCCTGCTGCCAGCATCGACCCGTACACCGCTTGCAGGCCGTACTCCCCGGCGATCAGGATCATGGGGGTCACCGCGGTGAACGCCGCGCCCGCCATCACCGGCATCCGCACACCCAGGATCCGGCCGACCCCGGCTCCCTGGATGATCGTGACGATGCCCGCCACGAGCAGATCGGCGTTGATGAGCACGGCGATCGTCGCGGCGTCGAGGCCGGCTGCCGCACCGAACACCAGCGGCACCGTCACACACCCCGTGTACATCACGATCACGTGCTGCAGACCGAGCACCGCGAGCCGTCCGAAACCGGGACTCTTCATGGGCATCGTCACCTCAACCACCCTCTCTAGCGTGCGAAGTTGGCGGCTATGCGCTGCTGGATGTAGTCCGCGGCCGTGATCGGCGGATAGCGGCCGGTGGGCCCCTCGATCACCACATCACGGTCGGCCTGCGCGAAGAACGCGATGCTGTGGCGGGCCGACCGGTCGTCACCGGGGCCCGGCGACTTGGCCCGGTGGAAGTTCGACGGCAGCCGGTCGTCGCTCCACCGCATGAGCATGTCCCCGATGTTGCAGGTGATCACGGTGTCGGCCGGCTCCACCGGCGTCCACTCCTGCGCCTCGGCCTCCTTGCCGGGGCACACTTGCAGCCCGCCCTGCCCGTCGCGCTGGAACAGCAGCGTCAGACAGTCGAAGTCGGTGTGTGCGCCCGCCCGCCAGACGTTCGCCGGGATCTCGACGTCCTCGGGTACGGCGAAGTAGTGCAGCATCCGCAGCGTCGACTGGTACTGCTCACTGGCCGGGTCATGGGCGCGCGCGAAGAACCCGTCGGGCAGCCCCAGTTTGTCGGCGAAGCAGGAAAGGACACGCATCGCCAGCTCCCGGCAGTGCGCCTCGAACGCGAGCATGCGGTCCCGGAAACCGGGCAAGGCGTCGTCCGGCCACAGCCCGTCCATGTGCGGCCGGGTCAGCTGGTAGGACTCCTTCTGGTCGGGCGTCCCGATCGACGGACGGACCTGGGTCATGGACTCCCAGCCTGAGTTGAGCCCCTTCTTCAGGGCGTGGCGCGCCTTGGTCTCCTGTGGCAGGGCGAAGAACCGCCCTGCGTCGGCGAACGCCTCGTTCACGACGCCCTGTTCGATGCCGTGGTGCACGAGCTGGAAGAAGCCGATGTCGGTGGCGGCTGCCCACAGCTCCTCGGCGATCTCGGCCTTGCGGGCGTCGAAGTCGCTGAGGTCGATCCGGCGGATCTCCCGGGTGGAGGTCTCGGTGCCGGCCCCGCCCATGCGCGTCTCCTTGGCCAACTCGGCCAGGCCGTACGTCATTTCAGTCATCGCGGCTTTCGCTCCTCGAAGCGATCGTGGGTTTTTGGGGCGCAGTCACCGCCCCTGCGCTCCCCACCGCGGACACTCACAGGCCTGCGGGCACGGTCGCGGCGGACCCCTCAGGCCCGGCGCCGTGGGCTGGCGCGGGACCCAGCGACCCGGGTCCCGCACGCGATGCGTTCAGCCTGCCCGGGGCGTGTTACCACCGGCGATCACGGTGTTACGCGGCAGTAAATCCGAGCCCGGCCGCCAACTCCCGCGACGGCAAACGCACATGCTCCCCATCCCGTATCAGGACCTCGCCACCGACCATGACCACGGCTACGGTCCGGTTGCTTGCGCACGTCAGCAGCGTGGCCCCCGGATCGCGTACGGGAAGGCAGGCGTAGTCCTTCTCGAAGCGGTGCAGGACGAGGTCGGCCTGCATGCCCACCTGGATGCCGTCCGGGCGCTCCTGCAGGCCGAGAACCTGGTTCGCGCCGTTCGCGGCCAGCGCGAACATCTCGGCGAACCCGAGCAGATCGGCCTTGCGGTTCGCTGCCCGCTGCAGGTACGCGCCGATGCGCAGCGCCTCCAGTATGTCCTGGGTGTCGTTGCTGGCCGCGCCGTCGACGCCGAGCCCGACCCGCAACCCGGCGGCCAGCATGTCCGGCACCGGCGCGATTCCGCTGCCGAGGCGCATGTTGCTGAGCGGGTTGTACGAGATACCTACCCCGTGCCGGGCGAGCGTCGCGCGTCCCGCCGCGTCGAGCTCCACACAGTACACGGCGAGCAGCCGCTCCCACAGGAAATCGGCCCGCTCCAGATACTCCACGGCGCCGACCCCCGTGTGTGCGCGGCACATGATGTCGTCCGTCGTCGTCTCCAGGAGGTGGAGCGAGACGGGTAGCCCGCGCTCATCGGCGTAGGCGCGCACGGCCGCCATCCCCGCGGGGGTCAGGCATCGCGGATTGGGTACGGCGACACCGACCTCGACCCTGCTGCCGCGCGCCGCCGCGATCAGCTCGTCGGTGTGCGCGAGCGCGTCCTTCAGGGGCTGCATCAGACGCGGGTCGAAGCCCCACTTGCGGCCGCCGTCCGCGCGGTCGGCCACGCCCCGGCACAACACCGCGCGCACGCCACTGTCGCGCAGCGCACGCAGCACCGCGGCATGCACCTCTGGAGACGGATGCGGCCACATGTGCTCGACGAGCGTGGTGGTGCCGCTCCGCAGCGCCTCCGCTGCCGCGGCTGCCGCGGTCGCGTAGGCCCGCTCGGGAGTGAGCAGCGTGGCTTCCTCGCCGACCGCACTGAGCCACGCGAGCAGCGGCAGGCCCTCGCCGATGCCGCGCAGGCCTGCCTGGAAGAGGTGCGTGTGCGTGTTCACCAAGCCGGGGGTGAGATGGCCGCCGGAACCGTCCAGAACCCGCGGCCCACGGGGGAGTTGGCCAGCTGGTACGACGGCGCTGATCCGGCCGTCGGCCAGGTGGACGTCCGTCCCGGCGTGCCAGCTGTTCGCACGAAAGACGGTGACGTCGGAGATCGTGTCGATGTCGGGCGTCGTCATCAGGCGTGGTCCTTCCGGAGGCGGGGCGCGTGGTGGAACAGCAGGTTGAGGGCGAAGGCGACGATGCCGGCGACCGCGATGCCGCTGTCCAGGACCGTGCGTGCGTAGGAGGGGAGCGGCGCGTAGAAGTCCGGGGCGCCGACCGGAATCATCCCGAGACCGAAGGCGAGCGCCGCGGTCAGCAGATTGCGGGAGTCGGTGAGGTCGGCACGGGCCAGGATGCGCAGACCGACGGCGCCGACCATGGAGAACATGACGAGCGAGACTCCGCCGAGGACCGGTCCCGGCACGGCGGCGACGGCACGCCCCGAACACGGGAACGAACGCGAGCACCACCATCAACAGGCCGGACAGCGCCACGACATGACGACTGCGTACCCGCGTCACGCTGACCAGACCCACCGACTGCCCGAACGTCACGATGGGGAAGGAGGCGAGAGCTCCCGACGCGGCGGTCGCCACACCGTCCGCGCGCAGCGCCCGCACGACGGTGGGGGCGTCGTCCCCGCGCTCGACGATCTGCCCGACGGCGAGCGTGTCGCCGACGGACTCGACCATGTTCACGAGCTGTACGACGAGCATCGCCGCGATCGCCGGAACAACGAACGTGGGTGCTCCGAAAGCGGTCGGGTCCGGCGCCGTCACCGCGTGCGCGTCTGTCATGCCCGAACCGTCGAACAGACCGAGCGGCAGGGCGAGCACGGTCCCCGCGGCCATCGCGACGAGCACCGAGAACCGGGCCAGAGCGGGTGGCGCGAGACGCTCCACCACCACCACGACCAGGACGGTCGCCGCGGCGAGGGCAAGCCCGCGCCCGCCCCCGGCACCGTGGCCCCCGCTGATGAGCCCGGCCGCTGATGGCACCAGCGAGAAACCGATCACAGCGATGACGGTTCCGGTCACCAGCGGCGGAAAGAGATGCAGCCATCGTCCGAACCACGGTGCGACGGCCACGGTCACCAGACCTGACACGATCGTCGCCCCGAACACGGCGGCGAGGCCGTGCTCCTTGCCGATCAGCACGGCGGGCGTGATCGCGGTGAACGTCGACCCCATCACGATCGGCAGCCGGGCCCCGACGCGCTTCACGCCGAGCGACTGCAACAGAGTGGCCAGCCCGCTCACCAACAGATTGGCGCTGATGAGCAGTCGTATCCGGTCCTCGGGCAGATCCAGTGCGGTGCCCACCAACAACGGCATCGTCGCCATGCCCGCGTAGGCGACGAGCAGATGCTGCAGGCTCAGCGGCACCAGCTGGCGCATCGGCGGCCGGACATCGACGGGGTGCGGGCCCGGCTCGGGTGCGACGGCATGCGTGGGTACAGCCATCGTTCCTCCTGAAAGCTCGGCGGAAGACGGCTGGTTAGCGCCGAGGCCGGTGAGCGCCTTTGCGCACATCGGCCGTTGCAGCCATGACCGGTGTAGAGGAGACCGTAGGGACGGAGTGTTTCCCACTGGTTGCCGCCAGAAATCCGGTGCAGAACACGCCCCGGCGAGCAGTGCCCAAGCCTCATCGAGCAGTCCATGCAGGAGAAGCCGACGCGTACGCTCCCATCCCACTCAACGCCCGCGGTTCTCTGAGTGGTGGGCCGTGGCGGGAGACTTGCGGGATGCCGGGCGGGTGGGGCTGGGCTTGGGGTTCGCCGCCTGAGCTGCAAGGTGGTGAGCCGCGAGGTCAGAAAACAACGCCTGGCCGCCGTCGGCTATATGTGGGCATGCGTCTGACGAAGAGGTCACAAGGCCGGCCGGGTGGTGGTAGCTGCTATCACCTGCCGTCTTCCCAGCCGTCCCAGCCGTCCCAACCACCGCGCCCACCGCGGGGCCTGGTGTGCGCAGGGGCGTAGCGGTGCACGTGCGGGTGACGGGCCTTGCGCGCGCACCCCTGCGCTGCCTGATGCCGTGCTGCGCTGCGTAGAAGACGGGCGGGCCGAGGCGGGCGGGTGCACATCCCGTCCCGTCGCCGAGCGCGGTCAACGGAGCGACGACACTGCTGCGCAACGGTGGCTGCGCAGCCACCGACGCGCAGGGTGAGCGTCATGGGAAGGATGGGCCCGCCCGGCGTGCAGTGGTTCCCATGGTGCTGTGGCCTGCAGTGGTCGGGGGTTGCGGCGTGAGTGATCAGGTTGGTGTGGATGTGGTGGTCGGTATCTACCACCGGTGCGCAGGCCGGTCGGGAGCTGGCGCTGGGGCCTCTGCGCGGACGCGATGAGCCCGTACTCTCCTCGCGGCGTCGAACCCGTCGCGCGCGTGCAGCGATCCTGGCTGCGCAGGACCGCCGAGCACACCCCAGGTGATGGGCTGCCTCGGGCTGAGGTCTGACTCATGGCACGACTGACCAGCGTCCGAGCCACTCAGTGCCGGTTGTTGGCAGGGGGCAGGGGACAGTGCGTTGTCGGTGCCGGGCCGGCAGGGGCCTGGCGGTTGTTGTGGCGTCCTCACGTTTCTCACCGTCTGACGCAGCCCGGTGCCTGCAACGCGACACGTCATCGGACGGGAAGGGGAATCCGGCATGGTCGGTGCTCGCGCCGGGTCCGGGCAGTGAGTTGGCCCGCAGGCTGTGGGGGAGCAGGTGGACCGGGCGGACAGCCGGGAGGTCCTGGAGCGGGGCGTGCCCAGGTAGCGGCTACCGGAGGCGTCACTCGGCGGCGGGTTCCGTGTGCTGTGCGTCTTCGGTGGCGGCCCAGGCCGAAAGCAGCCGCAGGGTGTCGCGATCGCGGGTGTTGGGCTCGGCGCTGTATGCGGTCAGGGTCAATCCGGGCTGGGCGGGCAGCGCCATGGCGTCGAAGTCCAGGGTGAGTTCACCGACCTCGGGATGGCGGAAGGGCTTGCGGCCGGTGTGGTGCAGGCGCACGTTGTGCTTGGCCCAGGCGAGGCGGAAGGCGTCGCTACGGGTGACCAGCTCACCGATCAGGTTGGTGAGGTCGGAGTCGTGCGGGGCGCGCCCGACCTCGGTGCGCAGCAACGAGACCGTGGTGTTGAGGGCCGCGTCCCAGTCGGGGAAGAAGTCCTGCCCGGCAGGGTCCAGGACTTGGAAGCGGGCGATGTTGACCGGCTGCGGTGCCGCGTCGGTGAACAGTGGAGCATACAGGGCGCGGCCGAGCCGGTTGATGGCCAGGATGTCCAGACGCCCGTTGCGTACGAAGGCCGGGCTGTCGGTCATGGAGTCCAGGACCCGCTGGATGCTGGCCGGCACGGGAGTACGTGACCTCCTGACGCGGCGGGCGGGCCTGCTGCGCTGGGCGGCGGCCAAGTCGAAGAGGTGGGCGCGTTCGGCCTCGTCGAGCTGGAGCGCGTTGCAGACGGCGTCGAGGACCTCCTCGGAGGCGCCGGCGAGGTGGCCGCGCTCGAGGCGGACGTAGTAGTCGATGCTGACACCGGCGAGCAGGGCGACTTCCTCGCGGCGCAGTCCCGGCACGCGGCGGTTGCTGCCGAAGGCGGGCAGTCCGGCCTGCTGCGGGGTGATCTTGGCGCGGCGGCTGGCGAGGAATTCACGGATGTCGTGGGCGGTGTCCATACCGCCAGGCTAGGGCCGAAAGGTCTGATCTGGGGGGTCCTGCCAGTACCTGTAACGACAGTACCTTCCGTGCGCCGGTGACCTGCGGTTTCCTCGATATCGGTGGGACTGCGCGACGGTGGGGAACCGCTCGACCGCCACCCTCTGGGGCTGCCGGTTGGGCAGCTTCCGCAGACAGTGGTCCTACCGGAAGGCACTCGACTATTACAGGGAGTCATCACATGGCGAAGCAGTCCGCGCCCAAGGAGCTGGCGCCGATCGCGCCGAAGCTGGTCCAGATCACCGACGACGTGCTCTTTGGAGACGTGTGGGAGCGCAGCGAGCTCTCTCCACGGGACCGGAGCCTGGTGACGGTGAGCGTGCTGGCCGCGCTGTACCGCAGCGAGCAGTTGCCCTACCACCTGGGCAAGGCCCTGGAGAACGGGCTGACCGTGGAGGAGCTCTCCGAGGCCATCACCCACCTGGCGTTCTACGCGGGCTGGCCCAACGCGATGACCGCGATCAAACAGCTGAAGAAGATCGCCGACGAGAACGCGGTCTGAGGCCGCCGCACGCGTCACCGGGCCGAGCAAACCCGCCCTCATCCCCACGCAGAAGCCTCGTCGAATCCCCTCATCGGCCAAGGAACGCAGATCATGGAACACATCACCTCCACTCCCACCGCCAAGGCCCCGGCCGAGCGGTTCACCGGCGACGTCTACCTCAACCCCATCGAGATGCCCTCAAAGGCGGCCCGGTTGGCCTCCGCATTGGTCCGCTTCACGCCCGGTGCCCGTACGAACTGGCACTCGCACGCCAACGGTCAGGTCCTCTACATCACCGACGGCGTTGGCCTGGTCGGCATCCGCGACGGCAGTGTGGTGCGCGTGAGCGCCGGCCAGACCGTCAAGTGCCCTGCCGGCGAGGAGCACTGGCACGGCGCCACCCAGACGACCTTCATGGCGCATATCGCCATGGTCGTCGGCAACAGTGAAGGTGACGGCACCAGGTGGCTGGAGCCGGTCACCGACGAGCAGTACATCGCCTCCCAGGCCGCAGGCACCGGGTGACCGCCCCGGACACGGCCGTCTTCCGCATCCAGGCCGTCCGCCCGGGCAGACGCGCGCCCCGCTCAGCGGAGCGTTTATCAAGACCCTGCTGTGCCTCTGATCGCTGGCCTGGCCGCTGTCCGGGACACGAGCGGCGAGCAGCCCCCTCTGCATCCACGATTGCCCCGTCCGGCTTGCCGGAGGCAGGCAGTCGCATTCGACCCGAGCGACCTTCTCGTAAGCATTCTGGGCGGCTGCTCACCGAGCCACCCCGGCTGCATCCTGGGCCCCACCGCATCCCTACAGGAGTCGACACGAGCACCTGGGGCATCAAAGACCTTGACTAGATCGCGGCCGCGACGAGGTGCTGCACGTCACCGCGCAACGCGCCGATGGGGCCCTGCGCACCTTCCCCGCCACCTGGATGGTCAAGCTCGGCGCCATCGCCTCCGGCATCATCCGGTTCGCGGCCCCCGCCGGTGACTTTCCGGTCACCATCGACACCGCCAACTGAAACGCTCACCCAGTCCGGCCACGCCGACACGCTCGGCCGGCCGTACTGTCAGCACCCCATCCACGGCGAAGGAGACGCACTCCATGCACACACGCACACTCGGTCAGGGCCTCGTGGTCTCGGCGGTCGGTCTGGGATGCATGGGCATGTCCCAGAGCTACGGCCCCAATCCCGGCAGCCGTCAGGACATGATCCAGGTCCTGCGCTCCGCAGTCGACTCGGGTGTCACCTTCTTCGACACTGCCGAGGTCTACGGTCCCTACGTCAACGAAGAGCTCGTTGGTGAGGCCCTCGCGCCCGTACGGGACCAGGTGGTTCTGGCGACGAAGTTCGGCTGGCGCATCGAGAACGGTGCTTCTGCCGGACTCGACAGTCGCCCCGAACAGATCAGGCGTGTTGCCGAGGCTTCCCTGAGCCGTCTGCGCAGCGACACCATCGACCTGTTCTACCAACACCGCGTCGACCCCGACGTGCCCATCGAGGAAGTGGCCGGCGCAGTGGGGGAACTGGTCCAAGCCGGCAAGGTCCGCCACTTCGGGCTCTCCGAGGCATCTGCCGCCACGATCCGCCGGGCCCACGCGGTATACCCGGTGACGGCCGTGCAGAGCGAATACTCCCTGTGGACCCGCGACCCCGAGCCTGAGGTCCTGCCGGCCCTGGCCGAACTCGGCATCGGCTTCGTCCCGTTCAGCCCGCTCGGCAAAGGCTTTCTGACCGGCACGGTCGATGCAATGACACCCTTCGCCAAGGACGATATCCGCACCTCGATCCCGCGGTTCACCCAGGACAACCGGGTGGCCAACCAGACCCTGATCGACCACGTCGCCGCCCTCGCCAAGAACAAGAACGCCACCTCCGGACAGATCGCCCTGGCCTGGCTTTTGGCCCAGCACCCGTGGATCGTCCCGATTCCCGGAACCCGCCGGATTCAGCGCCTGGAGGAGAACGCCGGGGCGAGCCAGGTCGCCTTGTCGGCGGATGAGATCGCCGACCTGGACGGCGTAGCGACCCGCCTGCGCATTCACGGCGACCGCTACAACGCCCTGCACCTGGGCCTCGTTGACCGCTGAACCGGGACTCGCCAGCGCGTCGTTACCGAACCGACGCGGCTGACCGGGCTCGCCTTTGCATGAAGGCGATGTTTGTAGGGGGCCGCGGTGGGGCGGAGCCCTGGCGGGCGGCGGCATACGATGCGCCGAGATCGCCGTGCCAGGGCCCCGACGCGCAAGCTCGTCCTTGGCCGGCCAGCCGACCGACGGGCTCAGGCGTCGCGCACCGTCTTGCTCACTTGGTCGAGCAGCATCCGCAGCTGCGTGCTCTGGTCCGGTCCCAGGCCCTCGGTGATGTGATGCTCTATGTCGGCGATCACCTGGTCGGCGGCGCGCAGCGCTTCTCGTCCGACGTCGGTGAGGTGCAGTTCCTGCACGTGGCGGTGTCGCGGATGCTCGCGCCTCTCCAGCTGCCCACGGCCTTCCAGGCGTGCCACCAGCGAGGCCACGGCCTGGGGGGTCACGTTGAGGCGGCGCGCCAACTCGGCGCCGGCCAGCCCTGGTTCGCTGTGCACCGACATCAGCAAGGTGTAGTGCGCGGCGGCCATGCCCAGCGGGCGCAGTCGCTGTTCCTTGAGTGTCTGAACCGCCAACTCCGCGCGGCGCAAAGCCCAGGTCACCCGGTCGAGCGCGCCGAGCCCGACAGGCTCATCGTCATCGCGTGTCACCAGAACAAGGGTACGGCACTTCATGACTATCAAGCGTTTGACAGCTGGCTAACGCTTGAGGCATGCTCGAGGCATGACTCGTGATGCCGCTCTCATCACCGGTGCCTCTTCCGGCATCGGCGCCGAATTCGCCCGTCTCCTGGCGGACCACCACGACCTTGTCCTGGTGGCGCGCCGCGCGGACCGGCTCGCCGCCTTCGCCGGGGAGCTGCGCGCCCGGGGTGCAGCCGTGGAGGTGCTGCCCGCTGATCTCGGCACCCACGAGGGCATCACTGCTGTCGCCGGTCGCCTCGCCGCGGGGGACGTGCGCCTGTTGGTCAGCAACGCCGGCGCCGGCGGTTACGCCCCGCTCATCGACGTCGACCCCGCCGACATCGACCGCCTGCTCACCCTCAACGCCGTGGCACCCGTTCAACTGATCCGCGCCGCGCTTGCCGGAATGCTCGCCGCCGGAGAAGGCGGGATCATCACGGTGGCCTCGCTGTTGGCCTTCAGCGGTGGCCTCGACGATCCCCGCGCACCACGACGCACTCTCTACGCGGCGGCGAAGTCCGCCACCGTCGCCTTCACCCGAACCCTCGCAGGTGAGCTCGCCGACGCGCCCATCCGCACGCAACTGCTGCTGCCCGGCGTCGTGGCCACGGAGTGGAACCAAGGGGCCGGCCGCGACATCCCCTGGGCGATGACCCCGCAGGACGTCGCCTCGGCCAGCCTTGCCGGCCTGCGCCTCGGGGAGACCGTGTGCACACCTGGTCTGGAGGACCAGGACGCAGCCCTTGACGCCCTGCTGGCCGCGGAGTCCGCTCTGCTCACCGGCGGCAATCAGCCCACCCCCGCAACCCGCTACCGCGGCCCGCAGGCGTAGCAGCGGGCAGGCCCCCGTGAGTACGACGGGTGGACGCGCTCAACCCCAGCGTGGCATGGCCGTTGGGGGATCCCCCAGGGTGCGCCTGGATAGAAACCAACCACCGCCAGATCCGGTCGGCGTCACTCGCTGTCATCAATGCCGGTTGGTACCTCGATCCCGACGACTTCACCGGCTCCGATCATGCCATCAGGGTGTGGGACCTCCTCACCCTGAGCAGCACGGTGATCGACCTGCCGGCGGGCTGCACAGGCGTTGCCGCCGCCGGGCAACTCTTGGTGTGCACGTTCGGCAAGGACATCGCTACGTTCGAGCTCCGCTCGGGCAAGGCGCATCCGAGCGTGTGATGGAGTGTCATGCCCCTCCCTGATCTCCTCCGCCGAGCTGCTGCGCGAACCCAAGCGCACCACCACTGAGGCGCAGAGGTACGGGCATGCGCGCTTGCAGTTCTCGGGCCGGGAGCCTCCTTATGACTTTGGTGAGGGCCTGAGGGTGCCTTGACCGAGGGTCGGTGAGAGCGGACGACTTGCTGTGGTGGTGGCTGTGGTACGCCGTGGGGTCAGCGCCGCGCGCAGCGCGGGGGTGAGGACCTGGCGGGTCTGGGACGGGGTGAGGGCGGCGGGGGTGGGCAGCGGGTTGAGGTAGCGGGTGTAGATCAGGCCGCCGAGGATCGTCACCACGGCCGTGGCGCGGGCGGTCGCGTCCCGGCCGCCGAGAAATTCAACAAGCCGGGCCAGCAGCTCGCGTTCCAGGTATTCACGGATCACTTGGGCGGCCTGATCGCCCTGCGCGGTGAGCTGGCGGAAGTCGGCGTCCTCCCACAGGCCGGTCACTGCGTCGATCAGGCGGTCGGGGAGGGTGGCCGCATCGCCGCCCAGCACGTCGTCCACCGCCAGCGCATGGGCGCACTGGAACTGCATCACGTCCGCGAACAGGCCCTTCTTCGAGCCGAAGTGGTAGGCGATCAGCGCCGGGTCGACCCCGGCGGCCTCGGCCACCGCGCGCAGGGTGGCGCCTCGATAGCCACGCTCCAAGAACAGCGCACGGGCCGCCGAGACGATCGCCTCGCGGGTCGGCGGATTGCCGCGCGGGCGGCCTCGGGGACGGGCGGGGGCAGGGCCGACGTTATTCATCAGCGTTGAGCCTGCGTTTGACGATCGGCACAGTCAAGGGCGTTCCGAAAACCATAGGAAGGGATGCCCCGACACCATGCGTATCGCAGTCTTCGGCGCCAACGGCCCCACCGGCCGCCACCTCACCGACCAAGCCCTCGCCGCCGGCCATGAAGTCATCGCCGTGACCCGCCGCCCCGGCTCCCTGACCGCACGCCCCGGCCTGAGCGTGGCCGTCGCCGACGCCACCGACCCGGCGGCCGTCGACGCCGCGATCGAGAAGACAGACGCCGTCCTGTCCGCGCTCGGCGCCCGCTTCAGCAAGGAGACCATCACCCCCTACTCGGCCGGCGCCACGGCCATCACCGGGGCCATGGCCCGCCACGGCATCAAGCGGCTGCTCGCCGTCAGCTCCAGCATCACCGACGTGAACTGGCGCCCCACCGGCGCACACTTCTTCAACCATGTCCTTGACCCCCTGGTCAACCGGCGCCTGGGCCGCACCCTGCACGAGGACATGCGCCGCATGGAGACGCAGATCCGTCACTCGGACCTCGACTGGACGCTCGTGCGGCCCTCCGGCCTGTTCGAACATCCCGCAGTCACCAACTACCGCACCGCCCAGAGCAGCGCTGATGGCGTCTTCACCGCCCGTGCCGACCTCGCCGCGAGCATGCTGCGCGAGCTGGAGGAGCGGCGCTACGTCCGTGCGGCCATGGGCGTCGTCACCACGGACGTAAAGCCGAACATCGCCAAGCTGATCTGGAACGAGGGCGTGAAAAAGAAGTGAGCCGGGCGGCCCTCGAACTCCCCGCCGCCCTAGGGGCGTTCTGCACACGCCCCTGCACGGCCACCCTCACCACCCTGCGCCCCAACGGCAGCCCGCACGTCACCCCCGTCCGCTTCACCTTCGACGCGGCCACCGGCCTGGCCCGGGTCACCACCCGGGCCACAACGCGCAAGGCGCGCAACGTGCTGGCGGCCGGCCCAATGGCCCGGGCCGTGCTCTGCCAGGCCGACGGCTTCCGCTGGGCCACCCTCGAAGGCCCAGCCGCCCTCACCAACGACCCCGCACGCCTGGCCGAGGCCATCCACCGCTACACCGCCCGCTACCGCACCACCCCGCCCGCCCCGATGGACCTGCTCGTCATCGAGATCGCCGTGGACCGCGTCCTGAGCCTCAACCTCTGAAGACCCCCGGACAGAAAGCGAAGTGACACCGCCATGCCCACCCTCCCCGTCCTCGACAGCACCCTCCACTACCGCGAGTCCGGCGACCCCCACGGGCTGCCGTTCGTCTTCCTCCACGGCAACCCCACCTCCTCCCACCTGTGGCGCAAGGTCCTGCCCGGTGTGGCCGCACCCGGCCGCCGTCTCCTGGCCCCCGACCTCATCGGCATGGGCGACTCCGGCAAGCCCGACATCGCCTACTCCTTCGACGACCACGCCCGCTACCTCGACGCCTGGTTCGACACCCTGGGCCTCGCCGAGGCGGTCCTAGTCGGACACGACTGGGGCGGCGCGCTCGCCTTCGACCGAGCCGCACGTCTCCCTCACCGCATCCGCGGCCTCGCTTTCACCGAGACGATCATCAAGCCGCTCGTCGGCGACGAATTCCCCGCAGCCGGACGGGAGTTGTTCACTCTCCTGCGCACGCCCGGGGTAGGCGAGGAGATGATCCTGGAGAAGTCACTGTTCATCGAGGGGCTCCCGGACACGCTCGCCACTTCGCTCGACCCTGCCGACCTGGAGGCCTACCGCCGCCCCTTCCCGACCCCGCACAGCCGCCGCCCGATCCTCGCGTGGACGCGCATGATGCCGCTGGACGCCGAGCCCGCCGATGTCGTGGCCCGCATCGAGCACTACGACGCCTGGCTGGCCGCCAGCCCCGAAATCCCCAAGCTGCTGGCGGCGTTCGAACCAGGCCCGGGCGCAATGACCGACCAGAAGGCCGTGGCCTGGTGCAAGGCGAACATCGCCGCCCTGGAGGTCTCCCACCACGGCCTCGCCGGCCACCACACCCCAGAGGACCGCCCACAAGAGCTGGCCGCCGCGATCAACGCCTGGGCTGACCGCCACGGCCTGGCGCGCCAGTAGGATCCTCGACGCCGCTGACGCCGATCGCCTTGGGGTTGGCTGCGCTGTTGCCGACGGACGTACGCTCCGCCGCACGGGGTCCCCACGCATTGTGGCGTACGTCGGCACGACCGCACCGCCCTCGTAGCGACTGAGGACGGATCACGCCTACGGGTGCGTACACGCGGGCAGTTGCACCGTGATGCGCAGGCCGCCGGTGTCGCGCGGGGTGAGGGTGAGGGTGCCATCGTGTACGCGAGTGATGGTGGTGACGATGGCCAAGCCGAGGCCGACGCCTGCCTGGTCGGCGTGGATGCGCTCAGTGCCCCTCTGGAATGGCTCAATGAGCGTCGAGACCAGGTGCGGAGTCAGTTTCTCGCCAGTGTTTTCCACCGTGAGCATCACGGTGCCGGGGTGGGCGCTGGTAGTAACCCACACCATGCCCTGTGCGGCCAGATTGTGGACGATCGCGTTGTGTACAAGGTTCATGGTCAGTTGCAACAGGAGCGCCGGCGATCCGCTCGTGGGTGTGATGTCGCCGCGGGTCTCGATGGTGACACCGTTCTTTTCGGCGAGGGAGAGCAGCGTTTCGGTGGCTTCTTCCGCCATGAGGGACAGGTCGACCGGTTCGGGGGTGAAGGACCGCTGGCCGGCTCGGCTGAGCAAGAGCAGTGCTTCCGTGAGGTCGATCGCTCGGGTATTGACGGCGTGGAGGCGGTCAAGGACTTCGCCTGTGTCGTGTGAGGGATCGGTGCGGGCCACGTCGAGAAGTGACTTCGAGATGGCCAGGGGGGTGCGCAGTTCGTGCGAGGCGTTGGCCGCGAATCTCCGCTGCTCGGCCACGTGTGCTTCAAGCCGTTCGAGCATCGCGTCGAAGGCGTCGGCCAGTTCGCGGAATTCGTCCTGCCGACCGGGCAACCGGATGCGGTGCGAAAGCGACCCTGCCGCGGCGGTGCGGGTGGCGTCCGCAATACGGGTCAGGGGGGCGAGCATACGGCCGGCCAGGACCCATCCTCCAAGGAGGCCGAACACCAGGAGGAAGACCATGACCGCGGCCGCAATGGGAGTGAAGCCGCGCACGAAGGTGGTGCCCGGACTTGCTCTCCATGACCCCTTTTCGTTGGTTTGCAACCATCCCTCTTGCAAGAGCCACCAGCCCACGGCGGCGAGCAGCAAGGCACCGGCGAGCATGAGGAATCCGGCGTAGCTGAGGGTGAGCTTGAGGCGGGCGCTGAGGCCGGGGGACCTATCCACTGTCGCCTCCGATGCGATAGCCGACGCCGGGCACGGTGGCGATGATCGAGGGTTCGCCGAGCCGCTTGCGCAGCGCCGAGACGGTGATGCGCACGGCGTTGGTGAACGGGTCGGCGTTCTCGTCCCACGCGCGTTCGAGAAGTTCCTCGGCGCTGACGACACCGCCCTCGGCGGCGATGAGGACCTCGAGTACGGCGAACTGCTTGCGCGTCAGCGCGACATAGCGGCCGTCCCGGTAGACCTCGCGTCGGAACGGATCCAGCCGCAGCCCCGCGATCTCATGGACAGGAGGCCGGTTGTGGGCGCGCCTGCGGTCGAGCGCCCGGAGCCTGAGAACGAGTTCCCGCAGTTCGAACGGTTTCGTGAGGTAGTCGTCGGCGCCGAGTTCGAAGCCGGATGCCTTGTCGTCGAGACGGTCGGCCGCGGTCAGCATGAGGATCGGCATGCCGCTGCCCGAGGCCACGATGCGCTTGGCGATCTCGTCACCGGAAGGGCCGGGGATGTCGCGGTCGAGGACGGCGATGTCGTAGCTGTTGACGCTCAGCATTTCCAGGGCGATGTCGCCGTCGCCCGCGAGGTCGGCCGCGATTGCTTCCAGGCGCAGGCCATCGCGGATGGCTTCCGCCATGAAGGGCTCGTCCTCGACGATCAATACACGCATACTCTCGATGTTACGAGCGGGCACATATCGTCCGCGTATCAAAAACCGCATACGCGCCGACTGCACGATCCCCTGTGCCGCCGCAGACGCAGACGCAGACGCAGACGCAGACGCAGACGCAGACGCAGAGGACGAGGACGGCTGAGGGCCCAGAACACGGCGAGGCCGACGAGCACGTTGACCGTAGATGTTCTTGGACCGCGGGACTGAACCGCCTGCTCCCCGCCTTCGTCTCTCTCCGTGAGGCGACATACGATCGCCCGGTCGACGTGGAAGCGAGCGGCCCCTTTCCGGGCCTGGGTGGGTATGCAGAAAAAGACTCTGATCATCAGCGCAGCCTGCGTAGTAGGTCTCTGGGCCGTCGGCTCGGCCGTGACGCCCGTGCTGAAGGAACACAACGAAGATTTCCCGGACGTGTTCAACGACCATGTGCTCCACGAACGCGTCAAGACGTTCCCCACCGAGCACGAGGCCCGAAAGTCCGCAGACGGTGAATTCATCTTCCGGCTCCCCAAGTGGGTGCCCAGGGACGCGACGGACATCACGATCAAGGCGCAGACCACCGGCAACGCCAAGCTCATGCGCTTCACGCTCGCCGACACCCCGCTGAAGCTGACCGGTGAGGCAGGCTGCTCGGAAGGCGCCTTCGCCGACGGGCCCACGCTGGTAGCGAGCTGGTGGCCACAAGACGTGGGGGCCGACGACGGACGGCCCGACTGTTCCGGGCAGTACCAACTACGGGTTGCGGTCAAGGGAGACAAGGTCTACGCCTGGAGCAACGGCGACATGGTCGAAAGCTAGAGGATGCCTGAGACGTCCCGGTCAGAGCAGGCGAGTTGATCCGACGCGACCGCGGCGTCCACGTTCTCGCTGTGACTCAGCTTCTTCCTCAACTGCACTGTCTCAAGCGGGTGCGGTTCCTTTACCAGGGGCGGCCGGGGTCAGGTGGGGAGGCATCTCCCGGGTGACGGAGCGAGATCCCCCTGTGCGCGCGGCAGCCGGTATCGGAAGGTCGCCTGAACTCGTTCGGGCGGCCGCCGAAGGGGATCTTTAACCGGCTGTTTACGTTGTGCTGGTTTCTGCACACGCCTCGCGTCGTTGGTGCATTCATGTTGATCAACAACGGTGTGAACGTCCCGCACAGTCCACGCCTAGCCCCTCGCATTGACGCGCTGACCGAGGTCCTTTTCCAAGACGGTGATGCCGGACCTGACCTGCACGCCTCGTGGCGCAAGGCGGTCTCCACCGACCTGTTCCGCCACCGCACCGACCTGCATGTCCCCGAGCGGTGGCAGCAGTCCTACGACCGGCTGCGCGCCCTGAACGAAGAGGTCCTGTGCGTGCAGGATCTGGTCCAGGACCCGCGCGCGCTGGCCACGCTGCACGAGTGGACGTCGGTGGTGGACGGGGCCACGGCCACCGTGGCCGGCATCCACTACAACCTCTTCCTCGGCAGCCTCCTCGATGACCAGGTGTCGCCCGCCCGTGACCTGGCCGAGTTCGCCGCACTGGCGACCACCGGAACCTTCCTATGCACCGAACACGCGCACGGCAACGACGCCGCGGCGCTGGAGACCGTCGCCCGCTACGACCGTGAGCGGGACGAGTTCGTGCTGCACACCCCGCACGAGGGTGCGCAGAAGTACATGCCCAACACCAGTGCCGCGGGCGGGCCAAAGACCGCGGTCGTCGCGGCCCGACTCCTTGTCGGCGACCGGGACGAGGGCGTCTTCCTGTTTCTCACCCCGCTGAGTGACCGGCGCGGAACCCTGCCGGGCATCACCGTGACCATGCTGCCCGACCGGATCGGCAGCCCGGTGGACCACTGCGTCACCAGCTTCGACCACGTACGTCTGCCACGTACCGCACTGATCCAGGGCGAGCACGGACGGCTGACGGCGGATGGCACGTTCATCAGTACCGTGGGCAGTCCGCGCAAACGGTTCCTGCACGCGATCCGCCGGGTGACCGTCGGCAAACTGTGCATGAGCGCGAGCACCCTGGGAGGCAGCCGCGCGGCGCTGGCAATCGCGGTCCGTTACGCCTACCTGCGGCACATCTCGGGCCCCGTGGCCGGACGGCGCGTCCCGCTGGCCGCGCACCGCAGCCACTACGCCCGACTGCTCTCCTGTACCGCCACCGCATACGCCATGACTTTCTTGCACCGGGCCGTCACCGAACACTGGATCAGCCACGCCGTCGAAGAGCGAGCGCAGACGGAACGGCTGGTGGCGATGGCCAAGGGCTGGATCACCTGGCAGGCCCGCGCCATCACCATCGAGAGCCGCGAACGCTGCGGCGCCCGCGGGCTGTTCCCGGTGAACGGCCTCGCGGATTTCACCGCCAACGCCGACGGAGCCATCACCGCCGAGGGCGACAACCTGGCCGTCTGGTGCAAGGCCGGAGCCGAGATGATCTTTGGCCAGGAAGCCGCCCCGCAGCCCAAGACGCCGGCCAGGGGCGAGGAGTTGCTGACCAACCCCACCTTCCTGCGCCACGCCCTGGCCGCCGCCGAGCGCCACTGGCATCTGACCGCGCGCCGGGACGTGCGCGGTGGCACGGGCGACGCACTCGGTCGCTGGAACCATGCCTCGGCGGCGGCTCTCGCCCTGGTCGAGACCTACACGGTGGGTCAGGCCGCCGACGCCTTCGCCGCGGCCTGCGCCCAGGTCACTGCCCCAGGCACCCGCACGGCCCTGGACGATCTGCGCACACTGTTCCTGCTCGACCGGCTGGCCCCGCTCAGTGGACTCCTTTTGGCCGAAGGCGTCTTCACTGCCGATCACGTCCGCTCGCTTCCCGACACCCTGCGCAACCTGACAGGGCGACTCGCGCCGCACTTGGCAACCCTGACAGAGGCGTTCGACATCCCGGAGGAGCACTTGGCGTCGCTGCCGATGCTGACGCCGGCAGCGGAGTCCCGGTGCGACGCGCCAGCCGCCCTCACCGACTGATCGGTCACCGCAAAAGGGACCCACACCCATCTCAAGCTGAACAAGAACCTTAAAGAAGTCGTGGCGCATCCTTCTGACCGATTCGTATCCGGCGGAGTGTCGGCCGCCTGATCTGCCGGATCTGCCGGATCAGGAAACGCCCCTGGGGAGTCGGCAGCAGGTGGCTGTCGTTGGTGCCCGTTGGGCCTTCAGCGCGCAGTATCAGGGCCTGACGTTCGACGTGTACGGCGACATCACGGACCGCGGCGGTCGGCACCAGGACACCCCCGGCCTGGCCGCCATTCGTCTCACCCGCGACACCTAGGAGGGCGGGGGCCGTGCCCGGCCGCGGGCTGCTGATTGCGCTCGCGGACCATGGGCCAAACTCGGGCGCGGACGTCGGCGGTGTGCTCGGTCTCGCCGGTCCGATCGCATGACGGCCCGTCACGGCCCTGTGGTCATCACGCGGCGGGAGGCTGCGGCCTACCGGTCGGTGCACCGGAGCATCCGGTTGTGCCGAATTCATATAAACCGATGACTACCGGCGTACGGCCCATGTATGTAGCTCGCCTCCGCACGCTCCTCGGAAGGAGGCCTGATCAACTCCGGGGCTGTGTCTGTCGCCGTAGGGGTGATTGAGGTATTCGTATGGCGGGTTTGGTGACTGGGGCTGGTGGGTGGTGGGCATGTGCCGGGTGCCGTTCGGTGGTGTTCGTCCCCCACGGGCTGCCGAACGGCACCAGTCCGCCGCTCGCCGCCTGCGGCGGCTGGGGCTCTCTGCCCCGGCGTGCGCCGTATCGAATTCTTTCTGGGTGCAACGCAAGGGCGCTGGCCGTCGCGCGGTGCGAGTTCGATTTCACCAGCCGTCAGATCGGGGCTTCGTCGCTCAGCGAAGGCGCGGCGCACGGACGCAGGACCATGAGGGAGTCTTCCAAGGTCGCGGTCATGGCAAAGGGAAACCGGTCGAGCTCAAGACAGAGCGCGACGTCATCGGGGTGGACTCCTTGGCGCACACCCTCCGCCAGTTCGGCGGCGGCGCGTGACTTGGCAGCGCGACGGAGGAACCCAGCAGCATCCGCCCCGGCCTCGCTGGCCCTCTGAGCGATGTATTGGGCGCACGCCAGATCCTCATCGGCCTGCCCATCTTCGCCGGTGACCACGAACGTGACACGGTCGCTCTTGCGCGTCCGCAAGAGCCGAGCCGTTGCCTCCGCCACCACGAAGCTGGCGCACAGCACCAGCGACGCCTCCTTGACCGCGAGGGCGCCGACCGTCCCTGCGGTGGTCTTCTGCACAACGGTCCGTCCACGAAGGTCGGCAGACCGAAGCAGGCCCGGCGAGTTGACCATGTCGAACCCGGGCGCGGGCGGTCCATCTTTGAGCGCCGCCCAATCCGGGTGGCGAGCCTTGAGCGCCAGGGCATCGCTCAGCGACTCAGCAAGAACGATCTTTTCCGCCCCTCGGGCAAAGGCCCAAGGGGCCACCGTGAAAGCACGCATGACGTCGACTACGACCGCCACGGATGGGGTTTCGGCCAGCTCAGCGATGCCAAGGAAACGGGAGTCCATGCCGATCATGATCGTGGATGCCGGACCCTAAGCGCCCAGACAGTGGTCCGCATCACATCAACGGTCTCGGAACGCGGCATCTCCGGCTGTCTACGTCGCGAAAGTGGTCCGCAACAACACGTCTGCTCTATCGCCACCCACGGGGGCACCGCGCACGGCCTCTGCGGTCAATGGCGTTGTAGTGCGCCGCCTGCTCGCTGCGCTCGGCGTCACCGAGTCCCACGATCTCAGCACCTGCGTGGACCTCGCCGCTGGGTACACCGAACTGCGAACTCTCGCTGGGGACGTGATTCCGCTCGACTGGGACCGTCTGGTTAGCGACGAGGAGACCATGCCCGATCACCAGGAGAAGACGGTCTTTTATTTCTTCTGGTTGTCCCATGCCGTCCGATACCAGCCCCTGTAGGACGCCAGCAGCGCCGCGAGCGCGGCGCCGAGCCGGGGATCGCAGCCTGGATCATGGAGCAGTATGGCGTTGGACGAGGGTTTGTGCTCCATGGTCTTCCGGCCGTCCGCACGCCACCTCACGCGACGTGGAGCGCGCGGGAGGTCGCCGTTATCCAGCACGGCGGCGATGAGGGCGAAAGGAAGCAGAAAAGACAACAGCCAACAAACGGCCCACCAAAAGAGTCGTCCCTTGTAGCCCACGGCGTCTGGCCCGCCGGCCTGCGACACCGTCCAGCGGACACGCAACCCGCCGCCCCTGAACGCCTTGCGCCGCGTAATGGTGCCGATGATCTGCCCGTAGGCGTCAAGCACCTGGTAGGTCACACGGTGCCCCTCGATGGACTGCGTGACCAGATGGGCCAGCATCTGCGCCCGTTGCTCGTCGTCCCACAGGAGGAAGGAACGGGCCCCCTTCTTACGGTCGCTACGGTAGGCGGGGATGCCGCCGGGCGGCAGTTCGCGTTCCACGTGCGCCAAGACGTGGGGCTGCACTCCCGGCCCCGCGATGTGGACGGGATACATAGGCGGCACCCGGAGCCCGCCGGCTTGCGTGCTCCTACGCGGTCGCGGGGTGTCATACATGGTGAGACTGACGGTCATGGACCCTGCTTTCCCTAGTTGGCGTCCCGGCGGCGGCGTGTGCGGTGGTGTCCGGCCCGCTGCATCCGGCCCGGGGCTCCGCTAAGCAGTCGCCTCGCGCCTGAAAGCAGGAACTGTAGTGCGTCTGCGAAAGGGCGTTGGAAGGGGTAGGGCTGTGACACCTGTGAGCAGACGGCGCAGAACCCCGAGCCCTGGCAAGAGCAGCTCTCAGAGGTCGAGCACGGTCCGCAGTGCCTGAACCACCACCTGATACGCAGCCGGGAGCGGCGTGCTCTGCGCCTGACTGGCCCTGTGGGGACCCTTGCCCGCATGAAAGTGCCTGTGCCCGGTGCCGCGTGCCCCAGCTGAACCGGGCCCAGGAGCCGCGGTTGCGGAAATCGAGACCAACACCCGCCAGGCCTGCGAGAGGCTCATCGGATGCAGTGGCTAGGAGAGGTCGCCGGCCTGCAGGAGAGCCTGCGGCACATCGCCGACAAGAAACAGCAGGCCGAACGTCTGCGAGCCCCAGCCGGCCGAGGTGAGGACGGCGTCGATGCTCCGGGTTGGTTCACCAAGCCTCCGCGATCCAGATACTCCCTGGGGCGTCAGGCCACCGCCTCCTACGATCACCAGATGGCTGATCCCCTTTATCCCGCCAAGCCTCGCCCCGGAGACCGGGTCGCGGTGCTGTCTCCCTCCTCCGGCCTTCCAGGTCTCTTCCCTCTGCCCCATGAATTGGGCCTGCGCAGGCTCCTGGAAGACTTTGGTTTGCATCCGGTCGAGTACCCGACGACTCGAAAGATGGGTGCCAGACCTGAGGATCGGGCCGCCGACATTCACGCAGCCTTCGCGGATCCCGACATCAAGGCGGTGATCGCCAGCATCGGCGGCGACGACCAGATCACCGTCCTTGCGCACCTCGACCACGATCTCCTTCGCACCAACCCCAAGCCGTTCTTCGGCTACAGCGACAACACCAACCTGCTGCTGTTCCTACGGAGCTTGGGGATCGTCAGTTACCACGGCGGCTCAGTGATGGTCGAGCTCGGACGGCCCGGCGCGATGCACCCGAAGACCGAGGACTCCCTCCGGGCGGCATTGCTCACCTCGGGTGAGTACGAACTCACCCCGTCAACTACCTATGGGGACGTCAACTGCCCGTGGGAGGACCCGGGCACGTTCGAGTGTGAACCGGAGATGGAACCCGCCGATGGTTGGTGCTGGCACAACGGCGACCGGGTGGTCGACGGGATCGGCTGGGGCGGCAACCTGGAGATCATTTCCTGGCTGCTGATGGCCGACCGCGCAGTGCAACCGCTTGACGCCTACGCAGGCAACGTGTTGTTCCTGGAAACCTCCGAGGAAATGCCACGCTCCGAAGAGGTCTACCGGATCCTTCGGAACATGGGCGAACGCGGGATGCTGCAATAGTTCCCCGCGCTGCTGATGGGCAGGGCCAAGAGCTGGTCGTTCGAGAACCCGCTCAACACCCAGGAGAAGGCGCTCTTCCGACGGCAACAGCGAGAGGCCGTCCTACGGGCTCTCCAGCAGTACGCTCCCGACACCATGGCAGTGTTCGACGTCGACCTCGGCCACACCGACCCACAACTCGTGGTCCCTGTCGGAGGACGAATCCGGGTGGACGGCAGGGCACGCCGGATCACCGTCACATACTGAGCCTGAGCCGTCCGGGTCACCGTCGCAGTAACGGTGACCCGGAGGGCGCTCTCACAGATTGGCGACCAACTCGGCCCCTACCTCCTGGCGCGACCAGCTCGGCCACCAGCCGTACCATCAGCAGTTTCCGTTCGTGGACACCGGCGCCCGCTCCGCGATCTGCTTCATGCCGGTCGCGTTGATCCCTTGGACCGCGAACAGTCCGGCCGCAGCGGCCAGGCGCTTGAACACCTCGGCGAACAAGGGCTGGACGAGGAGACGACCGAACTGTTTCTGTTCGGCAACGCCCGACGCGCTTCAGTCTCTGGCGGTGCTGGGGCCGCGCTACTCCGTCCGACCAGCTGAGGCGGAGCTTGGATCGGCTTCAGCTTGAGGTATTTCCACGACTTCAGACTCGACTTGTCACCGACCGGGAGCGTGCTTGTGGTTGGGGTCGAGCCGGAAGTCGGGACAGTCGCGGCTTTGACATGCGCCCGGGCCCCACACGGGAACGAATACGCCGAGGGACTTGTGGCGGTGGACCGCGGCCGGCACGGGCTTCTTGCAGGTCGGGCACTCGTACACTTCAGGCTTACGCTTCATTTTGACCATATTTTTACTGTATGCCCATGTTGGTGTGCCGGGAAGTGGCGTGCTCCCTCGTTATGGGCGGCCCTCGTGGCGCGGTGGGTCGGCCGGGGGCTCAGGGTCGCGCGCCACAGGTGGCGAGCTGGGCTGCCCGGGGGGTCCGGAGACCTCCGCCTGCTCGTCGGTCTGCTCCGTGGAGCCTGCAGGGGCGGGCCTTTTGATGCTGAGCACCACGGACCCTGTCAGGACGATGACGATGACGGCGAGACTGATTGGTGAGGGAATTTCCGGGATGCTGGGGCTGATCATCTTGTGGGACGCCTGGAGGATGAGCTTGAGGCCGATGAAGGCGAGGATGATCGCCAGGCCCTTGCTCAGGTAGTGGAAGCGGTCCAGGAGCCCGGCCAGCATGAAGTACAGGGCTCGCAGGCCCAGGATGGCGAACGCGTTGCTGGTGTAGACGATGAACGCGTCGTCACTGACCGCCAGGACGGCGGGGACGCTGTCGACGGCGAAGATCAGGTCGGCGGCCTCGATCGCGGCGACCACCGCGAGCAGCGGCGTTCCCACACGTTTGCCGGCTTCCTTGACGAAGAACTTGGCCCCCGCGTACTCGTCCCGGACCGGGATGACCTTGCGGAGCATCCGTACGGCGAAGCTCTTGCCGGGGTCGAAGCTCTCG
Organism: Streptomyces sp. NPDC054872; assembly: GCF_053610705.1. Lineage (NCBI taxonomy): Bacteria > Bacillati > Actinomycetota > Actinomycetes > Kitasatosporales > Streptomycetaceae > Streptomyces > Streptomyces sp. NPDC054872. The sequence continues at coordinate 60,057 of NZ_JBSGYY010000036.1, read as the reverse complement.
TCCTCGTCCTTGAGGAGCTTGTAGGTGCTGTAGAAGAGGACCGCTGCGAACGCGAACAGTACGGCGGTGAAGCGGCTGACCACGGCAACACCGAGGGAGAGGAAGATCCCGCGGAAGACGAGCGCGCCGATGACGCCGAAGAACAGCACTCGGTGCTGGTAGGCGCGTGGCACCTTGAAATACGCGAAGATCACGGCGAAGACGAACAGGTTGTCGACCGACAGGCTCTTCTCCAGCAGCCATGCCGTCGTGTATTCGGTGCCGGCCGTGGTGCCGAGAACGAGGAAGACGACCGCGCCGAAGATCATGGCCAGGCCCACCCACAGGCCGCTCCAGGCAGCGGCCTCCTTAAAGCCGATGACGTGCGCGGTGCGGTGGGACAGCAGGTCCACCGCCAGCGACACCACCACCGTCGCGGCGAACGCCCCCCACAGCCAGAGCGGAACCTCAAGCACGCCAAACACCCTCACTTGGCCCGCGCAAAACGCACAGGCCCCTAACAGCAGTGTCCGGCATTGCGCCCCCGGGGGCACGTGGAGCAATCGCGGTGGGGGAGAAACGTAGGTCAGCAGCCGCCACCCGCAAGGACTGACCGCGCTATCAACTGAACCGAGTGTTTTGCCCAGGTCAGGAACCGAAGGGCGAGGGCTCCGTGGTGACTCGTGACGCTCGCCCCGTACAGCGTGAGCTGTACGGGGCCAGTGCCGCACCGGCGAACACGCCACCTCGGATCCCTCACCGTCCATCATGTGACTGGCAGGGGCCGCCGAGCGTCCGGCCGGGTCTCAGCCGCTGGAGTCGGCGGCCGGACGCGCACGGAGGATCGCTCCGGTGGACAGCAGCGTCGACGTGAGGACCAGAGCGAAGGTCGCGGCGATCACCGTGACCAGGATCCACGGGGAACCACCCGGCAGCGCGGAGCCGAGGATGCTCAGGCTCAGCGGCACCAGTGTCGCGGCGGCGACGAGCAGACCAAGGAGCAGGCCGGCCAGTGAGATCATCAGCGCCTCCACCGTCATCATCCGCAGGACTTGCCGGCGGGTGGCGCCGATCAGACGCTGGAGCATGAATTCCCTGCGCCGCTCCGTTGTCGCCAGGATCTGCGTGTTGAGCAGGGAGATGACCGAATAGCCGACCACCACGCCGAGCACCAGGTACGCCATCCACGCCTGGGTGTCGTCCGACTCGGCCTGCGCGGCTCCCAGGTCCGCCCGGTCGGCGAGGTGCAGGCCGGGGTGGCGATGCGTCAGCTTCGTGAGCTCGGCGCTCAGCCGGCCGATGTCGGTGTCCGGGGCCGCGCTGATGAGGATCGTCGGGACCAGACCGGCGTTGGTGCGGCCGACCAGCAACGATGCCGGGACCAGCGCCGTCTCGTAACCACGTTTTCCGTCCACCGTGGCCACCAGCCGCAGCTGTACCCGGCTGCCGTCCCCGAGCCGCATCGCGATCGTGTCGCCGATTCTGTGGCCCTTTGCGGCGCGGGTCGGCAGGGCGACCGAGTCCCCGCGCAGCGCGTCGAGGTCACCGCTGGAGGCGCGGAAGGCCGTCGTATGCGCGGCTCCCTGGGGGGTGATGCCCTGGAGGGACAGCTCGGTGGGCTGTGGGCCCGCTGATTCCTGCTCGTCCTCCGATGTCCCTGTGTTCGTGGTGCTCGGGCCGGCCATGGGCTCGTCGGGTTCCAGGTAGCCGACGCTGGGAATCTGCGCGGTGGCCGCGGCAACGCCCGGCAGCTTCTTGATGGCGTCGACGGTCGACAGCGGCACCCCGCCGGAGTCCGAGGTGACCACCAGATCGGCCCGCAGGCTGTCGTCGAACGCCTGCTTCGCGCCGTCCGACTGCGTGGTCTGCAGGTAAGTGAGCCCGAGGGCCAGGCCGGAGGCGAGCATGACGGGCAGCGCCGCCGCCGTCAGCCGGGTGGCGCGCGCCGTGGCGTTACGGGTGGCGAGGTGACCCGCAAGACCGAGCCAGCGCTCGGCCGGACGGCGCAGTGCGGCGACCACGGCCCGTACGAGCACCGGACCAAGGAGCCCGAAGCCGGCCGCCCACGCCATGGCCGCCGGGGTGGCCACTCCCGCCGCGTCGGGCCCGGCCGAGCGGGCTGTGCCCATCGCCAGCGCGATCCCGCCGGCCACGCACAGCAGCCCCACGGCCAGCCGGAAGCGGCTGAACCAGCGGCGCTGAAGACCGGCTTCGGCGAGCGCCTCGGTCGGCCGGGTACGCACCGCGCCCTGCGCCGTGATGAGGGCCGCGCCGATCGCGGTGAGCAGCGCGGTCCCGGCGCCGACGATCAGCGGGATGGATCCGGCGCGGTACACGATGGCGTCGGGCACCGCGCCCGCGTCGCTGAACGCGGTGAGCAGCCACCGGCCGAACGCGGGACCGGGCAGGCAGGCGAGTGCGGTGGCGAGTACGGACAGGACCATCGTCTCGCCGAGGATCAGCCGGCGCAGTTGCCCCGGGGTGGCACCGATGGCGCGCAACAGGGCCATTTCGCGGCGCCGTTGCTGGATGGAGAGGCCGAGCGTGCCGGACACGACGAAGACGGTGACCATGACCGACAGCCCGCCGAAGGCGGCGGCCAGCGGGATGAGATCGCTGCCGTCGGCGAGGACCGCTGGATTCTCGGCCCGACCGCGGTCGTCGCCGGTCAGGACGGTGATCTGCTGTCCGGCGGCCCGCGGTCCCGCAGCCGGCTGCCGGGCGACCTTGTCGCGTATCCGCTCCGCGATCTCCTGCCGGTCGCTTCCGGCGGCGGGGAAGATGCCGATGGTGTCGATCGTGCCGGGGTGACCGGAGGCGCGGGCGGCCTCCGTGTCGGACAGGAAGACGTGCGCGGCGTCGTCGGGCCCGGTGGCCAGGCCGGAGATCTCGAAACTCCTGGCTTTGCCGCCCGTCGTCAGCTTGACGTGCTCGCCGGGCCGTAGCCCGGACCGTTCGGCGAGGCCGGCGCCCAGGACGATCCGGTCGGACCCGGTGGGCGCGGTGCCGGCGGAGAGCTCGTACGGTGCGAGCCTGGCGGACGACCAGCCGTGGCCGGTCACCTTCGTGTCGGGCGTGCGGGCGGGGTTCGTGTCGGGCGTGCGGGCGAGGCCGGCCGGGAACGACACGTCCTTCACCGCCGCGGCGACACCCGGCACCGACTGCAGTTCCTTGGCCAACTCGTCCTTCAGGCGGATGCGTTCAGGGAAGACGAGTTCGCGCTCGGTGCCGATGTAGCGCTGGTCGCCGGTGACCACGACGGGCGCCGCGGCCAGCCGCGCGGGCGGGGCCGCGTTGTGGATCCCGGTCTCCAGCAGCCCGCCGCAGCCGATCACGATCGTGGCGCCGAGGAAGAGTGCGATGAACGAGGCGATGAAGCCGTACTTGTTGAAGCGCAGGGTACGCAGCGCGAGCCTGATCATCGCTGGCCCCCGACTCCACGTGCCGCGAGCCGTACTGCGGAGCGGGGGGCCTGCCGGGCGGCGGCCCGCTCGTCGTCCCAGGCGCCGAGGTGCGTCATCTGTGCGGCCACCTGTTCGACGGTTGGTTGGTCCAGGGAGCCCGCCAGTCGGCCGTCAGCGAGGAACAGCACGCGGTCCGCGTGTGCGGCGGCCACCGGATCGTGGGTCACCATGACGATCGTCTGCCCCGCGTCCTCCACGGCCTCGCGGAGCAGCGACAGCACCTCACTCGCGGTACGGGTGTCCAGCGCACCGGTCGGTTCGTCGCCGAAGATCACGGCTGGGCGGGTGATCAGGGCCCGAGCGATGGCGACGCGCTGCTGCTGGCCGCCGGAGAGTTCACCGGGGCGGCTGTCGCGGCGGGTGCCGAGTCCGACCCGGCCCAGTACGTCGTCGACGGCGGCCCGTTTAGGACGGATCCCGGCCAGGCGCAGGGGCAGGGTGACGTTGTCGACAACAGTGAGCGCGGGCAGCAGGTTGAACGATTGGAAGATGAAGCCGATCCGTTCACGGCGCAGCTTGGTCAGCCGGCGTTCCTTGAGGCTCCCGAGGTCGGTTCCCTCGAGCCGTACCGTCCCCGCCGTGGGCCTGTCGAGTCCGGCCGCGCAGTGCAGGAGGGTGGTCTTGCCCGAACCCGACGGGCCCATCACCGCGGTGAAGGTGCCCTGTTCGAGGCCGATGCTCACGTCATCGAGGGCAGTGACCCGGTTCTTCGGCCCGCCATAGAGCCTGCTCACCGAATCGAGGCTGACGACCGGCTTCCCCTGCTGCTTCCCTGTCTCGTTCATGGTGTTCATGCTGGCCGCCGGGGTACGGGCGCCAACAGGCTCGACAGGTTGAACTCCGTGTCCACCAGTCGGTGGACACGGCACCGGTCACCGGTGGGACCGCGGTAGGCGGGCGGAGGCTGGGGGTGGGGCGGTTACGCGGTGGGGCGGGAGGCACGTGAGTCCCGCCCCGGGCGTACCAGCAGGCCCTGTTCCAGCGCCACGACCACCGCGTGGGTGCGGTCGCTGACGTCGAGTTTGGCGAAGACGCGCAGCAGATGGGTCTTCACCGTGGCCTCGGCGATGACCAGCCGTCGGCCGATGTCGACGTTGGAGAGCCCGTCGGCCACCGCGTGCAGGACGTCCAACTCCCGTGCGGTCAGGGTGACCTGGGCCGGGCGTCGCATCTGGGCGACGAGGCGCGCCGCGACCTGCGGCGCCAGTACGGTCTCGCCGCGGGCCGCCGCGTGGATGGCGTCGACGAGCTGGTCGCGGGTGGTGTCCTTGAGCAGATAGCCGATCGCCCCGGCCTCGATGGCGCGCTCGATCTCCACGTCGGTGTCGTACGTGGTGAGGATCAGCACTCGGGTCACGGCGCGTGCGGCGACGATCTCGGTGGTCGCCTGGACGCCGTCGAGCACGGGCATCCGCAGGTCGACGAGTGCGACGTCGGGGGCGAGGGAGGCGACGAGGTCGACGGCCTCTTTGCCGTTGCCCGCCTCACCGACGATGGCGATGCCGGGGGCGCCGGCCAGCAGCGCGGCGACTCCCGCGCGCATCACGGTGTGGTCGTCCGCCAGGACGACACGGATCGGACCCTCGTCCTTGGACATGCGTCACTCCTGACCGTTCATGGATTTGAGCGTTTCGGGTGACTGGTGCGCCGCGGTGGTCGCAGCTGTCACAGGCATGCCCGCTGTCACCGATGTCCCCGCTGTCTCCAACGCCGCCGCTGTCTCCGGTCCGCCCGACGCCTGGGGAGCCGGGAGCGAGGCGAGGACGCGCGTACCGTCACCGACAGAGCTGGTGACCCTGAGTTCGCCACCCATCTCCGCCAGCCGCTTGCGCATCCCGTCCAGGCCGAAGCCGAGCGACTCCTCGACCACGAAACCACACCCGTCGTCGGTGATCTCCAGCTCGACGATCTCCTGGTGCCGCGCGAGGACGACGCCGACCGCCGAAGCGGCAGCGTGCTTACGTATGTTGGCCAGCGACTCCTGCGTGCAGCGCAGCAACGCGATCCGCGCCGTCCTGTCACAGTCGATGTCCGGCAGTTCCGCGCTGACGGCAAGACCGGTGTCCTCGGTGAATCTGTCCAGGGTCCGGCCGAGCGTCTCGGCGAGCGAGCCCGCGGCGAGAGTCCCGCTCGGGGCGGAGCCGACCAGGATCCTGGCCTCGGTGAAGTTCTCGCGGGCGGTCCGCTCGATGGAGAGCAACTGCTGGGCACACCTTGCGGGATCGGAGCCGGCCGAGGACCGGGCCGCTTCCGCCAGCACGATGATCGACGCGAACCCCTGGGCGAGGGTGTCATGGATGTCGCGGGCGAGCCGTTCACGCTCCTCCACCGCGCCCTGGCGCTGATACGCCTCCACGAGCCGCCGCTGAGCGCTCTCCAGCTCCGCGCTGAGCTGGGCGGCACGCAAGTCGCTCTGTCCGACGAACCGATGCACCCACAGCCCGAGCGCGGCTCCCGCCGCGAAAGCCGCGACGGTGACGACATTGTTCCCGGTGAGGAACTGCGGGCTCCACCCTTGCGGCAGCGTCCCACCGAACACCGTGGCCAGCGCGGCGAATCCGCTCGAGCCGACCGCGGAGCGGGCATCGCGCGCGTAGATCCAAAAGAGCGGCAGCGACACGATGTACAGCGCGGCCGCGCCTTCCAGTGCATAGGACATCGCGCCGAGCCCGAGGGCGAAGACGCTCAGCAGCATCAGCGGGCGGAGCGCGGGCCCACTCCGCAGGGCGAACAGGGCCCCGTAGCAGAGCGCCAGGGCGCCCAGCACGCCTAGCGGCCAGTATTCGTGCGTACCGGGGGAGTCCACTACCGCCAGGGCCGTGGGCAGCAGACCAAACAGGACCCAGGAGACGGCGCTCCAGCGGGCGAAGGCAGTCGCGTAGGGCCGGTCGTTCGCCTGCGACTTGGCAATCATGCGGTCAGCTTACTTTTTCCGTCCGCCTGCTCGGCGGCCGTGTGCTGAGCGGACCCCGGGCAGCCGGCCCCGCGCGGCGTTCCCTTGGTCGCCCGCCGACAAGGAGACCGTCGGCCGCGAGTCACTGTGGCGGTACCTTCACGGGCCGACGAAAACCCCTCTCAGTCGCCGATGAGGGCGTTCACCACTGCTCCGGCGACGCGGTTGGCTCGCTCCGTTGTCCAGTAGGCCGGTTCCTCCATGGAGGAAACGTAGTAGCCGCGCGTCAGCAAGGAGAGGACGTCGGCTGCGAGCCCGGCGTCGGGCACTCCCGCGGCGGTGGACGCCTGCAGGAACTCCTCGCGCGATTCGCGCGGTTCCTGGCGGTCGACGCCGGCGGGGTCGGTGTGCGCCGACGAGAGCATCTCGACCCAGAGTGCGCGCAGCAGCAGGTCGTCGGGCTCCGTGCTGAGGTGCCATTCCACCGTGGCTCGCAGTCGGTCCGCGCCGGTCAAGTCGCCCACGTGGGCTTCCAGGTCGGCCCGCCACCGGGACTCCGCCGCGCGCACGGCGTTGGTGATCAGAGCTGTCCGCGTAGGAACGTAGTTCGTGACCATTGCCGTGGACCCGCCAAGTTCCTTGGCCACGGCACGGATGGTGACGGCGCGCGCTCCGTCCCGGGCGGCGACAGCGAGGGTTGCCTCGGCGATCGCCTTGAGGCGCTGGACTTCGTCGACGTCGATCGGCATAGCAGCAACCTAGCTCAGAGGGGGTTGACGTTGAGTACGCTTAAATGCAACGCTGTTATATCACGTTGTTTTCTAAGTGGTTGCTTCCATGGAGGGCTTCATGAGCCTTGCCGTCCAGCGCGTCACCCCCGAGCCCGTCCCTCCGCACGCCCAGCAGCACACGGTGCGAACGCGCGACGGAGTGTTGCTGGCCACCGATGTGTACGCCGCCGACCCGGGGAGGCCGGCACCGACCGTGCTGGCCCGCCTGCCCTATGACAAGAACAGCCGGTACGTCTTCTTCGACAAGATCGCCGAGAGGTTCACGTCACGCGGATACGTCGTGGTGGTCCAGGACGTCCGCGGCAAGTTCCGCTCGCAGGGCCGGACGCTGGGCTGGACCGGAGAGGTGGACGACGGGTACGACACCATCGAGTGGGTCACTCGCCAGCCGTGGTCCAACGGGATCGTGGGCATGTTCGGCGACTCGTACTACGGATTCACCCAGTGGTCGGCGGTCGCCAGTCAGCATCCCGCGCTCCGCGCGATCGTTCCCCGGGTGACGTGCACGAACATCGGTCCCGGTATCGCCAGTTACGACACAGGCTCCGGACCTCAGCCCCCCTGGCTCGAAGCGACGACCTATCAGGCGCAGGTCTGGACGGACAACGACACCTACGAGTTCGACGTCGACCTCACCCGGCGCCCCCTGCTCGCAGCGTACGAGGAGGCGTTCACCGCGATGGGCAAGCGCTCGGCCGGCTTCGACCTCATCATCGGCGGCATCGCGCTCACCCCGTACAACGGGCCCCATCCCTACGACGCCCGCCCGGTGCCCGTCCTGCACTGCGTGGGCTGGTTCGACAACCTCGGCATCGCCCACATGCGCGATTACACCGAACTGGCCCGGCGCCCCGGGTGGGCGGCCGTCCAGTACCTGATCGCCGACACCACCGACCACGAGAACTACTGCCTGGAGGACGCTCCGGTCTCACCCGACGCCGACCACCTGGTCGACGACGCCGCCCTCGACCGCATGCTCGACTCCTACGCCGGGCCCGCCCTCGAATTCTTCGACACCTTCTTGAAGGGCACCACCCCGCTCGAGTCACTTCCCCGCGTGCGCTGGAAGCTCGGCCATGTGGGCTGGCGCACCTCCACCACATGGCCGCCGCCACAGGTCTCGCGGACAGAGCTGTACCTCGCGGAGCCTGCCGCAGCGACCGGCACATCCCCCGGCGGCACGCTCACCCACCGCCCGGCAGCCGACACCGCATCGGTGCAATGGCGTTACGACCCGGACGATCTCGTGCCGTCCGCCGCCTGCGACACCTTCATGCAGCTGCGAGACCACGCCGACGAACGCCCCACCCTCGACCGGGACGACGTCCTCGTGTTCACGACTCCCGCCTCGAACACCCCGCTCGACCTCGCCGGCCCCGTGCACACGGTGTTGCACGTGGAGAGCACAGCGCCCACGTTCGACGTGTTCGTCCGCCTCCTCGACCTGGCACCGGATGGTACGGCGCGCCTGATCGTGCGTGGCTGCGTCCAGACCGACAGGCCCGGTGAGGTGGAAATCGCCCTGGGGCATACCGGTTATCGGGTGCGCCCGGGTCACCGTCTCGCGCTGCTGATCGCCGGCAGCGACTTCCCGAACCACCTGCCCAACTCCGGTTCGCTGGAGGACCCGTGGCGGGCGACCGCGCCCAAGGCGAGCCTGCAGACGCTCTGGGCCGGATCGGCCCGCCCCTCTCGCCTGTGTCTGACCGTCCTGCCCGAAAGCGGCGAATAGCCCCTGTTCCCTGGAGGGCACATGCTCCCTCTGCGACATGTCCCCAGCACGCCGCCGACCACCGGCACCGCAGCGCACCGTCGCCCGGGCCGAACACGGCGCGGTGGAGGTGCTCCGAGATGACGCTCCGCTTCGTCGCCACCCGACTGGGCACGCTCGTCGTGACCGTCCTTGTCTCCAGTCTGGCCATCTACGGCGCGATGTTCCTCACCCCCGGCGATCCTGCCACCCTGCTCGTCGGCGGCAGCCGGGATCCCGACCCCGCGGTGCTGGCGCAGATCCGTCACGAGTACCACCTGGACGATCCGTTCATCCAGGGATACTGGCTCTGGCTGAGCAACTTCCTGCAAGGCGACTTCGGCAACTCCCTCGTCTACCGCGATTCCGTCGCCGGTCTGATCGGCGCACGGGCCGGCGACACCCTCGCACTCGTCGGATACGCCTCCGTCCTCGTCCTCGTCGCAGGCACCGTCATCGGCACGGTCGCCGCGCTGCGCGGCGGTCGGACGGAAACACTGGCCACGACGCTCACGGCGGGTGCGATGGCGGTGCCGACCTTCATCATGTCGGTCCTGCTCATCTGGCTTTTCGCCGTCCAGCTCCCGTGGTTCCCGGTGTACGGCTCCGGCGAGGGCTTCACCGGCACCCTCGCGCACCTGACGCTGCCGGCCCTCGCGCTGGCGATGACATGGATTGGCTACGTCGCCCAGGTGACCCGGACCGCCGTCCGGGCCGAGATGCGTTCGGAGCACGTGGAGACCGCCCGCAGCCGCGGCGTACCCGAACGGACGGTGATCCGGCGGCACGTACTGCACAACGCCTCCGGCCCTGTCTTCGCGGTCTCCGGCGTCGGCATCGCCGGCCTCATAGCCACCGCCGCCGTCGCCGAGCAGGCCTTTGGCACCGGAGGGCTCGGAGCACTCATGATCGAGGCCGCGTCCAAGCAGGACATGGCCGTGGTCCAGGCCGTGTCACTGATCTTCGTGGTCGTGTTCGTCGTCATCAACACCACCGTCGACCTGGTCAGCGCCGCCCTCGACCCTCGCACCGAGCGGAAGTAGCCGATGACCACTGCCCTGTTCACTCGCACCGCGGCCGCGCCACGAACCGGACGCCCCCGTGACCATCTGACGCTCGGCGCGGGATGTGTGGTCGCCCTGCTGATCCTGCTGGCCGTGTTCGGGCCGCTGATCGCCCCGCACGATCCGAACGCCGTCGACCCGCTGAACGTCAACGCCGGCCCCTCCGCCGCCCACCTCCTCGGGACGGACGACACCGGACGCGACCTGCTGTCCCGGCTGATCAGCGGTACCCGCGTCAGCCTGACCGCCCCCGCCGTGGTGATCGCCGTCTCCACGACGCTCGGCACCCTCCTCGCCCTGGCAGCGGCCTGGTTCGGCGGATGGCTCGACCGGTTCGTCTCCGGCACGCTGGACATCGTGTTCGGCTTCCCCGGGCTGATCTTGGCCGTGCTCGTCGCGGCCGTCTTCGGGGCAGGGACCACCGCACCCGTCGTGGCCCTGTCGATCGCCTATCTGCCCCTGATCACCCGAGTCGTACGATCGGCCGCGATCAAGGAACGCCACCTCCCGTACGTGTCCGCGCTGCAACTCCTGGGCGTCCCTACCACCCGCATCTGGCTGCGGCACCTGCTGCCGAATCTGCTGCCGCTCGTCCTCGTCCAGGCCACCATCGGCTTCGGATACGCGCTGCTCGACGTGGCCGCCATCTCGTTCCTGGGTCTCGGCAGCCAGCCGCCGGACCCGGAGTGGGGCCTCATGGTGTCCAACGGAGCCCCCTCGATCCTCGCCGGCCACCCGCAGCAGTCGCTGTACGCGGGCCTCGCCGTCCTGATCGTGGTCGTCGCGTTCAACCTGCTGGGGACGGGACTGTCCCGACGTCTGCTCGGAGAAAACGCATGACCTCATCGCCGTTGCTCCAGATCAACGAGCTCAGAATCGATCTGCCCCTCGACGGAGCGCTGCGCACCGTCGTCCACCGTGTCGATGTGAGCATCCCCGAGGGCACAGCCGTCGCCCTGGTCGGCGAGTCGGGATCGGGCAAGTCCCTGACCGCTCGCGCCGTCCTGGGACTCCTGCCCAAGGCCGCGCGGATCCACGGGGACCTGCTCTTCGCAGGGTTATCCGTTCCCGCGATGAAGCCGGAACGCCTGCGCGGATTCCGCGCGTCCGACGCCGCCATGGTCTTCCAGGACCCGCGAGCGCACATCAATCCGGCCCGCAGCGTCGGCGACTTCCTGATCGAGGGCCTGACGACCGCACGCGGCATCGCGGCCGCCGAGGCGATCACCAAGGTCACAGGGATCCTCCGGGAGGTCGGCATCGCCGATGCCGAACGTCGGATGCGTCAGCGTCCGCACGAGTTGTCGGGCGGCCTGCTCCAACGCGTCATGATCGCCGCAGCATTGGCCGCCGAACCGCGGTTGCTGCTCGCCGACGAGCCGACCACCGCGCTCGACGTGACCACGCAGGAGGAGGTGATGGCCATCATCGGCGAGACCCGGGCGGCCCGCGGGCTCGCCATGCTCTTCATCACCCACGACCTGGAACTGGCGGCCGCCGTGTGCGACAAGGTCGTCGTGATGTACGCGGGTACGACCGTGGAGGAACTCCCCGCCGATCATCTGCGCAGCCGCGCAGCTCACCCATACACGCGCGCCCTGCTCGCCTCCCGTCCCTCGCTCGACGACATGGACGCGGAGCTGCGTTCCATCGCCGGCAGGCCCCTGTCCGGTTTCGAAGTGCCACAAGGATGCGCCTTCAGCGACCGATGTCCCGACGTGCGGGATCAGTGCCGCAGTGACCGGCCCCGGCCGCGTTCCGCAGGTGACGGCACGGCGGCCTGTCACTTCCCCCAGACGTTCTCGCCCGAGGAGGCCGGCAAGCATGCTTGAAGTACGCAACGTGCGCAAAGAGTTCGGCGACTTCGTCGCGGTCGACGACGTGAGCCTCTCCCTGCCTGAACACGGGTCCTTGGCGATCGTCGGCGAGTCGGGATCCGGCAAGACGACCACCGCCCGCGTGATCGCCGGACTCGAGACGCCCAGCAGCGGACACATCGTCGTCGCCGGCCAGGAGCGGCGGCCGGGGCGGCTGCGGTCACGCGAGCGAGGCGCCCGCAGTCGGCCGATCCAGATGGTCTTCCAGGATCCGTACTCCTCCCTCGACCGGCGCCAGCGTGTGTGCGACGCCGTCGCCGAGGCGGTTCAGCCCCACCGGAGGCGGCTGACCGCGGACCAACTCCGGGCTAGGGTTGCCGAGTTGTTTGACATGGTGGGCTTGGACGAGCGTCAGGCGCGGTCCTTGCCGAAGGCGCTCTCGGGCGGACAACGTCAGCGCGTCGCCATCGCCCGCGCTCTGGCGGCCGAACCACAAGCGCTGATCCTGGACGAGGCGATCGCGGCCCTCGACGTGTCCATCCAGGCGCAGATCCTGGGGCTGCTCGCGCGCATTCGAAAGGACACCGGAACGGCACTGCTGTTCATCACACACGACCTCGGAGCGATCCGGCACATCAGCGACGACGTGCTGGTGATGCAGGCGGGAAAGGTCGTCGAACAGGGCCCGGTCGCGACCGTCCTCAGCCACCCGCAGAACCCCTACACGCAGCGTCTCATCGAGTCCATCCCGAAGCCGGGCTGGCAACCACGCAGGAGGACGCAGAGAACTGCCGCCTGAGGTCCGCTCGTTGCCCCTGGCCGCGCAACCGTGTGCCCCGGCAGTCTTCGCGACTGCCGGGGCACGTTGTTCGTGGGTTCGGGGGAGTGGAGGGTCAGTCGGTACGGGCCCAGGACAGGGACGGGCGGGTGCGCGTCGTCCGGGTCTCGATGTCCGTGGCGACGTGGAGCAGCAGGTCTTCCTGGAAGCGGCCGCCGATCAGCTGTACGCCGGAGGGCAGCCCGTCGCGGATGCCGGTCGGCACGGACATAGCAGGGAAGCCGAGTACGGGAACGGCCTGCATCGGCCACTGCGCGGCCAGCAGTTCGGAGACGCGGGCGTCGCCGGCGAGGTCCGCGTCCTGCTCGAAGGGCGGCTCGGCCGAGACCGGTGTCAGGAGGACCCTGTCGCTGCCCAGGTACTGCTGGAGGCGGCTGATGAGGGTGCCGCGACGGGCGTAGCCCTTGATGTAGGTGTCGAGGGTGGGGTGGTCGCCCCAGATTTCCGCGGCCGCCGCGAAGGAGGAGGCCAGCGAGATGCGCACCGTGTCATCGGCCGAAGCGGTCGATCTCGGACATCATCGTGCGCAGCTCCTGGTAGAGCAGCAGCGACCACAGGCGGGCCGCCTCGCCGAGCAGCGGCAGCTCGACCTCCTCGACGTCGTGGCCGGCCTCGCTGAGCCGGCGGGCCGCGGCGTCGAGGGCGGCGTTCACCGTGGGGTGGGGCTTGCCCAGTCCTGCGTCGCGGACGATCGCGACCTTGACCCGGCCGGGCTCGCCCAGGGGCGGGCGTACCGGCAGCCCGACGGGGTCGCTGAGGTCGGGTGTCACCATGGCGTGCAGTCCGCGGCGGACGTCGTCGACGGTCCAGCCCAGGGGCCCGTGGACGGCCATGGTCTGGAAGGACATGGGGCTGTCGAACTCCTCCGCCCCGCGCGGTTCTGAGCCGGAGACCAGGCCCATGGTGGGGCGCAGACCGACGGCGCCGCAGCAGTAGGCGGGGAAGCGGATGGAGCCGCCGATGTCGTTGCCCTGGGCGATCGGGGTCATTCCCGCGGCGACCGCGGCGGCGGCGCCTCCGGAGGAACCGCCCGGGGTGTGGCCGCTGTGCCACGGGTTGAGCGTCTTGCCGTGCAGGTCATTGCCGGTGAACCAGCGCACGGCGAAGGCGGGACTGTTGCTGCGGCCCATCAGGGTCGCGCCGGACTCGCGCAGCGCGGCGATGCAGGCGGCGTCTTCCTCGGCGATGGCGCCGGCCCAGGCCGGGACGCCGTGAGAGCTGGCGTATCCGCGCTGCGAGGTGTTGATCTTGGTGGCGACCGGGATGCCGAGCAGCGGGGGAAGCTCCTCGTGGGCGGCGACCGCCGCGTCCGCGGCGGCGGCCTGGGCGAGCGCTTCCTCGGGCCGGAGAACCACGAGGGCGTTGAGCACCGGGTTGGTCTCGTCGATGCGCGCGAGGAACGCCTGGGTGACCTCGGTCGCGGAGAAGGACTTGTCGCGGATTCCGGCGGCCAGTTCGGCGGCGGAACGGTCCCACAGCGGCTTGTCGCCCGTGGTGTCGGTCATCGGTGTCTCCTGTGATGAGTGCATGGGGGTCACTTGCCGGTGCCGCCGAGGTGGGCGGCCCACGGCATGCCCATGTAGGCGAAGGACGTGGGCGCGCCGCTGACGCGCTTGTTCATGAACATGCGTTCGTGCGTGGTGGCCAGGAAGACCGCCGGGGTGGTGGGGGTGAACAGGGCCTGGGCCTTCGTGTAGGCCCTGGCCGACGCGGCCGGGTCGGAGGAGGTACGGGCCTGTTCGAGCAGTCGGGTCACCTTGGGGTTGTCGTAGTTCGTCCAGTTGAAGATGCCGCGGGGGGTGACGCTCTCGGCCACGTAGGACGCGGGGTCCGGCATGGTGACGTAGCCGAAGGTCAGGACGAGGTCGAGGTCCTTGCGGACCGAGGGGTCGTAGAAGAGGGAGGACATCTCGGTGGGCTGGAGCTGCTTGATCTCGATGTCGACGCCGATCTTCTTGGCTGCGGCCTGGATGAACGTCAGCGCCTGCAGCCCGCGTTGGTCACCGGCGGGAATGGCGGCCACCAGGGGGCGGGAGAGCGGGCCGGCCTGTTCGGCCAGCTTCTTCGCCCGCTCCAGATCCGGTTTCGGGACGGCGGGCAGCGCCTTGTAGGCGGCGTCGAACTGGGCGGCGGCCTTGTTGCCGCGCCAGGTGAGCGGCGGGACGAGTGACTTCAGGGTGGTGGCGTCGCCCCCGAAGACGTTCTTGATCAGTGCGTCGCGGTCGATGACCCACGATAGGGCGTCCAGCAGTCGGCGGTCGGCGGCGGGCGACTTCGCGTTCGCGGGTATCAGCAGCACGTTCTGGGTGGACGGGCCGAGATGGATCGCGCCGTTGGCGGACTTGGCGAGCGCGGTGGCGCTGGTGGGCGGCAGCTCGTAGGTGCCGTCCACCTCGCCGGACAAAAGTGCGCTGGTCAGTGTGTTGCTGTTGGTGATGAACTGAAAGACGACCTGGCCCGCTTTCGGCTTGAGCTCGGCGTCCCAGTAGGCGTTGTTGCGTTCGAGGGTGATGCTGCTGCCGGACTTCCAGGAGCCCAGCCGGAACGGCCCCGTACACATCAGTCCGCCCTTGGTGGTGCCGTAGGCAGGGCCGGCCTTCTTGGTGTACGCCTTCTGGTTCACCGCACCGAACGATGTGGAGAGGGCCTTGGGGATGGTCTGGTCGTAGGTCTTGGTGCGCAGCGTCACCTGGTGCGGGCCGGTGGCCTTGATCGACGTCACGGCAGCCAGGTAGTTCCCGTACAGGGCCTGTGTCTTCGGGTCCCGCTGCCGCTCCAGGCTGTAGATCACGTCCTGCGGCGTCATGGGTGAGCCGTCCCAGAACTTCACGTCGGAGCGGAGGTCGAGCACCAGCGTGCGGTCGTCGGTCCAGGCGACCTGCCGGGCCAGTCCAGGGCTCAGGGAGAAGTCGGCGTTCATCCGCGTCAGGGTGTCGCAGAGGTTCGCCTCGACCGTCTGGGGAGAGTAGTCGCCGATCTTCGCGGGGTCCAGGGTTGTCGGCTCCCCGTAGGGAAGCGCCCAGGTCACACGGTCCACCTTGGAGGTGCCGGGCGTCGTGGTGGTGGTGAGGCGGTCGCGCCGGGGCGTTTCGCCGCCTCCGTTCGACGTGGTGGTGCAGGCCGTGGCGGCCAGCAGGCCCACGCTCGTCAGCATCGTCAGCGCCGTTTTCTTCGCAGCCATGGCTGAAGCTCCTTGCCGGGAGGAGTGAGGAAGGAAGGGGGGACGCTCGCGCTGGGGGGAGTGGGGCGTGCCGACGAGCCGTCGTAAACGAACGTCATATAACGTTGTTGCATGTCACGCTTGCATCTGGTGTGCTGACGCGTCAAGAGCAAGGCGTGACCTTCTCGTCGGACGCCGAGCTTCGCCCCGCCGAGGCGCCTTCGGCAGCCAAATGCCCTCTGGCCGCAGTGATGTCGATCGAATTCCGGCGTGCCGCACCACCCGCTTCAACCCGGCCCCATCAGGCCGGCTGCGGCCTCGTGCGCCGTCATCCGCGGCGCGTGAACCCCGCACGCCGCCCCACAGAACCGGAGAACCGCATGCCCTTCACTCCCGCTCTCGACTTCGCTTTCGAGATCCGCGCCAAGGTGACCGAGACCTTGCACATCGGCCATGGCGACGGGGAAGTCGCCGAGTTCACCCCCATCGTCGGAGGCAGCGTCGAGGGCCCCCTCCTGAACGGGAAGGTCCTTTCTGGCGGAGGCGACTGGAGCAGCACCCGCGGCGAGGTCTGCGAACTGGAGGCGCGCTACCTGCTCCAGGCGGACGACGGAGCAGTGATCGACATCGTCAACCGCGGCTACTACCGGCCCAAGGCCGACAGCCCGGACCAGTTCGACGAAGACCTGCAGGTCACGGAGGCCGGCCACTACTACCGGACGTCACCGGTCTTCCGCACGGACGCACCGGCCCACCGCTGGCTCGCGGAGACGGTCTTCGTCGGCCTCGCCCGCCCGGAGGGCGAGGACGTCGTCGTCATCCGCATGTACGCGCTCAGGTAGAAGCCGCCTCTTTGGTGACCGGCGTGCACGCCATGCCGGTCGCCACCACCCGTCGACGCCGATCAAGGCTCAGGAAAGGGAGCGCCATGCGTGATTCATGGCGTCCCGGAATCGGGCGACTTCCTCGGCGTCGAGGCCGGCGACCATGCGCTCCTCAAGAGCGCGGGCCGGCTCGGCGTACTCGGCCAGCAGTCGGCGCCCCGCGTCGGCGAGCAGGATGAGACGCTCGCGGCGATTGGCCGGGTTGGGTTCGCGGCGGATCAGGCCGCGGCTCTCCAGCGCGCGGACCATGTCGGCCATCGTCTGGGCGGTGACGAAGGAGTCACGGGCGAGCTGGGCGGCAGAAATCCCGTCGCGCCGCTCCAGCACGGTGAGCGCGGTGTACTGCAGTGCTGTGACGCCGGCGGGTTTGAGCAACTCCTCCAGGCGTGCGCGCACCGCGAGCTCCGTCCTCTTGACCAGATAGAGCAGCGAGGGGCTCACGTTCGTCCTCCTGTGTCGACGGTCTGCGCGGGTCGGTCCATGCCGCTCCTTCACCGGATGCCGCCGGGGCGGCGGCACGGCTTCACCTTAGGCCATTGACAGGAATCCTGTTGATTGAGCAGACTGCCGTTCATCAGGATTCCTGTCGATCCCTTGGCGTGCTGCCGCGTTCCCGGCGCCCCACCAACTGCTCACGAGAGGCACCCCTTCATGGATCTGCATGGGAAAGTCGCCGTCGTCACCGGTAGCGGTCGCGGCCTCGGCCTGGGGTACGCCCGGGCCCTCGCCGCAGCGGGAGCCGCGGTCGTCGTCAACGATGTCGACCACGCCGCGGTAGACGCCGCGGTCGCCGCCATCACGGCCGAGGGCGGCAGGGCCACCGGTGTCGTGGCCGCGGTCGGTGACAGCGAGTCGGCCAAGGAGCTGGTCGAGACGGCGGTGCGCGCTTACGGACGTCTGGACGTGCTCGTCACCAACGCCGGCATTCTTCGCGACCGGGTGCTGTGGAAGATGACCGACGAGGACTTCGACGACGTCGTCCGGGTCCACCTGCGAGGTACCTTCACCTGCGCCCGCGCGGCCGCGGTCCGCATGCGTGAGCAGGGCACCGGTGGACGGCTCGTCCTGATCTCCTCGCCCGCCGGGCAGCGGGGCAACTTCGGCCAGACCAACTACGCCGCCGCCAAGGCCGGCATCGTCGCCATGGCCCGGACCTGGGCCATGGAACTGGCCCGCGCCGGCATCACCGTCAACGCCGTCGTGCCCGTCGCCGCCACCGAGATGACCAAGACCATCCCGGCGTTCGCCCCGGTCATCCAGGAGGCCGAGCGCACCGGCAAACCTCTGCCGGACTGGCTGCGCAAGGATGAGGGCCTCGGCACCGTCGAGGACGTCGCCTCCCTGATCACCTTCCTGGCCTCGGACGACTCCGCCGGAGTGAGCGGACAGGCCATCGGCATCGGCGGCGACCGGCTGGCCCTGTGGGCGCACCCCAAGGAGAAGGCCGTCGCCTTCGCCGACGGCGGCTGGAGCGCCGACGCGATCGGCGCCCGGTGGCCGGATGGTGTCGGGGCCGAGCCCGAGACCTACGGCATCCCGGCGCCCCAGGCCCCGGAGGCGTGAGATGGGTGACCTCGCGCTCGACCTCGACCGGCTGACCGCCATCGACGTACACACGCACGCGGAGGTCTCCAAGGACGGCCACGGGGCACTGAGCCCCGAACTGTTCGGCGCCTCCGAGGAGTACTTCAAGGCCCACGGCCACCGAAAGCCGACCATCGAGGAGATGGCCGACCACTACCGCGAACGCCGCATGGCGGCAGTGGTGTTCACCGTGGACGCCGAGCACGCCACGGGGCACCCGCGGATCTCGAACGAGGAGATCGCGCAGAGCTGCGCCGCCCATGCCGACGCGCTGATCCCCTTCGCCAGCATCGACCCCCACAAGGGCCGCGCGGGCGTGCGGGAAGCCCGGCGCCTGGTCGAGGAACACGGCGTCCGCGGGTTCAAGTTCCATCCCAGCATCCAGGCGTTCGCTCCGAACGACACCCTCGCCTACCCGCTGTACGAAGCCATCGAGGAACTCGGCGTGCCCGCCCTGTTCCACACCGGCCAGACCGGGATCGGCGCCGGCGTCCCGGGCGGCGGCGGCATCCGGCTGAAGTACTCCAACCCGATGCTCGTGGACGACGTCGCCGTCGACTTCCCGCAGCTGCGGATCATCCTCGCCCACCCGTCCTTCCCCTGGCAGGACGAGGCCCTGGCAGTGGCCACTCACAAGCCGTACGTGTACATCGACCTGTCCGGCTGGTCCCCGAAGTACTTCCCGCCGCAGCTCGTGCGTTACGCCAACACCCTGCTCAAGGACAAGGTCCTCTTCGGCTCCGACTACCCCGTCATCACCCCCGACCGGTGGCTGAGGGACTTCGACAAGCTCGACATCAAGCCCGAGGTCCGGCCGAAGATCCTCAAGGAGAACGCGGCCCGCCTGCTCGGCCTGCTCACCGATTGACGGAGGCGCTCGTGTTGAACCAAGGCATCGGCTCCTGGCCGGCGCGCCGGGCACGCAAAACGCCCGACCGGATCGCCGTCGTCCACGAGGACCGCACCTGGACCTACCGTGAACTGCACCAGCGCGTCCTGCGCCTCGCCCATGCCCTGCGCGCCCTGGGCGTGGGCCGCGGTGACCGCGTCGCCTACCTCGGCCCCAACCACCCGGCGTTCCTGGAGACCCTGTTCGCAGCCGGGAGCCTCGGAGCGGTCTTCGTCCCGCTCAATACCCGGCTCACCACGCCGGAACTGGCGTACAACCTGTCCGACTCGGGCAGCACCGTCCTCGTCCACGCGCCCGAGCATGCCGAAGTGGCCCGCGCCGCGGCAGCCGAGGCCGGGGCGCGGCACCGGATCGCGCTCGCCGGGCCCGACGACGAGGGCGGTCTCGGTTACGAGGAACTCCTCTCCGACGCCGGAACCGGACCCCTGGACGAGGCCGTGGCCCCGGACGACCCCTGCATGATCATGTACACCTCCGGGACCACGGGCCGACCCAAGGGCGCCGTCCTCTCCCACGGCAACATCATCTGGAACAGCGTCAACGTCCTCGTCGACACCGACCTCCGCAGTGATGAAGTCACCCTCGTAGCGGCGCCGCTGTTTCACACCGCCGGGCTCAACATGACGTGCCTGCCCACCCTGCTCAAGGGCGGCCGGGTGGTGCTGCTCGGCGCCTTCGACGCCGAGCGCGTCCTGGAGGTCGTCGAGAGCCGGCGCGTGACGTACATGTTCGGCGTCCCCACGATGTACGACGCCATGGCCGCCCGGCCCCGCTGGCAGACCACCGACCTGTCCAGCCTGCGCACCGTCAACTGCGGCGGCGCCCCCGTCCCCGCGCACACCATCGCCACGTACCTCGCCCGCGGCCTGGCCTTCAGCCAGGGCTACGGCATGACGGAGGCATCCCCCGGAGTCCTCTTCCTGGACAAGGAACGGACCTCCGACAAGGCGGGCTCCGCCGGCACGCCGCACTTCTTCACCGACACGCGTGTCGTCCTGCCCGACGATCGTGAGGCCGGACCCGGGGAGCGCGGCGAGCTCCTCGTCCACGGCCCCAACACCATGACCGGCTACTGGCGCCGACCCGAGGACACGGACGCCGCCTTCACTGACGGCCGCTGGCTGCGCACCGGCGACGTCGTGCGGACCGACGCCGACGGCTACGCCTACATCGTCGACCGGGTCAAGGACATGTTCGTATCGGGCGGCGAGAACATCTACCCGGCCGAAGTCGAGGACGCGCTCCTCACCCACCCCGCCGTCGCCGAATGCGCGGTCATCGGTGTGCCCGACCCGGTCTGGGGCGAGGTCGGCCGCGCCGTCGTCGTCCTCAACCCCGACGTCCGCGCCGACGAGGACGACATCCTCGGCCACCTGCGGGGCCGGCTCGCCAAGTACAAAATCCCCAAGTCCCTGGTCGTCACGGAAGCCCTGCCCCGCACGGCCTCCGGGAAGATCATGAAGCCCGTCGTGCGCGACACCTACGCGAACGGCCCTGTCGAGCGCCCCCACCGGTAATGGACGTCCGAACAACACCCGCGCCCCAGCAATGACCTCACACCAGCAGCGCCCACTGCCTTCCCTACCATCAAAAGGATCTTCCATGCCCGCGATCGCCCACGGACTCGACGGACTCAAGGCCCTGACCGGAGCCGACCTCGGCCGCACCCAATGGATCGAGATAGCCCAGGACCGGGTGAACACCTTCGCCGACGCCACTGACGACCACCAGTGGATCCACACGGACCCGAGAAGGGCCAAGGACGGCCCCTTCGGTGGCCCCATCGCCCATGGCTACCTCACCCTCTCCCTCATCATCCCGCTCTTCGGCGAGCTGCTCACCATCACCGGTACCGAGATGAGCGTCAACTACGGCCTGGACAAGGTCCGTTTCCCCAGCCCCGTCCCCGTAGGTGCGAAGATCCGCCTCCATGGCGTCGTCGGCACCGTGGAGGAGGTCAAGGGCAACGGCGTGCAGATGCCGCTGACGTTCACCGTCGAAATAGACGGCAGCGACAAGCCGGCCTGCGTCGCCCAGGCCGTCTACCGCCATTACGCCTGAGTGAGGGGCTGTAGAAGTGACGGGTCTTCCCAAACTCTTGTAGGCGTTGATCGGTTGCTCGGTTCTGATCGGTCAGGCGCTGTGCTGCGGCAGGTGCGGCAGGCTGATGGCGTGTGATGTCGAGCTGACGGACCTGCCGCCGCATCTGGCGTCGGTGCTGGTCGGCCCACCGGCACGAAGCAGTGGCCCCAACTGACAGCCCCGGGCTACCGGGGCGACGTCGACGCAAGAGTGCGCCCGGACATCGCCTTGACTCGGGGCCACGAGATGCGGCGCAAACGCCTGGTAGTGGCTTTTTAGGTCCCCGATGCTGATGGCGCATCGCCGCATGTCGACCTTCCTCCCGACCCGCTACGAGGCTTCCGCTCCAACCACGGCGCCTCCCTCGCCTGGCCGCGGCTGGCCAGCGAGGCCATCGCGACGATCAAGCGCTGCGCCGATGCGAAGTAGCGGACGAGGAAGGGGCTTTGAGGAGAGGCGCGGCGACCAGCAGCCGCGCCCCCGCGAGGACGGGAAGCAGGAGGCGGTAGTCGACCGCCTCGATGAGCACCGCCCCCAGAGCGATGCCCAGGGCGGTCGGCGTATACATCAAAGTGTTCGCCGTCGCCGCCACGCGTCCCAGCAGCGCCTGCGGGGTCGCGCGCTGCACCGCGGTCAGGCCCGCGATCAGCACACAGGGCAGACCGAGGCCGTTGGCGAAGCTGCCCGCAAGAGCCGCCGCGTCGTACGGCAGGGCGTGCAGGGCTGCGGCGAGCGCGGTGAGCGCGATGCCCGCTCCACCGAACCGGCGTCCTCCGAAGCGGCGCATCAGCGTTCCCGATGCGAGGCCGACGGTGACTGAACCCGCGCCCTGCACGACGTACAGCACACCCGTATACGCGGGGGAGCGGCCGAGCCCCTCCACGACCGCGTAGACAGCCGCCCCGCTGATCCCCGAGGTCAACATGGTCAGGCCGCCTGCGAGGACGAGCGGGCGCAGCCGCGGATCGCCCCACAAGCGGCGCACCCCGTCGGCGGTTTGCGCACGTCGGCCCGAGTTGTCACGCACGGGGGCGTCCTCCCGCACCCGCAGCAGCGTGAACATCCCGGCCGCGAGTACGAAGGTCGCGGCGTCCAGGAGCGCCACCTGCGCGCCCCCGTAGGCGGCGAAGAGGCCCGCTCCGGCGAGCGGTGCGACCAGCTTCATGCCTTCGTTCGCCGCCATCCGCAAGCCGTTGAAGTCCCCTGTGAGGTCCTTGCTGACGGCCGCCGTCACCAGCGCCGCCTCCGCCGCGTCGGTGACGGCGCCGCACGCCCCGTACAGGAAGAGCACCGCGTAGAGGATCCACAGGGTGCTGGTCGAGTCGACGAGCAGGAGGGTGGTCAGCAGGGCGCCCAGGGCCAGGTTCGTGGCAACGAGCAGGGGTCTGCGGCGGGTGCGGTCGGCGATCGTGCCCAGGAGGGGCCCGGCCAGGGCCGGCGCCCAGAGGGCGAAGGTACACAGGGCGGCCAGGCCGTCCGAGCCGGTCAGCTCCTTCGTCCAGATCCCGGAGACCAGCCACATCGCGGAACTTCCGAAGCCGGAGACCAGTACCGCGCCCAGGCAGAGGCTCGCGTCGCGGTCGCGCAGGATCCGAGTGATCGTCGGTGTCATGCCAGGTGATGGTGGCTCTAAGGCGCCTGGTGGGGCGTAGGGCAGGTGCAGTAGATCTCGTGGGTGCGGCGGATCCGGCGGATCTGCCTCCCGTCCTGCGTCGGTGATGAGTTCTCGGCGTCCGGCCGATTTACAGGGCAGTGCTTCCAGCTAGCGAGGTAGGCGAGTTCGGCAACGGCGCCGAAGGCGGCCAGGCGTAAGGGCTCGGTGGTGAAGCGTCCGCGGCGCATGGGGCGGCGGTGTCGGCGAGGTAGGCGGTGACGGTGGTCAGTCCGTGGCCGCCGCCGAGGCGTTCGTCGGCTGCGCT
This sequence comes from Streptomyces sp. NPDC054872, assembly GCF_053610705.1. NCBI lineage: Bacteria > Bacillati > Actinomycetota > Actinomycetes > Kitasatosporales > Streptomycetaceae > Streptomyces > Streptomyces sp. NPDC054872. The sequence goes on along the minus strand of NZ_JBSGYY010000036.1, from coordinate 36,922 downwards.
GAAGGCGGGATGTGGCCGTCGTGGCGGCGAGTTAGTTCTCGGGGGTTGGACTGTGCCCGGTTGTGGGGCGTTTCTGCCCCTCGGGCTTGGGCAGGACCGCCAGTGCGGTTTCTGCGATGTTTCGCAGTGTCTCCGGGGCCAGGCCGGCTTTGCCTACTGCCTCGATACCGCGGACCACCGTCAGCAGTAGGGCCGCCAACTGCTCTGGATCCGCGGCGCCATCGATGTCGCCGTGGCGCTGCGCGGCGCTGATCTCCGTTCGCAGCAAGGTCAGCATTGCCGTCATGGTCTCTGACGACCGCCTGGCCACTGTCGCATCGTGCTGGGCCAGTTCCGCCGCGCCTTTGGCCAACAGGCAGCCTCGGCGCTCGGTGTCGGAGGCGGTGTTCTCCGCCATCAGGTGCACGTATCCCGACAGTCGGTCCAAGGCCTCTGCGTCCGGTCCACCCGCCAGCCGCCCTTCGGCCACCTCGACGACTGCGGTGCACCAGTCGCCGAACACACGGTGAAAGAGCTTGCCCTTGTCGCCGAAGGCGCCGTACAGGCTGCCCTTGCCCAGGCCGGTCGCCTGGGCGATGTCGTCCATCCGGGTTCCCGCGTAGCCGGTCGCCCAGAACTGTTCCCGGGCCCGCTCAAGGACTTGGCGTTCGTCGAATGCGCGTGGTCTCGGCATGGCCTCAGTCTAGCCATTCTTGACTCGATCGTCCATTACTGCCTACGTTGTGGACGATCCATTCCACAACTGAAGGGGTACGACATGCCAGGCGTGCTGCAGGAGAAGGTGGCAGTGATCACCGGAGGGACCAGCGGGATCGGGCTGGCCATCGCCCACCGCTTCGTCCGGGAGGGCGCACGGGTCTTTGTGACCGGACGGGACATCGACCGCCTCGAAGCGGCAGTCAAGGAGATTGGCCCTGCGGCCACCGGCGTGCGGTCCGACGTCTCGGTCCTGGCCGACCTGGACGCGCTCTACGCGCGAGTCCGCGAGGAGGCCGGACGCATCGACGTGCTAGTGGCCAACGCGGGGATCGTCGCGGACGCCGCGCTCGGTGCCCACACCGAGGCGAACGTCGACCTGACACTCGCCGTCAACATCAAGGGCCCACTGTTTACCGTCCAGAAAGCGCTTCCGCTGCTGGCGGAGAACGCCTCACTCCTGGTCATCGGCTCAAGCAACAGTGTGCGCCCCAACGAGCACCTCGAGGTCTACAGCGCCTCGAAGGCGGCCCTGAGCAATCTCGTGCACAACTGGGCCCGGCAATCGCGAGAGCGTCGATTCCGGGTCAACGTCCTCAGCCCAGGACCCACGCGGACCCCTGCCCTGCTGCGTGCCGCGGGGCCGGACATCGACCGGTTCGCCGAGGCCACCGTGCCACTGGGGCGGCTGGCCGACGCCGAGGAAATCGCCGAGGCCGCCCTCTTCCTGGCTTCAGACGCCTCGTCGTTCGTCACCGGCGCCGAACTCTTCGTCGACGGCGGCTATACCCGGGCCTGAACGACGGCCGGTGGTGCGCATTCCGTCCGAAGTGATGGGGCGCACTCCCGGCCGCGTGTGCGCGTCCGTGTAGGTCCCGGGGCGCTCGAAGCAACGAAATCGTGGCCGCGGCCTCTTTGGATGAAGGCGGTCGTCACCCCGACTGCCGTTCCGGCTAGGCCGACCTCCGCTGGGTGTTCATCCTCCTCGGCGTTTCTCGATCGCGGAGGTCTGAACGGGATCTGCTCCACTACGTGTGGAGCAGCGACTGTCCGTAACGCCAACAGGACGCGTTTGCTGAGGAGTTCGAATCCTGCGCGGCCGAATAGCCATCACTTGGGTGCCTACTCGCGTCAGTCCGGCAGCCAGTGCAGCTCGTGCGCCAGGGTTTTGGCGACGGCACGGATGCGGCGGTGTAGCGGCGACTGCTCGCGTGGGAGGACCAGGTGGATCGTCAGGCTGGGCGCGCCTCGCAGCGGTCGCCAGGTGAGACCGGCCGGTTGTGATGTGGCCGCGGCTTCTCCGGCCGGGGCGAGGGTGACCCCGTCGCGCAGGTCGCGCTGAGACATGTCGAAAGAGACTGCGGGCGTGTGGAATCGGGGGTGTGGCCGGGTATCTCGGAACAGTGCGGCCAGCTGATCGTGGATCACGGGGTTGGCCGCACGGTCCGGGAGTCGCAGCGGATACGCGGCCGCGTCGGCGATCTCGATCTCCGGGTGTTCGGCCAGCGGATGGTGCTGCGCCAGCTGGACGCCGACGCGCATACGACGCAGCAGGAACCGGCGCACGCCATTGCCCGGCTGTTCACCGCGGGTGATCCCGGCATCGATGCGGCCCTCGGCGACCGCGGGGGAGATTTCCGGTGTCGCCATCGGGACCGCGCCGACGTCGAGTCCGCTGTTGCCGCGAATCAGCCTGTCCACCAGGGCCGGCGCCGTCTCGGCCCCGGCGCTGAGGCTGTATCCGATGCGCAGTGTGCCCAGTTCACCGGCCGCCGCGCTCCGGGCGGTGTCCCATGCCCGGTCCAGCGCCGCCAGCGCGGGCGGCGCGGACTCCGCCAAAGCCGCACCGGCCGTGGTCAATACGACGCTACGCGTGGTGCGGACCAGCAGGGCGTCACCGAGTTCCGTTTCCAATCGGCGTATCCGGGCGCTGAGTGCGGGCTGCGCGATACCGATTCGGGCGGCCGCGCGGGTGAAGTTCAACTCCTGCGCCAGCACCAGGAAGTACCGCAGGCTCACCGTATCCGGCGCCATGTGCCCTCCCCGCCGATTGATAACGATCCGTTCTGAGCCTAGCCCGTATCGGTCTTTCCCCCGACCCCACATCAAGTCCTAACCTGCGCCTATGGCGAAGCAATTGAGCGAAGTGCCCGCCGCCGGGATGGATCGATCTGGGTGTCAATTCGCCGTCGGACATGTCCGGCCGAACACAGGAGGTTTCCATGACTAAGGGCTACTGGGTCAGTGTCTACCCCGCCATTTCCGACCCTGAGAGTCTGACTGCCTACGACAAGCTGGCCGGTCCGGCTGTTCAGGCCGGGGGCGGGCGCGTCCTGTCCCGGATTCCGTCCCGCGGAGGTCGAGTCGTCGCCCACGAGGCCGGCATCACGCAACGCGTCGTTTTGATCGAGTTCGACAGCTTTGAACAGGCCGTCGCGGCATACGAGAGCGAGGCATACCAGAAGGCGCTGGTGGCCCTCCCCGACGACGTCGAGCGCGACTTCCGCATCATCGACGGCATCGACTGACCGGCGGGCGGGCAGGTGCCATGTGTCGTCAGGTGCTCGGGATGAGTTGCGGCAGGTGAGCGCATGTCCGCGCAGCCTCGGTGTAGTTCGCGGCCTGCCTGGTCCAGGAGACTTCAGAGTGAGCCAGTCGATCAGCGCGGACGGAGGGCGACATCTGCCTCATCCGGCCATGACCGCGGTTGCGGCCAGGGGTTGGGGCCGCACGTCGTTCGTGATGTCATCTGCCCGCCGGACCGGGCATGCGCGCCCCGGTCCGGCGGTGTGCACGGGTCAGCGGGTGCCGGAGGCCTCGAAGCCGTAGTTGAAGTAGCCCTTGCCGTCGTTGACCCAGTTGATCTTGATGGCGCTGTCGGTGTAGAAGCGTCCGCCAGCGACCTTCTTCTTCGTCGTCGACGTGGTGAAGGTGCCGTTGCCGCTGCCGTTCATCCGCTGGAAGTTGTCCCGGACGTTGTAGGTCTTCGTCCCCAGCAGGGTGTCGGCGCCCGTGTCGGAGCGCTTGACGTACAGCGGCATTGTCGCGCCGGTCATGGTGTTGCCGATGTCGCCGCCGGCGTAGGTCGGCGGGAAGTCGAAGGACATCGTCGCCTTGGCGTAGACGTAGCTGCCGGAGCGGGCCACGCAGTTCTTGATCGTGATGTCGATGTTGTCCGGCGCGGGGCCGGAGTAGCTGCGGTCGTCGATCGAGTGGGAGCTGGTGTTGCACTTCCAGCTCAGCGCGGAGGCGGGAGAGGTCACGGCCGTGAGCACGGTGGCGGCGGTCGCGCCGACCAGCGCGAAGGAGACGACTTTACGGCCCGCGGGTGAAAGCCGCACAGAAGTCATACAACGTACGTTCATCGAGCTGGATTCCCTCGTTAGATAGGGGGAGACCACTGCTTAGCGTCGCCCCCTTGATGTAGGTGAGCGGTGTTCGTGTGAGGGCTGGCCGCCTGGTTGTCTTCAGGGGTGCCGTCACCCGCCTTGTAGCTATGGTGACGTGGCCCGCCAACAACTTGCCAACACGAACTCAATGGCATCAGCGAGAGGTTGGACGCGCTGCCCTGCGGCGGTAGGGGGTTGGCACCCCAGTCCGGATCGCGTACGGGGGCCGGCACCCGTGTCTTTCTGGTCAGGGCGCGTATGTTGCGCCAGCTGGTGCACGGGGCGGCGCGGCGGCGACGTGGGCCTGGACGACGACGGCCTGACGGTCTGCACCGCCCGGGATTCACATCCGGGTGTAGCGGACTTGATCGGCTGCCCAGTCGCCCGCCCGCTGCCACCGGCGCAGCCGCCCGACCAGATGGCCGGCCGCGAGCGCGGCGGCCGCAGCGACGACGACGATGGCCATCACGACTACCGCATGTCGATGGCGGAGACCTCTTCGAGCTCTTCGGTGTCGGAGAGCCGGTGGCCCGAATGGGTGCGGCCGTCGAGGCTGATGAGGATGTTGACGGGTGTTGGGCGGGCCACGGCGATCGGTCCTCTTAGCGGGCTGGACGCGGAGCAGGCGAGCTCAACCGCGCTGCGCGGGGGGCCGGGTCCCTTCCTGGCGACACCAACACTCCTACACCGACGCGAAGTAGGGACACCGGGCAAGGAGTGGGCGGAGCTGGACGGTTCGCTGCTATCGCAGGTCGGGTGCACACAGCTGCCCGACGAGCGCCAGCGAGGCAGCGCCCTTCAATTGGCCATTGTGCTACAGGGACGCCCGGTGTTGACCTGTTCGTGCGTGCCGGGCCACAGGTCGGCAAGACGCAGATCCGGGTTGAGCGGAGCCAACGCCACCATCAGGCGGTGCCTACCGCCTCATGCTGCATGATATTGGCCATGCGTAGGGAAAAGGGCGGGGGGCTCCGCCGACTATGGCCGCGGCGTGCGCGTGACGAGTCGGCGCTCGCAGACATCGAGGCCGAGATCACCGCGTTCGGTGTGGCACTGAGCGCCCACTCCTTCAGCCCCGGCCAGCCGAATGCCACAGCTGCGATGCGCGCCGAACTGGCGCGTGCCCTCGATGCGTATGAGCAGGCGAAGCGAAACTTCGTCGGCGACCGGACCTGGGCGGACGCACTCGACGTACCGCGCTCACTGGACGAGGGCAGGCACGCGCTGGCCTGTCTGGATGCCCTGCTCGCCGACGAGCCGCTGCCGGAGCAAATGCCGCTCTGCTTTTTCGACGCCCGCCACGGGCGGGCCGTCCGACAGGTCAGGTGGACACCTCCGGGGGGCAGCGCCCGCAACATCGCCGTTTGCGCAGCGGACGCGGTGCGCCTGGCGGAAGGCTTCAGTTCGACCACTCAGCGGACGAAACCGGGCAACAGGCTCCCTGACGCACAGTCGCGTACGGCCAAGTTCCCGACGACGACGGCGATGAGCGCTCCCCAGCCGCAGCTCAGCGGGACGGGAAGCAGCGGTGAACAAACCCATCAACTGGCCATGCCGTCGTACCGGCCGGTCCTCATGGTCTTCTCGACGAACGAGCGAGCGCCGGTCCACCTGCGCTTCGAGGGCCGGATGGGGCGCTCCTCGCGGCTTTACCGGCTGTCAGGCGACGGCTCCCCGGTCGTCGCCCGCATTCCGCTGCCGGAGGCGAAGAAAGCAGTCGCCTTCCGGGTGTTCGCCTCCGGCGGCAGGGAGGCGTGGACGGCGACTGCGGCACCGCTGCGAGAAGCCCACCGCTTCCATGACGAGATCAACGGCACCGGGTCCGACGTCGTGCACTACCGAGGGGATGCGGGGCCGGGGGTTCTGCGGTACGAGGGACCGAGCGTGGTCCAGTTGGAGGCTCTGGACGGCCGCCTCGCCTACCGGGAGACCGTGGCCGAGGGCAAGTTCGGCAAGCTCACTTTCCAGTGGCCGGGCCGCGGCTACTACCAGGTGCGCTCGGCCGGGGCGTGGAGTCTGTCTGCCGTGTGACGATACGGACGGATTGCTGCCACGAGAGCGGCGTGCACGTCCCCGAGATCTCCATCCCGGTCTCGACGCGATCTGCTCCGGCGGCCGGCGCAGGGCGGCATTGTCGGGCTCCAGCAACTCCGCGAGGGCCGCGCGGGTACGGGTCGTCGACTCGTCACGGCCCGTGCCGCGCACCGTGCCGGGGTGCTTGTCGCCGTGATGCCCCAGCGAGCCGCAGAGCGCACCCATCCTGGACAGGTGCGCTTGCAGCGCCTGGGCCGCCTCCGCGACCGGTCGGGCAGCGGCCCCCCGCCGCGGGAAGTTGCTCAGTCGGCCCGGTGGCCGGCCTGCTTGGGCAGGCAGAACATCAGGACCCACATCAGGGCGAGGAGGCCGCCGACCCACCACAGCACGGCGACAAACGCGTCGCGGTTGACCGCGCCGTCGGGAGAGCCGCCGGTGATGGCGAAGAACACCACGGCGGTCAGTGCGGTGCCCAGCGCGATGCCCAGGTGAATGGCGGTGTTGAACAGGCCCGAGGCCGAGCCGGCGTCCTCGTGCGGGACCCTGGCCAGCGACAGATCGGCGAGCGGGCCGGAGACCATGCCCAGGCCGAAGCCGATCAGCACCACCGGAGCGGTCATCGCCAGCAGGGTCAGCTCGGCCTGGTGGCTGCCGACCTGGATCCCGTAGGCGACCATCGCGGCGGTCGCTATGAGAGCTCCGGCCTGAGGCAGACGGCGGGCGAAACGCCCGGCCGTCTTCGCCGCGATCGTCGCGCCGCCCAGTTCTCCCACAGAGAGCAGCACGAAAGCCACGGCCGCCTCGAGCGGGCTCATACCCAGTCCGCGCTGCAGGTACAGCGTCCAGGTCATGAAGAACAGGCCGCACAGCAGGCCGTGCAGCAGGTCCGCGGCCATGCCCCCGGAGAACTGCCTGACCCGGAAGAGGGACAGCGCCACCAGCGGGGCGTTGCCCTGCCTGCGCCGCTGGTGGCGCAGGAAGACACCAAGGACCAGGAGGCCGGCCGCGAGCATGACGAAGCACCACAGCGGCCATCCGTGGGTATGGCCCTCGGTGAGCGGGAAGAGGATCAGGACGATGGCCAGGCCGAACAGCAGCATGCCGACCAGGTCGAGCCGGTCGGCCGTGCGGACGGTCGATTCGGGGATGAACGCGCGTCCCACGAGGAGTACGGCCAGCCCGACGGGCACGTTGACCAGGAAGATCGGCCGCCAGGACAGCCCGAACAGGTCGGCCTGGGTGAGCACGCCGCCCAGGACCGGGCCCAGGACGTTGGCGATGGCCAGGACGGCCCCGTACAGGCCGAACGCCTTGCTGCGGTTCTGGCCGTCGAAGGTGACGTGCATGGTCGCCAGGACCTGCGGGATCATCACGGCCACGCCGACGCCCTGGAGCAAGCGGGCTCCGATCAGTACGCCCGGGCCGGTGGCCAGACCGCACAGCAGCGAGGCGGCGGTGAACACGACGGTGCCGATGAGCAGGATCCTGCGCCGGCCGTAGATGTCGCCGAGCCGTCCGCCGGTGATCAGCCCGACGGCGACGGGCAGGGAGTAGGCGGTGGTCAGCCACTGCACCGCGGCCGGTCCTGCGCCGGTCGACTCCTGGATCGCAGGCAGGGCTGTCAGGACGACCGACTGGTCGAGCATGTTCATCAACTCGGCGGTCAGCAGCACCAGGAGGGCGATCCAGGCCCCCATGGCCATCTTCGAGGGTCCAGGTGATGGGTGGGTCGGGGATGAGGTGGTGATGTGCTCTGGCTCGTTGCCGAGCGCGGAGGAAGACAAAACGGGAACTCCTGATCCAAAGGAATCGGGGAGCCCTGCCGGCAGCCGCACCGGGGTCGGAAAACACCAAACCCGGGGCAGACGGCAGAGCTGCACCCGGGAAAGAGAACTGCGGGGGATGGGTGACGCAACTCAGGCCAGCGCGACGTCCGCCCCCGGACACGTGCGACACAACAGCACGCGGGGAACACGGACGACTACATGGCCTGGTTAATAAGACGTCACCCCAAGATCGACACAGAAGGAACAGGAAGTCCGGTCACTGGCACCGACACCTCGGCACAAGAACTCGAACAGAATACGACAACCGCACGGCACGTCGCACACTGGAATCGATCCGCCCCTGCCCAGCCGCAACGCTCGGCCTCCACTGTCAGAACGGGGCGGGCGATGCCGCCTGACGCCGGGCGCACCACGGGCGCTCAGCGCGTGTCGTGGTTTTCGAGTGGAGGTCAGCATGGTTGCCCGTCGGTACGGCGGGCGGGCAACTGGGAGCGGGGGAGGGCGTATTGGCGGTTTTCCCGGCCGCCGGGCGCAGTGCGCTGGACGGGCCGGTTGTCGTGGCCACGGGGGAGTTCACGGACCCTGTTCGATCGTCCCGATGGGGTGCTCAGTCGGAGGCGGCCTCCTTGCGGCTGCGGAAGGCCGCCACGCGGGTACGGTTTTGGCACGTCACCGAGCAGAAGCGGCGTCGGCCGCCCGGTGACTGATCGATGTAGACGTCGGCGCAGCGTGCGCCCGTGCAGATGCCGATCCGCGCGAAGCCGTGGCTGGCGAGGTACTCGCGCAGGGTGATGCCGGCTGCCGCGGCGAGGGCATGGCCGGTGTCCTCGACGCTCCACGCGGCGCGGAGCGTGCCATCGGCCGCGGTATCCATGACGGGGTGGACGCCGGTCTCTGACAACAGGCTCGTCAGGCTGCGTGCGCACGTCCCGCCGTCCGGGGCGGAGAAGACTCCGTGGAGGCAGTCCGCTGCGTCGGTCAATGTCTGTGAGGTCAGCGCGGCGCCGACGTGCGCGGGTAGGGCTAATTTCTGTTCGATGCCGGCAGCGGACGGGAGCGGCTCGCCGGCTCGGCCGTCCTCCTGACGGGGCAGTGTGCCCCACCCGTTGACCAGTTCGGTCAGGGCATCGAGGGAGATCCCGGTGAGGGTAACGGCCATGCCCTCACGGTAACGCATTAGTGACTGGTAATGCGTTGCGCGGGCAGCGGGGGGCCGATACCGTAACGCATTGAAGCGCTTGTGTACGTTACTGCCAAAGATGCGGGAGGTTGACATGCTGGACCTCACTCTCTTACCGGCCTATCTGGCGGCGGTCGCGATCATCACCGTCGCACCTGGACCGGACGCCGCCTACATCGTTGCTGTTGCCCTGGAGCGAGGTCCGCGGGCCGGTCTGGTGTCCGCCGCGGGAATGGCTCTGGGAATGCTCGTACACGTGACGGCCGCCGCGCTCGGCCTCGCCGTCATGCTGAGTTCCACGCCCGTGGTGCTTGTGCTGGTGGAGATTGTCGGCGGGTGCTACCTCGGGTGTCTCGCAGTGACCACGATCCGCTCAGCGGGGAAGGCGGCGACTGCGGTTGCCGCGGCACCGGCCGTGCGTCGGGTCCTGTGGCGAGCCGTCCTCACCAATCTGCTCAACCCGAAGACCGTGCTCTTCTTCGCAGCGTTCTTGCCGCGGTTCACCAACGCGGAACAGGGGCCGCTCTGGCTTCAGTTGCTCGCCCTGGGGATGATCTTCCTGTTGATGGGGCTTGCTTGGGACACCGCGATCGGCCTCTGCGCCGGCCGGCTGGGCCAGGGTCTGGTACGCGGGCGTCGCGCGACCACGACAGTGCAACTGATCGCCGCGGCCACCATGGCCGCCCTCGCGGCGATCCTGCTGAAGGACGCGCTGACCGCCCTCGTTTCCTGACAGCGACACAACATCCAGTCGCACACGCAGGGCCGGGCCCGGCTGCTCCACAAAGCAACTCGCCGTCCACGCAGGCATCACGTCCCCAAGCGCCGGTGAACACGCGACCGTCGTGCGCACTGCCGGACTGATCGGCGCCATCCAGCACCGCGATACCGCACTCCACAGCCCCACCCCTTTAGGGGTCTCCCTCCTCAACACCTGACCGCCGACGGCTTTGCACGTCATTGCCGACGGTGGCGGTGTCGCGTTGGAATGCCGCCCAGTCATCGACGGGTAGGTGGCCTGCCGAAGGCAGGGCACGAGCCACGCCGCACATGCGGTGAGAATGGCGCACGGACGGCGCGGACGACATCGAGCAGCCTCCCGCGCGCGGATCATGGCGGGGGTGATCGGGGTGGGTGACGCGAGGGTGTTCTGGCTTCCGTTGTAAATGCTCGTCTTTTTGTTCTGTGCCTGTAGCAAGATCAGCGGTATGGAGATCCTTCGGTACGTGTTCCTCGTCTTCCACCTGTTCGGGTTCGCTGCGCTGCTAGGGGGTGTCTTCTTCCAGCTGCGCGCCAAGGACCTGGTGACGGGTAGTTACATGGTGAGCAGCGCGGTCGTCCAGCTGGTCACTGGTGCAGGACTCATCTGGACCCGCATATCACTGGATATGCCGGTCGTTGACGCGAAGATGGGTGTGAAACTGGCGCTGGATGTTCTGGTGGCGGTGACCGCCCTGGTGGGCATGCGCAACAAACGACCGTGGGCCTTTTACGCCGTGGGGTCGCTCACAGCGGCCGCGGCGATCGTGGCCGTCGTGTGGACGTAGTTTCCTGGCGGGCCGGGCGCGTATGGGGAGCGCAACTACCCCCTCCGGGCTCGACCTCCCGGAGGGCTGGGGAGGTCGTCCGGATACCCGAGAATCGTCACGCAGCCCCCGCAGGCCGCTCTCAAGCCCCTTACCCATCAAGGACACGGACCGCACCGGCTACCAGCGCACCTGCTTCAAGCACTGGGTCGACGCTGATAAGGATGGCTGCACTACCTGGGCTGAAGTTCTGAAGGCGGCGTTCAGTCTGTCGAGGCCCGCGCCGCTTCGTCCCAGGCATGAGGGCTGCGGTGGTGGTTCTTGTGTCCTGCGGCGAACACGGATCGGAGTTCCGCGTGGTGGGGGGGATCCGCCGGGAGGCGCAGACGCGCGAGTAGGGCCAGGGGATAGGCGAGCGTCTTGGTCCAGCGGCCGAACGACGAGCAGTTCGCCGTAGTGCTGGTGGGCGCTCTTTCAGAAGTCCCGGCCGACGCTGACCGTGCCGGCGCGGTGGGCCAGTACCAGCGGTGATCTCGTACATGATCCGGTAGCGGCCCACATGCATTCCGGCGCAGATTGGGGGAGCCGTACGCTGCGCTGCCTTCGGGGCGTGGGTCGTCGGCAAGCAGGTCGGTGGCATCCAGGACCTGGCGCAGCCCGTCCGGGGCGTCCTTGAGGAACCGGACGGCTGCGTTCAGGGCGGGCTCGTCTCAGATGACGGTGTGGCTCAAGCCGTGCGCTCCAGCCCCAGTCGAGCGCGGACCTCAGCATTAGGTACGCCGGTGACCTCTCCGGCAGCCTGACGCGCGCGGTATTCGGCGAGCGCGAGGGCGTCCTTGAGGTCGGCGAGCTCCTGGGGGTTGATCAGCACGGCTGCAGGCGTGCCGTGGTCGGTGATCGTGATGCGTACCCGGCCATGGGAGGCACGACGGACCAGGGCGCCGAACTTGGCACGGGTCTCGGTGATGGGCAGCGTCTCACTCATCACAGACCTGCACACCTCTGTCCGCTGCTGGCGCTGGCGAATGACGCGACCGCTGGAGCGTGTCTCCTTGGTGCTGTCCGCCGTGCGAAGCTGTGCGCCGTGGCGCCTTCGATAGTCCGCGGATTTGCTTTGCCCGCCCTGCTGATGTCGCTCATCGATGGCGACCTCTGGCGCCACCCGGGCGACGCGGTGCTGGCGAAGGCCATTCCGTGGTTCAAGGACCCACTTGGCTTCGTGTCGAACCCCGAACAGATGGCGTACGCGTCCCAATCGATGGATATGTTCGCCGATGATCCGCATTCCGCCTTCTTTCGCCAGGCACGCGGAAGCAGGAGCGTTGCCCCGCTCGAACTTCCTTGGCTTGACGTTGAACGGGCAGTGCTGATCGCCACCACTCGCAACCCCGGTGATGATGGCGCCTTGGCTCTCGACTACCGGACCGACCGCTCAGATCCCCGCATCGTCGGCAGTGACTTCTGGACGGACCCCCTTCTGTGCGAGTGGCGGGTCGTAGCACCTACTTTCTCGGGCTTCGTCTCGAGTTTGGGCCTGTAGCTGCCGCAGTCATGTCACTGACGCGCCCGGATAAGGATGGACGCGACGTGAAGTGCGGCCTGGTAAACGATGGCCAGTTTTGTCCGTCCGCAGGGCCAGGCCACGCCACTGCTTGAGTCGGGCGATGCGGGTGGCGCGAGAGCTTGGCGCAGCGGCGACGGCCGAGGTCTTCCCCGGGTGCGGGCCCCCTAGAAGGTATAGCGGGTGTGGCTGAAGGCCTGGCTGTCGTGGCCGAAGCCGTACGCCGTGCCGGGTGTCACCGCGAACAGCAGGTCGTTGCCGTTGCGGATGCTGTCGCCAAATCCGTGGAACATGCCCTCCGGCGAGGTGAGGTGATCTCCGTACTGTTCCTCGAACGCGGCGATGACCTCGTCCTGCCGCGCCGGATCCGTCACGCGCTCCGCCATGCCCTCGATCACGAGGTCGAGGCCTGCGGAGAGCGAGTTGTGCCCGGTGGTGAGCGCACAGTGGGCATTGCCGGCCAGGTTCTTCGCCTTCTGTTCGCCTGTCCCGGTACTGAAGTGCAGTGCCCCGTCGTGCCAAGCGGCGATCAGGGGCGTGACGTGCAACCGGCCGTCCGGCCGGACTGTGGTGATCCAGAAGACCTCGGCGTCTCGCAGTTGGCGCTGGGCCTCGGCCCACTCGGTGGCGGTGACGTCAGGTGCGCCGGGGCGGGGGTTGAGCGCGGAGCTGTAACGGGCGTCGAGCTCGGCCTTGGGCTGTTTCGGCGTCATGCGGAACTCCTCTCCCTCTTCTTGTAACGAAGGCTACGCAGCCCGGCCCGGCGCCGCTCAGGAGCGGCTTCTGGAGGCCAGGCATTCTGTCGCTTCCCAGTTGTCGTACTGCGACTGCAGCGTGGGCCGGGCTTGCGCCACCAGGTGAGGGCGGGCTGCAGGCGCAGGGGGAGGTGTGCACCATCCGACTCGCTCCCCGGGCCCCGCACCCCGTCGCCCCCGCGCCGCGGGGGCGACGGCAGCCCGCGTTCGAGGTCAGCCCCGATTCAGTAACTGTCGCTGGTCGGGCCCAGCGGGAGTTCAGCGGCGGAGTGCTGCGATGAGACGGAAAGCGAGCAGTTCTTGCAATGGGGTAGGGGAGGGGCATCTCACCGGTGACGTTGGCCAGAGCGAGGATGTCCTGTCGTGCGAGCGCGTAGCGCGGTTGCTGGTGCGCACGATGCCACTCGGGCGAGGGCGGGTTCCCTCCGCTCTGCCCGCCTAGGATGGTGGCGCTGGCGTGCGACACCGTCGCCCTTCTCGCCGCGACCATGCCCGGGCAGGCGAGGAGCCGTGCCACCGAGTCGCCACGTGACGGGCACCCTCTATGAGGGTGAAGCATGTGGCGGTCCAGGTGGCCTGTGGGGGACGTCCACCGTCGGTTGCCACGGGGGCGTAGGCGTGCCGTCCGGGTCCAAACCGTGCGTCCATCGCCTGCGAAGCATCGTTGTCCAGGTCGACCCAGCCGTGCGCGGCGTGGTGCACGTTGGTTCCCTACACACCAACGCCTCCAACCGCGTGCGACGTTGTGTGCGAAGCCGTGTATCGATACCTTCTCGCCAAGGCGGTCAGCGGTTGCCGGTCCCGACGATTCGCTGTGCGAAGCCGCCGCGTGCCCTCGGCGTTGAGGAGCCAGTGCGAGTAATCCGCGGCGCGGGCGGCCCCGATGAAGAAGGTGACCGGTTCGTCGTCCGTGGTCAGATGGTCGACAACGGCCAGTAAGTGAGCGGGCCTGGCGCGTGAAGCGGCCGAGCTCGCGGCAGGCGGGGGCATCTCGCCTCGTGGCGGGGGCGTCACGTAGCGCGGAGCAGCCGGGGGTGGGGGTCGAGGCCGAGGTAGAGGCCGGCTGTCGCGTTGGCGGGGTCGCTGGGCAGGCGCAGCATGTGGCTGGTTCCGTGGCCGCCGAGCCCTTGGGCGCGGTGCCCGTTGAGGGGCTCTGTGAGTCGGCGCTGCACGAGGGCCACGGCGTCCTGCTGGGCGTCGTGGAGGTCATCTACTCCGGTGATGATGTTGAGGAAGGACTCGTGCAGGCGCAGGTCGTTCTGGTCGCGGTGGCTAAGAGCCTGGGCCTTGTGGAAGTAGGCGTTTCGCCCGTCGTGGATTCGGTAGAACGCGCTGACCAGCAGGAGCAGCCGCTCGTAGGCGTGGCGGTAGGTGGTGTCGTAGAAGCGGCGGGCCGCCAGCTCGTCCACATCGCCCTGCATGATGCTGGTGATGGAAGCCGAGCTGAGCAGGCCGCTGTACATGGCCAGGTGGACTCCAGTGGACAGCAGCGGGTCGAGGAAGCAGGCGGCGTCTCCGGCGAGGAAGTATCCGGGTCCGCAAAACTGATCGGATACGTAGGAGTAGTCGCTCTCGACCTTCAACGCCGAGGTGAGCCGGGCGCTTTGGAGCAATCGCACCAGTGCGGGGCAGTCGGAGATGGCCTGCCGGTAGAGGACTTCGATCGAGCCCGTGCGCCGGCGTGCTTCGTTGAAGGAACGCTTGTCGGTAACGAGGCCGAGGCTGAGAGTGCCGTCGTGCAGGGGAATGGCCCAGAACCAGCCGCTGTCGGGCAGCGAGAACACGCCGATCGCCCCGGCGGGAGCCCCGGGCAGAGGCGGGGCGTCGCGCCAGTAGCCCCATGTCGCGACGTTGCGGAACACGTCGTGGAACCTGCGGTAGTGCAACTGGCGGGCGCCCAGCACGCCGGCCCGGCCGCTCGCGTCGATGACGTGCCGGAAGGCCGTGGTGCCGCACTGCCCGGCGCCGGTCGACCATGTGGCGGTGGCGGCCCGGTCGCCATCCCACTCGATGCGGCGTACGCAGACTCCTTCGCGCACGTCGGCGCCCTGGTGCCTTGCGTGCTGGAGGAGCAGGTGGTCGAACTCGGACCGAAGGACCTGGAAGCTGTAGGCGGACGGTCTCCCCGGCTCGTCGAAGCCCAGTGACCACTCCTCGCCGCCCCAGCCGTAGAAGGCGCCTGTCTTGCGGACGAAGCCATGGTCTTCCACCGGCTGCCTCGCCCCCATCACGTCGAGGAGCGGCAGCAGGGACGGCAGGAGCGACTCGCCCACGTGGTAGCGGGGAAAGTGCTCCCTCTCCAGGAGCGTGACCCGGAGTCCTTGGCGGGCCAAGAGTGCGGCGGCCGTCGAGCCTGCAGGCCCTCCGCCGATGACGAGGATGTCTGTCGCTTCCGGCACAGGGTGCTCCCTCGACCTGGACGCGTGGCTGCGGCTTGCTTGGTCACCATAAGTGACAGACTCTTCACCATGAAGAGTCAAAAGTGGTCGCACCCGTCAACGCAGGGTCCGACAACCGGCGTTGAGGAGGATCGCGAGGGCATGGAAGGGTCCGCCTCCCTGACGATCGGCGTCGAGGAGGAGTACTTACTCGTGGACCCCGTGTCCCGGCAGGTGAGCCCTGAGGCCGAGAAGGTCGTCGCCGAGGCGGCAACCGAACTGGGGGATCGCGTCACCACGGAGATCACCCGCTACCAGGTCGAGATCCGCACTGATCCCCATACCAGCCTGGCGGACTTGGGCGACCAACTGCGCGCCGCACGCCACGCGGCGGCGCGGGCCGCAGCCCGATTCGGGCTGCGCATTATCTCCAGCGGCACACCCGTCCTCGGCCAGGACACCCCCGTGCCCTTGACGCCAGGCCCCCGCTACGCGAACAGCGTTGCCATGTTCCGCGCCCTGGACGACGAACAGAGCGCCTGCGCCTGCCACGTCCACCTCGGCGTACCTGACCTGACCACTGCCCTGGGGCTGAGCAACCACCTGCGGCCATGGCTCCCCGCCCTCATCGCGCTCACCGCCAACTCGCCGTACTGGGCCGGGCAGGACACCGGATACGCGAGCTGGCGGACCATGACCTGGTGGCGCTGGCCGGTGGCGGGACCACCTCCGCACTTCGAGTCCCGCACCCACTTTGGCGACCTGGTCGACGGCCTCATCGCCTCTGGCACGGTCATGGACCGGGGCGGCCTCTACTGGGACATCCGTCCGTCCCATCATGTGCCCACCCTGGAGGTCCGCGTCGCCGATGCCTGCCCGACCGTGGAGGACACGCTGCTGCTCGCCGCAGTCCTGAAGGGCCTGGCCACCCGCGCTCTGGAGGCCGTACGTCATGCGCGTCCCGCTCCGCGGCCGCAGCCGGAGATGCTGCGCGCCGCGTGCTGGCGAGCGGCTCGCGACGGCCTGTCCGGGCAGGCCGTCGACCCGCACACCGGCCGGCTCGCCCCCGCCTCGGCCCAGCTCGACCGGCTTCTCGACGCGGTACGCCCGGCCTTGGCGGTCACCGGTGACCTCCCGATTCTTCAGGACGCGGAAGCACTACTGCGTGCGCAAGGCAACGGCGCCGACCGCCAGCGGGCCGCTCACCAGCACGGCCGAGACCTCAACGACGTGGTCGACCACCTGATCCGCGCCACCGCAACGTCCTGAGTCTGTCTGATACCCCTGGGCCACGTGCATCACTGGCCGCTCGGGTGAGAGGTGGATGTCCCCTCGGCTCTCGGCTTCGGCGCAGCCCTATGTCACAAAGAGGCGGCCTGGTTGCTTATAGAGGGGGAGCGCGGCGTGACGGACGCCGCCCTTGGACACAGGGGCTGGGGTATGGATCCCATGACGACAACGGCTGTGGCGGGAGTCGCCGCATGCGGCTACATCTTGCGTCTTGGCCACCGCTGGATCAGGTTCCGCGCGCAAGTCCGGCGTGCGGAACTCGACCAGCACGGGCTGTCGGAACGCGCCCGGTCGCTGCCACCGGGCAGCCGGCTCATCGAGAAGACGGCGCATCACGACGTCGACCTCTTGATCGGCGGCACGACCACGGGCCGTTCGACGAGGTGGGGCGAGACATGACCATCGAGCAGCCGCCCTCGCCCGTTCACGCCCCAGCTGAGGAAACACTGCCCGCGCCCGCTCCTTTCCGGCGCGATGACTTCAACGCCTTCTACACACAGGAGATGAGCGCGGTCACGGTGTTCCTCATGCACCAGGGCGCCACCGCCTACGAAGCCGCCGACGCCGCCCATGAGGCCATGGCCAAACTCCTGCCGGACCTGTGGCGCACCCTGGATCACCCGCGGACCTGGTTAAGGATCGCTGCCCAACGCTGCTACTGGCGGCAGAGCAACACGCGCGCCGCCCCCACGGACCCGGTCCCGGACCGCCCGGGCGGCACATGCCCGCTGGCCGCCTTGGTCATCTCCGAGTTCCAGCAAGCCGTTCTCGATGCCCTGGGCCGGCTGCCGCCCACCATGCGCACCGTCATGGCCTGGGACATCGACGGGTTCACCTACGCGGAGATCTCCGAAGCCCTCGCTATGAGCCCCGCCGCCGTGCGACAGAACATCAGCTGCGCCCGCAAGCGGCTGATCATCCTCCTCGGCCTCTGACCACCGTCCTCGACCTCCATAAAAAAAGGGGGACACACATGAACAGCCGCACCGACCGCGTACTCCGCGAGGGCGGGCGCAACGACCCCGAACAGCTGCTGGACCAGCTGCTGGCCCACCATCGCACCCAGCTGACGAGCACGGTCAGCGACGCCCTTGACACCGACACGGGCAACACCGCCCTGGCCCCGCTGCGCCGCGAACTTTTCCATGGCCTCAAGCCCTTCAAACTCGCCGCTCCCACCGGCCGCACGGCTCATGACAGGACGCCTGCCTCCACCCAACCGCTCCCGCCCGCCCGCCTCCAGGATGTCCTCACCCGGCTCCGCGACATCAGGCTGATGGCAGAACGGGCATGCGCCGACGCTGACATGCCGGCGGATATCCGCACCAGGACGCAGAGCGTGGTCGCTGCGCTGCAACGCCTGCACGCCGGTCTGCAGGCACGTAACCTGACCCACGGCCAAGTCCACGCTCTCTTCAGGGAACTGGCGGAGCAGAGCGCGCACATCGGCACATCGATGCTGGGCCGGCCCACCCAGCTACCACGGCACATTGTCGAGCAATGGCTGCGAACGACCGGTTCCCTCCGAGGCGTTGAACACACAGCCCTGCGCCTGTTCAGGGACGCCGACGACAGCGTTCCCACCCAGGGCTGACCGGACGGATTACACATGGAAACGGGCCTACTGCTGCGCAACGCCACGAATGGGGCAGCTCCGAGCGCGTGACGATGCGGGCAGTTCCGGCTCTCAGTGAAGACCGTGCCGTTCACCGGCTGAGACGGCTGGGTAGTTGGGCAGGGCCACGGTGCTGCTGACTTTCTCGCCCAGCTTGAGCATGCCGTTGAGCAACAGGCGCCGGGACAGCAGGGTGTTGCGGAGGCGTATGCCGATGGCGGTGGCGGGGGCGAGGAACTTACCGGTACGGTCGCCGCCTGCCTGGCAGCCCTCGGCATATTTGCGGAGCCTGTTCTCGTAGCGGGCGAAGGCCGCCAGGTGATCGCCCTGGGCTCGCGCGAGTTCGCCGGCCAGGACGTATGCGGCGACCACCGCGGTTCCCGTGCCCATGCCGCCGATGGTGGCCCCGCAGGCGGCGTCGCCGACGAGGCACACGCGCCCTGTGGACCAGGTGTCCACGTCCGCCCGGCTGATCGAGTCGAAGTACAGGTCGGGGGCCTGGTGCAGCGAATCGAGCAGGCGTGGCACCTCCCAGCTGAGGCCGGAGAACGCGTTGTCGATCAGACGCTTCTGCTGTTCGAGGTCGTGGCGGTCGTACGACAGCTCCGGTGCGGCGAAGACGAAGAATGCCCCTGCCCGTGCCGGATCCCGGTGGTCGGTTCCGACGGAGGCCAACCGCCCCGGCACGTTGTATCCGATCGACCCTCTTCCTGCTCCCATGTCGTTGTGCAGTTGCCAGGTGGCGGCGTAGTAGCCGAGGTGGCTCACGTAATTCTCCTCCGGTCCGAAGGTGAGCCGACGGACGTTGGAGTGCAGGCCGTCCGCGCCGATGACCAGGTCGAAGTCGCGCGAGATTCCGCTTCGGAAGTCGGCCCGCACGCTGGAGGAGGTCTCGGTGAGGCTGACGATCGAGTCGCCGAAGATGTACTCGGTGTAGGGCGCGCTGTGTTCGTAGAGCACTCGGGCCAGGTCTCCGCGGAGCACCTCTATCTCACCGCCGGCGAACTCGGCCGGCAGTTCCAGACGTGTGCGGCCGCGTTCATCAACAAAGCGCATCGGGCTGCCGCCGGTCTGGACGCGGCGCAGTTCGGGAAGCAGGCCCATGCGTTCGAGCACGGTCAGGTGCGTTTCGCCGCGGAAGTCGACGGCCTGACCGCCCTGGCGCAGGGCCGGGGCCAGCTCGACGACGGTGGGCTGGAAGCCGTGGCGTCCCAGCCAGTAGGCCAGCGCCGGACCGGCAATGCTCGCGCCGGAGATGAGGACGTTCCTGTTCACGGGATCACTCCGCTCGAAAAACTGTGTCCAACGGACACTGATACTTACTGTGTACTCTAGACACAGTTGATTCGGCAAGGCAGAGCAGGAGGGCAGCCATGGGTGGCAAGCACGCCGAGGTGGTGCGGTTGCTGTGGGGGCCGCACCCCAAGCCCGCGCGAGGCCCCAGGCCGACACTCGACCTGGACCGCATCGCGCGGGCCGGGATCGAGATCGCCGACTCCGAGGGCCTGGCCGATGTGTCCATGCAGCGGGTCGCCGCGCAACTGGGCGTGACCAAGATGGCGCTGTACCGGTACGTGCCTGGCAAAGCCGAGCTGGTCGCACTGATGGTGGACGCCGCGATCGGCCCCTACCCGGCGGCGAAGGCTCCGCGTGGTGGCTGGCGTGAGCAGCTGGAGGACTGGGCCCGCCAGCTGCTCACTGTCTTTCGTCAGCACTCCTGGGCACTGGACGCCACCGTCGGGCCGCGGATCATGGGGCCGGGAGAGCTGTCCTGGCTGGAGCGTGCCGTGTCCGCCCTGGACGGCACCGGTTTGAGCGGTGCCGAGCGGATGGACACGGCTGTCCTACTGGTCAGTCACGTACGCGGCATCAGCCAGCAGGCCCGTGCGGCAGGCCCCGCAGGCAACCCCGAAGCCCAACTGGGTGCGATCCTCGGCGATCTGATGCAGTCACACGGCGAGCGATTCCCCGCGCTCACCGCGGCCTTCGCTTCAGCCGCCCAGTCCGACGGGCAAGATCAAGCATGGGATTTCGGCCTGCAGCGGATCCTGGACGGGTTGGCCACGCTCATCGACCAACGCGCACGTTGACCGCGGCCTGGATCACAGCCGTGTGGCTTCCCCGCTGAGCAACGCACAGTGACGGCCCTCGTGTCTTAGCTCAGATGCCAGCCCGTCGGACCAGAACAGCGCGGTCAGGCCGCGCGGCCCTCGTCGCTCAGCTTCTTCGCCCAGGCCGGTTCTGCCGGGACCTGCTGCACCAGCATGGTGTTGATGTGCAACGAGCGCGGACTGGAGCAGGTGCAGGGCAGGCGTCAAGGTCTCGGCGTGTTCCTTGTCCGGGCCGGCCAGGGCGCCGTCCTCGCGGTAGTGGAGCAGGTGCTCGCGCTGTTCCAGTTTTCCCCTCATCTCGTTCCCCGACGCCGAAACCGGCGTCGACTCCGAGCCCCGGTCGGCACGTCGCATGACAGCGCTGCGGGCCCTGAAGGACTCCCGTACTGACGTGGACGCCCTGGACTTCACCGACGAGCAGCTGCGCCACGTACAGGACGCCTACACGAAGGCCCGCGAGGGAGCACACGCGAGGGCGAAGAAGTACGCCGACCGAGACGCCCCAGCATCGCGCCCGGCGCGCGACCCCGGCCCGCGCGGCAGGCGCGAGGCAGCCTCGGCGAGGGCGACAGAGATCGGGTACTCCACGGCATCAAGGTCCAGTCGGCCAGCTCCAGGCGCGCGCCGGGATGCTCCAGTCGACCCAGCCCCGCTACGGGCGGACCCTGGAGATATGAACGGCATAAGCACATCCGCGGTCGCCCGGCTTTCGGTCGCCGCGATGACCGCGTGCCTCCTGGGCGCCGGTAGCAGTCTGGCTGTGGCAGCCCCTGCACTGTCACCTGCAGCAGAGAAGGCAGGCGACTGGGGAGACACGAAGAAGTGGGACGGTGGCCTCACCGTCACTGTCTCCAAGCCGATCAAGTTCACGCCCGGCGGGTACTCGATCGGGCATGAGTCCGGCAACCAGGCCCTGAAGTGGCGGATCAAGGTGCACAACGGAACGGACGAGGCGTTCCAGGGGGCACTGATGAGCGTGTACGTGAAGTCCGGAAAGGACGGCGACACCTGCGAGCAGATCTTTGACGGGGATCTTGGTGCGGGTATCGCGGGCAGCGTGTCGCCCGGATCCTCAGGCGCGGCCGACTTCGCGTTCGACGTTCCGCGGAGCCAGCTCAGCAAGATTGACCTGGAAGTGCGCCCTGATTTCGACAAGGACGGAAAGCACTGGGTCGACAAGGTGAAGTAGATCCAACCGTCGCCGCGATCCACGTGCCGGACCCGTTCGAGGAAGCGCAAGACGTCGGTTGCGTCGAGGCAACCAGGTCGGGGCAGGCGCCAAGCTCAAGCTGCCCGCCAGGCTTCGGCACAGGCAGGCCCCGCCCGAACGCCTCCGAGACTGCGGCTGGCTTCTGCAGGCAGCGGATGTCACCGCCCCCGAAAAAGCCGGACGTGTTTAGTGCTGCGCGTGAGCGAAGCGAAGGCGCATGTGAAAAGCCGCTGTGCAACGCGTCGTTCTGATCGACCTCAACAGCTTTGACAGGCCTTCGCGGCATACGAGAGCGAGTCATCCCAGAAGGCGCTGGTGGCCCTCCCCGATGGCGTCGAGCGTGACTTCCGTTCGTCGAAGGCGTCGACTGACCGGCGGGGTTCGACGCCGTGCGCGAGTGGTATTGCTACAAATCGTCAACTGATCGGTTCTCACGGGGCTGTTCGCTGTGCTGGTCCTGGGAAAGGGTTCCAAGTAGGCGGCAGTGCGGCATGCATGCACTGCCGCCTCTGTCGCGCCGAGTGTTCAGGCGTAATCACGAGCGAAGGAAACACACCCATGCGCGCCCTTGTGGTCGATCACGGCGAGGCCGGACCCGTCCGGTTCGCCGATGTCGATGAGCCCGTGCCGTCCAGCGACGAGGCGTTGGTCGAGATAGGGCACATCGGTCTCAACTTCGGTGAGTTGAATTATGTGCGCCAGTGGCCGGCCGGCGCTGTGCACGGTCACGACGCGGCCGGCGTTGTGGTGCGTGCCGCATCCGATGGGTCGGGGCCGCCCGTAGGTACGCGCGTCGCGCTGGGGATGTCTTCCCACGCGTGGGCGGAGCGGGTGGCGGTCAGTCCCGCCTCGCTCGGCACCGTACCCGAGGGCGTGGATCTGGCCGACGGTGCCGCGCTGGGGATCGCGGGAGTGACCGCGCTGCGGGTGCTGCGCAAGCGTTCCCTGCTGGCGCGCGACGTGCTGGTCACCGGCGCCAGCGGGGGTGTGGGGCACTTCGCCGTTCAGTTGGCGGCGCTGGCGGGCGCTCGTGTGACGGCACTGGTGGGTTCACCGGACCGGGCCGCCGGCCTCCGCGGACTGGGGGCCGACATGGTCCTGACCGACCTGGCCGGGACCGAGTACCGCTTCGACCTCGTCCTGGACACGGTCGGTGGGCCGCTGACGGCCCAGGCGTGGAGTTTCCTCGCCGAGGGCGGCACCATCCACGTGGTCGGTTACTCCTCGGGGCAGGACACCACGTTTGCGTCGGGGGCCTTGTTCGGTTTCGGCGAACCCCGCACAATCGCCACCTACGGCGACATGACGCCGACCAGCGGGGAGTTGACGGACCTGCTGGGTCTCATGGCCGCCGGGAGGCTCTCGGCACCGGTCGGACTGCGCGGCAGCTGGCAGGACGTGGACGACGCCGTTCGGGCACTGTTCGCGCGGAAGGTGCACGGAAAGATCGTTCTTGACGTGGTCTGAGGCCCGTCGAGGAGAATGCAACGATGGACGTACTCGCAGAGGCCTTGCGCGTATCGGGTGCGCGAGGGGCGCTCGGGGTCGTACTGAAGGCCGGAGGAACCTGGGGCCTGTGGCTGGAGTCCTCTCCGGGAGCGGCACTGCACGTGGTGTCCCGTGGCACGATGTGGCTCCACGTCCCGGGCGAAAGACCCCGGGAGGTGCAGGCAGGAGACGCCGTCCTGTTGTCGCCGGGCACCGCCCACGGGATAGCCGGCGGGTCCAGTACGACGATGGGCCCCTGTGACCGCAAGGCGACGAACCAGGCCCTCATCGACGGCAGCGCCCTTCACTTGGGCTCGACGCCGGCGCAGACGGAAGTGCTCGTCCTGCGCTATGAGCAGGACCCGGAAGTGAGCACGCCGGTGCTCACCTCCCTCGTCCGGCCGATGCACGTCACGAGCCAGGAGAACGCACAGCTCAGAAAGACCGTCGAGCTTCTCACGGCGGAGCTCGCACAGCCGCAGGTCGGCACGACTGCCGCCGTCAACAGCATCGTCGACCTATTGCTCATCCAGTTCGTACGCGTCTGGCTGGCCCGCAACCCGCAGGAGCAGTCCGGCTCATGGCTGGGCGCGATGCGTGATCCGGTCGTGCGCGATGCCCTGGCATGTGTCCACGCCCGGCCGGAACGCCCCTGGACCACAGGGTCCCTGGCCGCAGCGACGGCGGTTTCCCGAACGACGCTGTCCAGACACTTCCGGTCCGCGCTCGGACAGACGCCGGGCGCATACGTGACGCAGTGGCGCATGGACCTGGCGTCCGTCCGGCTCCGCGACACCGACGAGCCGGTCGAGTCGATCTCCGGCGCGGTCGGCTACGCTTCGCCGCACGCTTTCAGCCGTGCCTTTCGACGTGTCCGGGGCATGCCCCCGGGCGAGTACCGTTCTCGTCTTCGCAAGTGATGCGCGGGCAGGCGATCACCGGCGGCCCTTGAGCACAGGTGAGGTCCGGGTTGGTGGGTGGGGGCGACGCACCTCACCCGGCCTCGGTCTGGTGGGCTCGCATGTTGAGGTGTCGCGAGTTGCCACTGAGAACGATCACGAGCGGGTCGGAGCGAAGGCGCTGACCCGGTTCTCGTACTTCCGGCGGGCCTTGCACGGGACCATGCCTGTATCCGGCAGGGCCGGGCCGGGCCGTCGGCGACGGGTGCAGTTACTTCGTCGAAGGTGCCCACGTGGCGTTCGTCGCTGGCGGCTCCGTGGCAGGAGTTGCCTGCTCCATCTCGGCCGGATCGATGTCGACTGCGCAGCCTTCGGGGAGCCTCTCGCTGGAAGTCGCGCAGGACGAGGGATCGGCATCGGGGCCCGCCGGGTTGGCCTGGCGCTGGCTCTTGCCCTGTTCGTCCGGCGTCGAGGTGCCCGAAGACGGGTTGTGCTCCGGGGGCGACGAGCAGGCCGCCGAGCCGATCATCGTGCACAGGATCAAAACAGCCGAAGCTGCAGCGGTACGCGTACGCATGGAAGTCCCCCCGATTGGACGCGGAGTGTCCGGCCCGCCAGTTGATCAACAATGCCACTTTGAGTCGTGCAGCTGGCGTGGGAAGTGTGAAGGAATCGCAGGCTTGCTTGATGAGTTCGCGGCTGCATCCGGCGCACTCTGGTTCGCGGCCGACGCGGCCAAGGGAACCGGAGCGGCTTCTACCGGTTCGCGATCCACGGGGCCCGTTGATCGTGCGAGTGCCGGGCGTCGGCGAGGGCCGCGCCGACGCCCGGCAAGGCTCGACCCGCTGCAGCCCGGAGGCCCGGGCATCCTTCGCAGACCGGACAACCGGGCGAGCTGACCGGGGCGGCGTGCCCCGGCTTGTCGCCGACCCAGTAAGCACCGTGGTGCTACGTGTCGCTCCCCGAAGTCCGCCCGGTCGAAGCTGCAACGTAGCGGCGCCTGTTGCCCACGGCGAGGGTGGTGAGGGCAGCTACCGCGAAGGAGAGCAGGGAGGCGCTCATCCACGGCTGGACGGTCAAGCCCACGGCGCCCTGCAGCCAGGCCCAGAAGTCGGACCAGCCGGCGATGTTCGTCGGTGCGATCAATTGGTAGGTGGCGAAGCCGAGTGCCCAGGGCAGCAGCATGACCCAGCGGGTGGGGGCCTGTTCGGACACGTCCCAGGTCCGGTGGCCGCCGAGTACGAAGAAGTCCACGACGAGGACGGCGAACATCGGGATGAAGACCGCGCCGATCAGGTAGAGGAAGCTGGCGTAGCTGTCCATGTTCACCAGAAGTGCCAGGGCGGTGGCCAGGGTGCCGCTGATCAGGCACAGGATGCGGCGGTCGGCCCGGGGCAGCAGGTTCTGGGCGGAAACGGCGGTGGAGTAGACGTTGGCGAAGGACTGGTCGACCTCGCGCAGGACCAGGACACCGAAACAGATCACGCCGACGCTGGTGGCGGTGAAAGGGTCGAAGACCTTGTACGGGTCGGTGGTGTCGAACGCGATCATGGCGAGGGCGGCCACGCCGAGGACCGAGCCCGCGACGCCAGCGAGGGTCTGGCCGACGACGAGGCCGCCGAATGCCTCCTTCTCGCTGCGGGAGTGCCGCGAGTAGTCGGCGACCAACGGCAGCCAGGAGATCGACACGGCGATCACGCTGTCGGCGGCGAACCAGAAGTCCTTCCAGGAGCCCCCCTCCATCGGAATGCCGCGGCCGGCCAGGTCCCAGCCCAGGTAGCAGATGGCCAGGACGACGGCGATGGTGACGTAGCGGCGGATGATGCGCAGGGCGCCGAGCGGGCGCAGCGTGAGCGCTGTTGTCACCGCGCCCGCGACGAGTACGTACAGCCAGCCGGGGCCCGGGTCGCCGAAGGCTTGGCGGGCCAGGATCTTCAGGCCGGTGGAGATGACCACCAGCTCGAAGACGGCCCAGCCGACCATCTGCAGCACGTTGAGGATGGTGGGGAGGTAGGACGCCTTCGCGCCGAACAGGCCGCGCAGCAGGACCATCGAGGGCGCGCCGGTGCGGGCCCCGGTGATGGCGGCGAGGCCGAGGGCGGCGGTGCCGATCAGGGTGCCGACGACGGATGCGGTGACGGCCGCTGCGAACGACAGAGTCGGGCTGCCGGTGCCAAGGGGGTCGAGGACGACCAGCATGCCGCTGAAGCCGAGCAGGCTGACGCCCAGGTTGGCCCAGAAGGCGCCTTGGTCCAGGCCGCTCAGGACCTTGGGTGTGGGCTGGTCGAGGGTGAGCGGCGCCTCGTTGGCCGGGGCCGGTCTCGGGGTGGCGGGTTCGGTGGTGGTCGTCACTTCGCGGGCTCCGAAACCTGGACAGGAGCGGCGCCGACGGGCCAGGACTCCATGCGCCAGGCGGCGTCCCAGAACATCCACTCCCAGGTGGACGCGGTGGTGAAGGCCGTACGCATCCGGGCGCGGGTGGCCGGGTCGGCCTGGTCCGCAAGCCGGTTGACGATCTGCCGGGCGCGTTCGGTGGCGGCTTCGAACTCCTCGTCGGCGTACGTGCCGATCCAGTCGCCGTAGGGGTGGGTGGCGAGGTCGCCGGCCAGCTCGAGGAGCGCCCGGCCCACCTCGGCGTAGATCCAGAAACAGGGCAGGACCGCGGCGGCCAGCTCCGGGTAGCCCTGGGTGTGAGCCACGGAGAGCAGGTAGGAGGTGTATCCGGTGCAGGTGGGGGAGGGCGTCCAGGAGTCGACGTCGACGACGTTGCTCTCGTGCAGGGAGCTCTCGACGACCACGGCGTCGTGGGCGGACTTCGCGAAGAACGCGATGTCCTGGGGCCGGTCCGCCTTCGCGGCGGCGCTGGCCAGCGCGCGGGCGTAGCCGCGCAGGTAGTGGGCGTCCTGGGCCAGGTAGTAGACGAACTTCTCGCGGTCCAGAGTGCCGTCGCCGAGGGCGATGACGAACGGCAGCTTGTCGATGGCCGCACGTATCTCGGCCGTGGCCGTCCACAGCTCGTCGCAGAACGTTGTGGTCATGGGTCTCAGCTCCAGTACTGGTGGAAGTGGTGGACGGGTCCGTGGCCGGAGCCGATGTGCAGGGTGTCGGCCGCGCGCAGGGCCCCGGTCAGGTACGCCTTCGCGGCATGGACGGTGGTGTGCCAGTCGTCGTGCTGCGGGCGCAGGGCGGCGATCGCGGCGGAGAGGGTGCAGCCGGTGCCATGGGTGTTGCGCGTGTTCACGCGTGGTGCTGCCAGCTCGGTGACGCCCGAGTCGGAGGCGTCCGTGGCGTCGACGAGGATGTCGACGGACTCGGCGTCGTGTGTGTGGTGGCCGCCCTTGAGGAGGACGCGCCTGGCGCCGGTCTTGAGGAGTGCGTGGGCCTGCTCGATGGCTTCTGCGCGGTTCTTCGCGGCGCCGGTGCCCAGGAGGTCGCCGGCCTCGGGGAGGTTGGGGGTGATGAGGTCGGCGAGAGGCAGGAGACGATCGCGCAGCACCGACACCGCATCGGCCTCCAGGAGGCGGTGGCCGCTGGTCGAGACCATGACGGGGTCGAGGACGACACACCGGGGGCGGTGCCGCTCCAGGGCTTTGGCGACGGCCGCGGCGATGGCGGCGTCGGCCAACATCCCGATCTTGACGGCGTCCACCGGGACGTCGGCGAACAGAGTGTCGAGCTGCTCGGTGACGAACGCCGGGGGGACGGCATGGATGCCGGTGACGCCTTGCGTGTTCTGTGCGGTCAGGGCGGTCAGAACTGCGGTCCCATAGGCGCCGTTGGCGGAGAATGCCTTCAAATCGGCTTGAATCCCGGCGCCACCGGAGGGGTCGCTGGCGGCGATGGTGAGGGCGATGGGCGGGCTGCTCACGCGGGGATCTCCTGTCGCAGAGTACGAACGAGGGAACGGGCTGCGGCCCCGGGGTCGGGCTGTCCGCAGACCGCGCTGACGACGGCGATTCCCGCCGCGCCACATCCCACGACCGCGGCGGCCTCGGACACGCCTATCCCGCCGATGGCCACGCAGGGCAGCGGGGTCTCCCGGACGATCCGGGCCAGGCCTCCCAGACCGAGCGGGGCATCCGCGTCCGGCTTGGTGGACTGAGGGAACACCGGACCGACACCGAGGTGGTCGACGCTGTCCGGCACGTGCGCCAACTGCTCGGGACGGCTGACGGACAGGCCGATGTACGCATGAGGACCGAGCTGGCGCCGGGCGGTCTCGGGCGAGACGTCCCGCTGCCCGAGGTGGACGCCGTCCGCGTCCAACCAGAGGGCCACGTCCAGGCGATCATTGACGATCAAGGGGACGCCCGTGCCCGCGAGTTCGGCCTGGATCGCCCGGCCGAGCGAGAACAGCGTGCGGGCGTCCGCGTCCGGATCGCGCAACTGGACGGCGGTGACGCCGCCCTTGACGGCCGCCGCAACAGTAGGGACGACACCGCGGGGGCCGCAGAGTCTGGTGTCGGTCACGAGATACAGGGACAGGTCGAGTGGAGGTCGCATGGGTTACTCCTTGGGGTCTCCCGGCCGGGGAAAGGCGGGGGAAACGCATCGGGAGGTACGGGGAAGGCAGGCCCTGACGTGCACGTGCAGGCACCTTGAGGTGTTCACAGGCACGGGAGGGGGAGAGGGCAGCCAGGCTCGGTGCTGGGGGAGCTGCCCCAGGGCGGGCGGCAGTGTGCAGCGGACGGTGTCCAGGCCACTACTCACGCAGGACCCAGCAGTACGCGCATGCTCAGCGCAGGTGTAGAGCCTCGGCGAGCCGCTCAGGGCTGAGCTGGTACAGCGAGTCGATCAGGGCGACCGCGAACGTGCCGGGCCCCGCGGAGCGGGTGGCGGCGTCCTCCGCAGCCACGGTGAGCAGGCCGGTCGCGGCAGTGGCGGCCAGCAGCGCGTCGCCGGTGACGGCTGTGCAGGCGGCCACGAGCGCGCCGAGTGAGCAGCCCGTTCCCGTCACCAGAGTCAGCAGCGGGTGCCCGTTGGCCAGGCGCACCACTCGCGCCCCGTCCGTGAGAACGTCCTGCGGACCGCTCACCGCGACCGCACAGCCGTAGCGCCGGGCCAGCGCGCCGGCCGCGGCCAGCGCCGCCTCGGGGGCGTCCGTGCTGTCCACGCCGCGCCCACCCGTCCCGCCGTCCAGTGCCAGGATCTCGGAAGCATTGCCGCGAACGACCGCTGGGGGTGCGCTCTCCAGAAGTTCGTGGGCGAGGTCGGTGCGCCAGGGCAGCAGGCCGGCCGCCACCGGGTCGAGCACCCACGGCCGCCCCGCCCCGGCCGCTTCTGCGACCGCGACGCGCATCGCCGGCGCCGTCACGGACGTCACCGTTCCCAGATTGACCAGGACACCCCCGGCCACCCGGGCCAGCGCTCCGGCCTCCTCCGCGCTGTGCACCATCGCGGGGGCAGCCCCCGCCGCGAGCAGCACGTTCGCGGTGAACTGCGACACCACGACGTTGGTCAGGCAGTGCACAAGGGGCGCGGAAGTCCGCAGAGACGTGATCACATCCGCTACGGCATCACGGGAAACCGCAGTGCCGTGCTGGGCAGGTATGGAGGCAGTATCCATCGTCAACACCCTTCCTACGCCGGCATTACCCGGTCCAGGTTCATGCGGTCGGCGGCAAGGGGAGCAAGTCCCGTCCGCCCTCTCAGCCCGGCTACTCCCGAGCTCCCGCGGTGGTCGCTACGCAATCTACCTCCTTCAAGAACGGGAGTTCGCACTCGGGTAGATCACGAAACGACACGGATCTGTTGGCGGAACTGACGGGGGCCCCTTTGGCCACCAGGGCCCGATCTGTCCGCATCGACTGCTGCCGCAAGCGGCGCGGCGGAGGGCCACGCCCAGGTACTGGACCTTCTGCGACACGGATTGCCACCTGGACCGGTACCTTCCTGCCTGCCAGGCCGACCTGCCCCGGACAGAAGGAGCGGCGCCTGGCGCGTGCTGGGGAAACGGAGCCGAGATACCGCTGCTGCTGCCCTGCTCGCCGGCCAGGCAGCGCGGCTACGGTCGCAGGCATGCCCACGGAAATCTGCTTACAGATGGACGCATAGACCCACGCGGAACTGGTGCGCCCGGCCGACGTGGCCACGTCGAGCCCGCCCGCCATGCCCAGCACCTGCCGACGGCCGAACTCGCCCGGCCCCGCTTCACTGCGACCACCACGACCTCCGCCGATGACCACGGCCCGGGGATGCGTCCTCGACCGCACGATGCGCAGCCAGCGAGCCAGCGAGCCAGCGAGCCAGCGAGCCAGCGAGCCAGCGAGCCAGCGAGCCAGCGAGCAATCGGCTCGAGGCCTTCAGTGGATGTGGGCATCTGGTGGGAGGCATTCTGGCCGGCCGTCATCAAGAAGTCGTACGACACCCAAGTCACTAGTGTGCGGAAAACGGGCGCGCGGCGTCTGCGCGCCCCCGGCGACCAGTGAACCGCTCCTCTCCATGCGGCGCAGTTCGTTGGTCACATCCATGAAGTGCGTGCGCATGTCCTGCAGTTCAATATTGATCAGGAGCGTCCACCGGCGCGGGCGGGTGAACTGGCCGTGCACGATCGCGCTGTAGCGCTCGCCCCGTAGCCGTGCCGCCACGGTACGGGCGGCGAACGCCGCCACAGTTCGGTCGCGGCCTGCAGAGACTACCGGTCGTAGTCGGACACCCACCCGGTTGATCTGCTGCGCCCAGTTGTCGGGCAGGCCGCCCACCCCCTGACCAACGTCACAGGGGCACGCGCTGAGGGCCCGCCCATTTTGCTGCTTTCGGGCGAGTGACGCGCGTTGTCGGTGCCGTGTTGTTCACTTGGCCGGGTGGATGCCTCTGCTTTGCGTGCCCGTTTGAATGACGTGTGGCGCGCACCTGAACTGCACTGTCCGCTGCCTGCTCATGGGGCGGGGCATGTCTGTGTGCCCAGTGACGCGGGGGATTTGGCTGAGCTGGAGCGCGTCGCTGCGGACGTGGTCGACGGGGCTGCTGTGCCCGTTCGTGCGTGGGTCGTCGGGGGCAGGGCGGCAGGGACGCTTGAGGGTCCGCCGGTGGGCGGGGAGGTCGGGCTACCCGTCGGCGGGGAGCGCGGGTTGCTGGAGCTGCGCGGGTGGGTGCTGGCCGAGCACTGGTTCGGGTACGGGGTGACGGCCACCGCCGATGGTCCGCGCCACGTCGCGATCCTCATCCGGCGCGCGTTCACCCGCCCGCCCGGTGTCGGGTGGGTGACGTTGCTGCGGGAGACCACCGGGTGGATGGAGCCCGATCGGCGCGGCGTCGACTGGGCCGCGGCGCAGGCCGCGCTGGGTACCGCGCTGCCCGGTGACTACAAGGACATCGTCGACGCCTTCGGCGCGGGCAGCTTCGACGAGTACCTGGACCTGCTGGTGCCGGGCGCGCTGGGCACGGATCTGGTCTCCTGGGGCCGGGACATGGCCCAGTACGCCGACCTGTACCGGCCCTACACCGTCCACCCCGCGCCCGGCGGCGTGCTCACCTGGGGGACCTCCGAACAGGAGCTGACCTTCCACTGGCTGACCGGACCGGCCGATCCCGACGACTGGCCGGTCCTGGTGCAATACATGGACGGTGAGTGGCAGCGCTTCGACTGCCCCACCGGAGAGTTCGTGCTGCGCCTGCTCACCGACCGCAGCCCACCGTTCGCCTTCCCGCCCTCCGCCGGACCGTTCCCCCACTGGTTCGCTTCATGGCAGCTGCCCGAACACTGACCCCTGCCGAAGCCCAACCCGGCTCGGGGAGAGGCGCGTTGGCACGGACCGCGGGATACAGCTGACGCGGCTTCCCCGTCCACGGACCAGATCAACTGACACGCCGAGCGCGTCGAACCAGATCAGCTGAGACAGGGGCCAGATTGCTTGAGAGGGGACACGTACGCCACGGCGCAGGGCCGGAGGGGCTGTGCCGTGCCAGCGAAGGTTGATCGCGTGTCCGCGATTCCTAATGCCGTTCGTCAAGCCGTTCTGGTTGGGTTTGTGGGGTTCAGCCGGCCGATCTCTCGCATTTCTCGATCTTTGTAGCGACTGATCGGCGTTGCAGTCCGTCGGCAATGAACTCCATCTCGACCAGCGTGCCGACCAGGCCAGTCTCTTGGAGCGCGCTGGCCATCACCCGTGCCTGGCTCAGGGACAAGTGGAGCATCTCGCGCAGGACTCGCAAGACGGGGACAAGGCTCGACTCGTCGTCTGCGAGGCGAAGCCGTGTGGGCCCATGCTCTGCCAGCAGGGCATTCCTGATCTCGTCGGGAGTCGCGCCGCCTGTGTCCTGCTCGCACCACCCGTTGGGGCACGCCGTGCATGCGCCGTCGCTGCCCCACCACAACTGCCCATGGTCGATGTACTGGCCAACGTCGCGTATCAGCACGTCACCGCAGGCGTCGCACCGCCCCGGGACCTTTACTCCTTGAGTGATCAACGGACCCCCCCACCATCGGATGCCAGCAAGCGGATACTCCCGCAAGCCGGCCTGTCAGTCGACCGTCTTCCGCTGACCTGCCAGATCGACTGCAGGACACAGACTCCACGCTGCAAGCGCCGCCGACGGCAAGGGCTCACATGTGCGTCCGTTGCGCAGAAGGGCTCCAGACGACGTTGACGCGATGACGGACCAGGGCGAGGACGGGCTGGGTGCGGCGCAAGGTCACCGACTCAAACCCGGCGCCGCGCTCGAAGGCCGCCGGTCCGAAGACGGCGTAGTGCTTGAAGAAGTGTCGTCAAGCTAGAGCACCTCTGCGTGTGCCTGTACGGAGACGCTGCGCCGCTGTCCGTCGCTACGAAGAGGTCCACGGTGAGCGGCGCGTGCCGGAGTGCCGTGCTGAGAACTGTGCGAGAACCTCCGGGAGCGGGCCGCAGGCGGCGCCGGACCGCGGGGGCATCCGGTGCCTCACGGATGAGTAGGCAGTTCCAGCTGCAGTAGTCACCGCACTCGGTGGTGCCTCAGTCATCATGTGAGGCACCACCGTCAATTCGCGCGTTGCAACGGAGACCGCATGGCACCTGAACCTGTCAGCCACTCCTGGTGGCGCATCGATTCCTGGCTCCGCGACTGTGCACCAGGCAGTTATCACGCTCTGCCGCCACCGGCCACGCGCGGGAGAGTCGTTGCAGCAGAGCGGCGCCTTGGGCTCACGTTCCCTGAGCAGTTGACTGATTCCCTGCTCTGTCATGACGGCAGTGCCCTGTGGCTTCTTCCCCCCGTGTACACGCTGCTGGGCTCAGAGGCGATCGTGGAGCATCAGGGGCTGCAGGCCCAACTCGAGAACGAGACAAGGGCGGAGTACCTCGCGCATGACATCCCGCTCGAAATCGACGGACAGTACGCGCGATGGCATCCAGGGTGGATACCGTGCGCCAGCGACGACGGAGGTGGCTATCTTGTTGTGGATACCCAACCCGGTGTGCAGCAAGGCCGGGTAGGCACACGGGACGAACTCGGCCCGAGTGAGTTCCCTCCGGGGCGCACCTGGACGTCGCTCGCCGAGCTACTTCAAGCCGTCGCAAGCGCTTTGGAAGACAACGAGACCCTGAACGGCTACAAGCGGATCGTTGAAGACGACGATCTGCGCTGGGACGCTGATGAGCAGAGCGCCCAAGGTTCCCGCAGCGGCACTCGGGGCACAGGCTCACACGGAGGTGTCCGGAACGAGGAGCATGCGCGACGTCCCTGGCTTCTTCGGCCGCAGCGGCCTCGGGACGGGAGTGCAGAGCGTGCCCCAGGTTCCATCGAGCGGTGCCAATGCGTGCGCGATCGTCAGCGTCCTCGACAGCACGCAGTGTGTCGTCGCCGACCGAGTAGCGGCCGTGGAAGTACGTAACCCCGTGGGTCACAGGTGTTATGCCTGCGCGGGGGCCGAGTTGGCGCCGTGCCGGTGAGCGTGCAGCACGCTGTGGGCGACGGGGGAGTGGTCCAGAGCGGCGGAGACTTGGGTCAGCCAGGCGGCTTCCTGCAAGGCGTTCATCTGATCGGGTTCGGATACCGAGCGGGCGCCCTGGGCGGGTTGTTCGGGAAGAGGCCGGCGGGTGTGGAGGGCGGTGGCGATCTGCGCGGCCAGGATGGCCGCCCGCAGTTCGTCGCCCGTCAGCCCTTCGCGGAGAGTGAAGCCCGGGTTCGTCAGTGTGATGGAGGGGCGGCGTCGCTGGGGGTCTGCCACAGCTTCCCCAGGTGCCGGTGCTGGGTGCGTGTGTGCAGTCGGTTCAGGCCGCTCAGACCGGTTCCTGGGCGACGGCCCGCTGGCGGTGCCGTGGGAGGTCGTGGAGTACCTGGCCAGGCAGCTCGGCATCGAGGACGCGTCGAGCGTGAAGCGGACCTCCCAGACGTCGACGACATCCCTCGTCCCCCCGCCGAGTCCGTATCCGTCGCCCAGCCGAGCCGCCGTGCAGGGTCAGTCATGGAATCGGAAGGTAAAATCTCCTGAGATCGTGACTCGCATGCCTTTTACCTTTTTCGGTCGCCCTGCGTTCCGACTCTTCGCCGCGATGATCACGGGATTACTTCCGGCTGCCCCTTGGATCTCGAACTCATTCAGCGAACGGTCGTTCTCGTGCTGGAGGTCACCTTTCAGTGGGAAGGCTGCATGGAACTCCAAATCGCCCTCCCAAAGGGTAGTTCCGTCCGCAGTCCTACCGTGCAGGTAAAAAGTTTCCGAGTGATCTCGCCGAGGTATCCCACATGTGATTCCAGTATTTCCTCCTGCCCGAAGGAAGTGCCACCCACTGGACTCGTTGGCCAGAGGGGAGTACACGCAGAAGTAGAGGTTCTTCCCAGAGTTGTTGACGAATCCCACGGTGGCTTTCTTTGTTCCGAAGAAGTACGAGCCTACAAGTGCCCCTGCAAGCAAGCCTATTGCCTCTCCGGTTGCCTTCCCTGCGCCCTTCCCGATGGCGCCCCAAACGCTGCCCGACACGATCCCACCCCCGTGTCCCTTCCTGCCCCATGCACGGCTGAGAATTCTCAGAATGACCCATGCAGCCGGGGTATGTACAGCCGTTGAGTGGTGGGATATTAGCTCAATTTCGAGAAAAGACGATTCTGCAATAGGGGTTACTGCCGTTGGCGGGGGAGATGTTGCGTACGGGTTAGGTGGGATCCGCTCACCCTCGAGGTGATCGACCTCCGCGAAGGCTCCAGGACCACCCGAACGCTCACGACTGGCACCCCACCAGGGCCTGCGGGGGAACGGCAATATGCCTGCGTGCAGGTGTCTGGAGCCGCGCCACGCTCGACCAGGGGAGGGCGCCCGTGGGGCTTGGTGCGGGTTTCGAGTGAGGGCGCGGCGATACGATCGTGGTCCTTGTCCGGGACGTTCGCCTAGGAGTGGCCTGCGTGGCTGAACTGGTCCAAGAGCAGCGGCTGGAGGTGTTCGTGGATTCCTTCGCGTTCGCGTTTGTGGAGTCCTGGGATGCTGACGTGCCGGTCGAGTTTCCCGATGCGTTCAACGCCGAAGTGTTCGTGAACGCGTTCCCGGGCCGTGTCGATCTGTGCAGTGCCGGCCACACGCATACCGCGGCGGTGACGGTGCAGGTCTGGGACGGGGCTCCGCCCGCGCAGGAGGACGCCGTGTGGGAGGTGCGGGGCGAGGTGGGCTTTGAGTCGGTGAGCGGTGATGTCGCCGTGTGGACGCCCTCGTTGGGGCGCACCGCTGACCTGATCGGGCTGGGCGGGAAGGGGCCGTGGCGGGTGCGGGCGCATGGCACGTGCCGTGCCGAGCTGGCTGGGCTGGGGGAGTCACCGGTGCCGGTGGTCGGCGTCGAGCGCTATCTGGTGCAGTTCTTTCCCGCCGGCTGATCCGGTGCAGGGGCGGCCGGCAGGTGCTGGCCGCCGTGGCCGTCGGGATGTGATCTTTACGAGGATGGTGTCGAGGTTGGTGTCGGCGCGTGCCTGCCGGGCGCCAGAAGGGCCTGCGGGGCGCAGCGTCGAGGGCCGCCGCTTCGGTGATGGCGCGCACGTGGGTCCCCTGCGCCGCCCGATTCCGGGACGAGGCTCTTACCGCCTGCAGGATTCCGCAAGTGCTGGCGGCAGCGTGCTTCGACCGCCACCGCCGGCGCGCCTCGACGCCTTGGTGATGTCTGTCGTCCGGCTGTCCTGACCCGGGTTCGGTTTTTCGCTGATGCCGGGGGCGTGGTCGGGCGGGTCAGGTGTAGAGGTGGTGGGCGGTTTTGGTGGTGGGTTGTTGCCGGTCAGGGGTGGTGTAGGCGAAGTTGAGGACAGTGCGTCGCCGGCCGGGGCGGGTCAGGGGCGTGACGCGGTGGGCGGTCAGATCGCTGCGTAGGAGGTAGGCGTCGCCGGGCGGGTGGTGGAGTTGGCAAGTGCCGGGTTCTTTGAGGGCTTTGAGGTCGTGGCGGCCGGGGCTGAACTCGAGGAGTCCTCCGTCGTCGGCCCGGGGCGGGGCCTGGAGGAAGAGGACCAGGGCCAGGGGGTAGTCGTCGGTATGGGCGCCGTGGGTGTCGCCGGGACGGTGGAGGATGTTCAGGACGTGGCGTTCCACCGGCTCCGCCACCGTGGTCACCTCGGCCCGGTGGAGGGCCGCTAGGAACGCGAGCAGCCCCGCGTTGCGGTAGAGGCCGGTGATGAGCGCGGATTCTTGGGCGATGTGCTGGCCGCCCAGCGTGGTCATGTGGCGAGGACTGTTGTCCATGCAGGCCATGCGGAAGTCCCGGCGGCGGGCACCGACTTCCAGACGGTCGCACTCTTCTTGCAGCGTGGTGAGCCCGGTGCGGGTCAGCAGGCCCGGTAGCGGCAGGTATCCCGACTTGGCGAAGCGGGCGGCCAGGGCGGCGGTTTGCGAGGGCAGCGTCAGCACGAGCACAGCCGTACCCTCCCGGCCCGCGCCCACAAACGCTGCGCCGCCGGGCACGGGGCGGGACTTGCCTCCGCGCCCCTGGGGGACGACGCGGTACTCCAGCGGGCACTGGTCCAGTTGGTCCCCGATCCACTGACGTCCCCTGAAGCCGGCTAGGGAGCCGGTGACCGTCGGGCACAGCGCGCAGAGCGGCCAGTGTTGACGCCGCTC
>NZ_JBSGYY010000035.1:0-98245 GCF_053610705.1 Streptomyces sp. NPDC054872 | reverse complement strand
GCTATGAGCGAAAGCCAGAACACTTCCTCGCCTTCACCGCCATCGCCGCGACCCTCATATGTCACCGCAGACTGACCAACTGAAATGGCGTCTAACCATGCCCGCCTCGATACGGACCCCGGACGCGGGGCAGGAGGGCGAGGCCACGTCGGGCACCTCCGGCGGCCCCGTCTCGACGGGGGCCTCTGTCGGCGAGTCAGGACCAGGAGAGGCGGACATGTGGTCCGCTGTCGCGGACCGCTCATCCTCGGCAGGCGCCGTACGCGCGGGATCCCTCTCCCGCTCGAACTCCTCCGAGAGCCCGCATCCTGCAGCGAGCAAAGTCACTGCCGCGATGACGGCGACGTGTCTCACCCGGGCGACGTGTCTGAGCGGTATGCCGGTCACGCGGAGATCATGCCATGGCCATAGATTTCTCCTCTCTGTTTCCCGACGGTGCGTGGCCACTTCTGTGGCCACTTCTGTGGCCTGTTCTGCGGCCTGTTCTAGGGAGCTGCATTGCGGGCCGCGACGAGCCCCGACTCGTAGGCGAAGACGACCAACTGGGCCCGATCGCGCGCCCCGAGCTTCGTCATCGCCCTGCTCACATGCGTCTTCGCGGTGAACGGGCTGATCACCATGTGCTCGGCGATCTCCTCGTTCGTCAGACCCCGCGCGGCCAGCGCGGTGACCTCCCGCTCCCGACGGGTGAGGTTCTCCAGGCCCGGCGCGGTGGCCCGGTCCGGCGGCCGCGAGACGAACTCACCGATCAGCCTGCTGGTCACCGACGGCGAGAGCAGCGATTCCCCGCGCGCGACGATCTCGATGCCGTGCAGCAGGTCGGCGGGCTCCGTGTCCTTGAGCAGAAATCCGCTGGCCCCGGCACGCAGGGCGTCGAAGACGTACTCGTCGAGACCGTAGTTGGTGAGGATCACGACTCGTACGCCGCTGAGGCGGGGGTCGGCGGCAATCCGGCGCGTCGCCTCGATCCCGGTCATCACCGGCATCTGTACGTCTATGAGCGCCACGTCAGGCATGCACTCCCGCACCAGCGCGATCCCACGCTCCCCGTCGGCGGCCTCCCCCACCACCTCGATGCCGTCCTCGGCTTCGAGCAACGCACGGAACCCGGCGCGCATCAACGCCTGGTCGTCGATGAGCACCACCCGGATCACCCGCCCTCCCCCGAGCGCCCGGCATCAACGGCCACCCCCGCCTCCACAGGCGCCCCGTCCCGCTCTGCGCCCCCTGCGCCCCCTGCGCCAGCTTCACCCGCAGCCGCCTGAGACGCCAACGCCCCGAACTCAAAGGGCAGTTCAGCACGCACCAGAAAGCCCCCCTCGACCCTCGGCCCCGCCCGCAACGTCCCGCCGAGCGAGGCGACCCGCTCCCGCATCCCCGTGAGCCCCGTCCCCTCCACCTGCGGCCGCCCCGCGTCGGCGACCCCGTCGTCCTCCACCCGCACCCCCAACACCCGCTCCCCGAAGTCGAGCCCGACCACCACCCTGGCAGAGCCCCCCGCGTGACGTGCCGCATTGGTGAGGCCCTCCTGCACGATGCGGTACGCGGCCCTCTCCAGGTCACCGGCCAGCGTCCGCTCCCTGCCCCGCACCGTCAGCTCCACGGCGAGCCCGGCCGCCCGAGCGCGCTCGACGAGCAGCGCCGGGCTCCCCGCCGGCTCGTCCGTGCGCAACACGGTGAGCGTGGACCGCAGTTCACGCATCGCCTCACCGCTCGCCTCCTGGATGGCGAGCAGCGCGGGCGGTATCTCCTCGCCCCGCTTCCGCGCGAGGTGGACGGCGACCCCTGCCTGGAGCTTGACGATCGAGATGCTGTGCGTCAGCGAGTCGTGCAGTTCGCGCGCGATCCGCAGCCGCTCCTCGCCCGCCCTGCGCAGCGCCGCCTCCTCGCGGGTCCGCTCGGCCTCCAGGGCCCGCTGCTCGGTCTGGCGCAGATACGCCTGCCAGTTCTTGTCGGCGAGGCCCGTGACGAGGGCGCACAGGAACCAGCCGGCCAGCAGCAGCGTCCGCTGCACGATGTCGTCCGACGCGTTCCCCGCCGCCGCGAAGCCCGCCAGGAACACCCCGGCGGCGACAGCGGCAATGCCCCGGTGGGCCGCTCGGGCGGCCGTGTGCACGGCCGCGACCACCGGAATCGCCGCGACACTGCTGGCGCCCCCGTACAACACCTCGACGAGCAGGCAGGCCGTGGTGACGGCGAGCACGGCGCGCGGCGCTCTGCGATGCGCGGCGAGGGCCAGCGAACCTGTCCCTATGAGTGCGTAGTCGAGGAACCCCGCACCGCCGTCGTCCAGGCCCGCAGC
Organism: Streptomyces sp. NPDC054872; assembly: GCF_053610705.1. Taxonomy (NCBI): domain Bacteria; kingdom Bacillati; phylum Actinomycetota; class Actinomycetes; order Kitasatosporales; family Streptomycetaceae; genus Streptomyces; species Streptomyces sp. NPDC054872. The sequence continues at coordinate 95,943 of NZ_JBSGYY010000035.1, read as the reverse complement.
GAGCGCGACTATTACGCCCACCACGACCGCGAGCACCGCATCTCCGACCCATGCCTGCCGCACCCGGTTCCGCACCCGCTCGCGCACGTTCACCTGATCCGCCGATCTCCCCGCCCGGTCCGCCGTCATCTGTGCCCCCGCACCCCTCGCATCCCCCGTCGCGGCGCATCCCCCGCCGTGTTCAGAACCTTAGAGGCCGCCGCCGACATCCGCGTCACCCCAGCAGACCGCTCCGGCACTACTCCCCGTGCAGTAGTCGCGGGCCCGAACGGCCCCGGTGACGTACCCTCAACTGCCTTCCGCCGGACGACGACCCGAGGCACCCGGCGCCCCGACCATCGGGGCATGGCAACTTACCGATACACCGATCCAGTACTCGCGAAGTCCGCGACCGGCAGGACCGCCGACGCCTACGCGCAGATGGCGGAGGACTTCGGCATCGCGGAGCCCGCGCCGCTCGTCGCCCTCAGCCCCGCGCCCGAACTGTTCACCGCCGCCTGGGCCTTGCTCCGCGAGTCCCTGCTGGCCGGCGGCGACGAGGCGTTCGGCAGCGGTGGCACGACCCGCACCGACCGCGAGCTGGTCGCCGTGGGCGTCTCGCTCGCCAACCGCTGCCCGTTCTGCGTGAGCGCGCACACGATGATGCTGCATGCCACCGGCGACCACCGCGTCGCCGAGCGGGTGCTGCGAGGCGAGCAGCCGGAGGACCCGGCGCAGGCACGGCTGCTCGCCTGGGGGAAGGCCACCCGGACGCCTCAGGCGCCGGAGCTGGCCGCGCCGCCGTTCCCGCGCGCACACGCCCCCGCACACATCGGCACCGCGCTCACGTTCCACTTCATCAACCGCGTCGCGTCGTCGCTGATCACCGAGAAGATACTGCCGTGCAACGCGCAGCGTCTCCGGGCGGTGCGCTCGATCGGCGGCCGCACCCTCCAGAAGACCGTGCGCCGCTCCTGCACCCCCGGCGACTCACTCGCCCTGCTCGACGACCCGCAGCCGGGGCCTGTCTGGGCCGCAGGCACGCCCATAGGTTCCGCCTACGCCGCTCTGCGGGACGCGGCGATGAGCGGCGTGGGGCTCCTGGACGAGGACGACCGGGCACTCGTGGAAGCGGCGGTGTCCGCATGGGACGGCACACATCCGCCGCTGTCCTGGCAAGCCCTGCCCGACCGCGCGTCCCGCCCGGGAGCACGGCTCGCGCTGCTCGCCGCGCTCGCTCCGTACCGCATCACCGATGAGGACGTGGCGGCCTGGAAGAAGCCGCCGTTCAGCGACCACTGCCTCGTGCACCTGATCTCGTTCGGCGCTTTCAGCGCTGTCGACCGCATCGAGACCGTCCTCGCGGCCCAGCACTCCGCCCACCACGCCCGGGAGGCGTCATGACCACAGAGACGTCAGCGAGCCCCAACTCCCTCCAGGTCAAGGCCTGGAACGGCCCCGTGGGCACCCACTGGGCCATCCACCACGAGCGGTACGACACGATGCTGTCCGGGGTGAACGACGCCCTCTTCGAAGCTGCGGCCATCGGCGCCGGCGACCGCGTCCTGGACATCGGCTGCGGCGCGGGCATCACCACCCGCATCGCGGCCCGTCGCGCCGCACACGGACACGCGGCAGGGATCGACATCTCGGCGCCGCTCCTCGACCGCGCCCGTGCGAGCACGGTGTCCGAGGGCATCACGAACGCGGCGTACGAACAGGGCGACGCCCAGCTCCACCCCTTCCCCGCCGCCGGGTACGACGTCGTGATCAGCCGTGGCGGAGTGATGTTCTTCGCCGACCACACCGCCGCGTTCGCGAACATCGCCCGTGCGCTGCGCCCCGGCGGGCGGCTGGTGTTCGTCTGTCCACAGCCCGCCGGCCAGGAGACCGAGGAGTCCCGGACGCTCGGCCTCTTCGCCAAGCTCCTCGCGGAACCAGCCGATGAGGAAGGCCCCGAGCGGAGCGCGGAGGCCGAAGCGCCCGAAGCCGCGTCCGAAACCTCGCCCGACACCGCGTCCGAAGCCGCGGCTGACGCTGCCGCGGCGCGCACCGCCATGGCCTCGCTCTCGGACCCGGCCCGTATACATGAGGTGCTCGCCGTCTATGAGGACGTGAGGGTGACTCCCGTGCCGGTGGAGGCGGTGTGGGGTCAAACTCCCTCAGACGCGGTCGACTTCATACTGTCGCGTACCCCGGGCAAGACGGTCACCGCGAAGAAGCGGGCCGCCCTGGAGGAGGCGTTCCGGCCCCACGCGACCGAGTACGGCGTGCGGATGCGAGCGGGGGTGTGGCTGGTGACAGCAGTGCGCCCGGCTTAGGCAGGCCCCGGCCGGCCCCGACCGGCCCCGACCGGCCTCCTCCGGAGCCCGCCGAATCCGCCGAGTTCGTCGAGTGCGCCGAGCCCGCCGGGTCTGCCGAGTTCGCCGAATCCGCCGAATCCGCCGAGCCCGTCGGGTCTACTGAGTTCGCCAAGGACGCCTACGGCGCCGAGTCCGCAGGGCCCCCGGAGCCCATACGCCTCCCCGTCACCATCAGCCCCACGTAGACGACCAGCGCCGAGGCAAGCCCGATCGCCCACCCGTAGTCCGCGAGCGGCTTCAGCACGGGGATCAGGCCGTCCTCCGGGAACGGCCCCTTCCCCGGCTCCGAATGCGAGCCACCCACGGCGAGCGCACCCCCGACCACGAAGGCCGTGACGGCCCGCAGGTTCCACCCGCCCGTGTACCAGTAACGCCCTTCGGGGCGATACAGATCGGCAAGGTCGAGGGCCGTTCGGCGCACCACCCAGTAGTCGGCGATCAGGATTCCCGCGACCGTGCCGAGCAGCCCGCCCACGACGCCGAGCCAGACGAAGATGTAGAGCTCGGGCGTCTCGATCAGCTTCCACGGGAAGATGACCACGCCCACGACACCGGTGATCAGCGCGCCCGTACGGAAGTTGATGAACTTGGGGGCGAGGTTCGCGAGGTCGTACGCGGGTGAGACGACATTGGCCGCGATGTTCACGGAGACCGTGGCGACCAGGACGGTCACCAAGGCGTAGAGGAGCCCGAAGACGTTGTCGGCCTTGGCGGCCAGGTCGACGGGCTCCCAGATCGGCTCCCCGTACACAGCTTGCGAACCGGAGGTGACCAGGACCGACAGGAGCGCGAACGCGGTCATGGTGGTCGGCAGCCCGAGTGTCTGGCCCCACACCTGCGCCCGCTGCCCCTTCCCGAAGCGGGTGAAGTCGGGGATGTTCAGCGACAGGGTGGACCAGAAGCCGATCATGCCCATCAGCGCGGGGAAGAACACCGGCCAGAAGTCGCTGCCCCAGCCCAGCGTGGACGGCTGGTCGAGCAGCGGACCGAAGCCGCCCGCCTTGTCCGCGATCCACACGAGCAGCACCACGGCGCCGACGAGCACGAAGGGCGCCGCCCAGTTCTCGAAGCGACGCAGCGCTTCCATGCCCCGGTAGATGATGGCCAGTTGGAGGACCCAGAACAGAACGAAACAGAGCCACAGCGGCCATGGGTAGCCGCCGATGCGGGACTCGTCGCTCCACGCGCCGTCGAAAACCTGGTTGAGCAGGACGTAGATCCCCTGGCCGCCGATCCAGGTCTGGATGCCGAACCAGCCGCAGGCCACGGCGGCCCTGATGAGCGCGGGCAGGTTCGCCCCGCGCAGACCGAAGGAGGCGCGGGCCAGGACGGGGAACGGGATGCCGTACTTCGGGCCCGCGTGCCCGGTCAGGAGCATCGGCAGCAGCACGATCACGTTGGCGGCGGCGATGGTGAAGACGGCCTGGCGCCAGTCCATGCCGAGTGCGACCAGGCCCGAGGCGAGCGTCCAGGAGGGGATGTTGTGGGCCATGCCGACCCACAGGGCGGCGAAGTTGTAGGTGCTCCAGTGGCGTTCGGCGAGAGGGATGGGCTTGAGGTCGTCGTTGGCGAAGCGGCTGTGTTCCGGAAAGGCTCCGGGGCGCAGTTCGACGCGGCCGTCGTCGGCGACGGTCTGGGAGGTGTCGCCGGGTTCCGCGGCGGCCGGCCCCGTGGGGACGGTGCCGGTCACGTGGCGGTCAGTTCGGTCTGCGGCACACGTCCGAAATTCATGCCCAGGCTCCTTACTCGGGTCACCGCGGATCAAGGCGGATCAACTCAGGTCAGGTACTGGTGGTGGTGCTGGTACCGGCAGGTGCTCGAGAGTTTTCAGATCTGGCTTTCCCGCCAGCTTCCCCGACCGGCGGTGCCGACAATCCTGCGCCCGATGGGCCGGATCGCGCCAGCTACGTACCCCAACTGCCTTGGTCCGCATGGTGGCCGCCACCCGCCAGGGCCTCGCCGAACTGCTCGCTCGCCGCACTCGGGCCCGGAGGGACCCGACCGACACGTAGGCGGACTCCCAGGCCGGGACCCTGGACCGGCATGAAAAGCCTTTGATGATTGCCGGATCACGGCAATGTGTGCCTGCCCGCCCCCGTGCGACGATCCCCACCTCACCGAGACATCCGGCAAGTTGAGGAGGTGCTCAGGTGACCGTCTTTCTGGGGCTTGGCATCGCGGGAATCGCTCTGCTGGTCCTCTCACTCGTCTTCGACGGGGTCCTCGACGGGCTCTTCGACGGGCTGCTGTCCCTTCCCGTCATCGCCGGTTTCGTGTCCATGCTCGGCTTCGGCGGGGCGATCGTGCTCGGCACGACCGGGCTCGGGGCCGGCGGCGCGACCGCCGTCGGGGCCGCCGTAGGGGCCGGTGCGGGCTGGCTGACGTGGAAGTTCAGCCGCGCCCTGATGCGGGATCAGACCGCGGCCACTCCCCGTGGGGACGACCTCGTGGGCACCGCGGGCGCCGTGGTCACCGCGATCCCGGTCGACGGGTACGGCGAGGTGCTGCTCCAACTGGCGGGGCAGCCGGTGAAGTTCGCCGCGAGGAGCGGCGAGGCCGTCACCCGCGGCACCGAGATCTGGGTGGAGGCGGCCCTGTCGCCGACCTCGGTCGCGGTCCGCCCCGTAAAGCGCTGACCACCGCGCCACCCAGACCCGCACCTCACCCGCACCCGCACCCGCACCCGCACCCGCACCCGCACCCGCACCCGCACCCGCACAACAAACGACATACGCCACACACGACACGCCACACGCCACACGCTCAACATCACCGATCTGCCGCCCCCTGGGGTGACAGGGGGGAATTCGCCATGAGTCCAGTCCTGACCGCCGTCATCGGAGTCGTCGTACTCCTCGTCCTGCTCGCGCTCGTCGTCGTGACCCGCTACAAGGTCGCCGGACCGAGCGAGGCCTTCATCGTGACCGGGCGGCGCGGCAAGAAGTCCACCGATCCCGAGACCGGCCGGATCTTCACCGACAACAGCGGCCAGAAGGTCGTGGTGGGCGGCGGCGTGTTCGTCGTGCCCTTCGTGCAGCAGAAGTTCACCCTCGATCTCTCCTCGCGGCACATCCCGATCGCGGTGCGCGGTGCGGTCACGCTGCGCGGCGTGAAGGCCAACCTGGAGGGCGTCGCGATCGTCAAGGTCGGCGGCACCGAGGACTCCATACGCGCCGCGGCGCAGCGATTCCTGGCCCAGCAGGGCGGCATCGTCGGCTTCACCCAGGAGGTGCTCTCCGGCGCGCTGCGTTCCATCGTCGGCCGGATGTCGGTGGAGGACATCATCCGTGATCGCGCCGCGTTCGCCGGGCAGGTCGCCGAGGAGGCCGAGGCGAGTCTGTCCGGGCAGGGCCTGGTGCTCGACGCCTTCCAGATCCAGGACATCACCACCGAGGGCTCCTACCTGGAGGACCTGGGCCGGCCCGAGGCCGCCCGTGCCAAGCAGGAGGCCGACATCGCCGAGGCAGTGGCGCGCCGCGCCGCCGAGCAGGCCCGGCTGAAGGCCGAGGAGGAGATCGCGGTCGCCCAGCGGACCTTCTCCCTCAAGCAGGCCGAGATCAAGGCCGAGACCGACGAGGCATCCGCCCGCGCAGGGGCCGCCGGGCCGCTCGCCGAGGCCGCGCGCCAGCAGGAGGTCCTCACCGAGCAGGAGAAGGTGGCCCAGCGGCAGGCCGCCCTGACCGACCGCGAGCTGGACACCAAGATCCGCAAGCCCGCCGACGCCGCGCGCTACCAGGCCGAGCAGGAGGCCGAGGCCCGCCGTGTCTCCCTGGTCAAGCAGGCCGAGGCCGACGCCGAGCGGGCCCGTCTGACCGGTGAGGGCGAGAAGGCCCAGCGGGCCGCCCTCGCCGACGCCGTACGCCTGGAGGGCGAGGCCGACGCCGCCGCGATCGGAGCCAAGGGGGCCGCCGAGGCGGAGGCCATGCGCAAGAAGGCCGACGCGTTCTCGCAGTACGGTGACGCGGCGGTGCTGCAGATGCTCGTCGAGGTGCTGCCCGCCGTGGTGGCCAAGGCGGCTGAACCGCTCGGCGCGATCGACAAGATGACCGTGATCTCCACGGACGGCGCGAGCAGCCTCTCCCGCACGGTCGCCGACAACGTCGCCCAGGGTGTGGAACTCCTCAGCTCCACCACGGGAGTCGACGTGGCCGGACTCCTCAAGGGCATCACCGGCGGCATGTCCCCCACGCCTGTGGACCCGGCCGCCGCACCCGCTGCCGCCACCGCCGCCACCAAGCTGAACGGCAAGATCGACGTCACGGACTGACCCGCCCGCGCCCCTCGCGGCAAGCCCGTCCCCGCCCCCTCACAGCGAGGTGGCAGGCCAGCCCAGCAACCGCGCGCCGATGACCGCCGTCTGCAGGGTGTAGCGGTCCAGCGGGTCGGCGGGGTCGGATCCGGTGAGGGTGCGGATGCGTTCCAGGCGGTACGTGAGTGCTCGTACGCTCAACGACAGTTCACGCGCCGCCTGGGCAGCCACGCACCCTGTGTCGAAGTAGGCGATCAGGGTCTCCAGGAGCGGCTGGGCGCCGCCCCGCGCCTCTTCCAGCGGGCCGAGCGTGCTGAGCACCAGGTCCACCAGGGCCTGCCGGTCCCGCGCGAGCACGGGAAAGACCAGGAGGTCGGCGGCGCGCAGCACGGGCTCGTCGAAGCCCATGCGCGTCGCGAGCTCCAGGGTGCTGACGGCTTCTTCGTAACTGTGGGCGATGCCCGCCGCGCCCGGCTGGGGCCGGCCGATGGCGATGCGGCCCCCGTCGGTGGCGGCGTGCGCGCGCTTGGCGAAGTGGGCGAGGACCTCGTCCTGGTGGGCGGGGGCGATACAGACGAGGCGCCCGTCCTTGGTGGTGAGCAGGATGTGGCGGTCGCCGAAACGGCCGACCATCTCGTTCTCCACGTCCCGCGACACAGGGTCGGTCTCGTCGTAGGCGCAGGGCCCCTCCGCCACAGCCACCGCGTGCGCGTGCGACAGCCGCAGGCCGAACCGCTCGGCCCGTGCGCCGAGCCGGCCCAGGTCCCCTCGCCCGTACAGCAGGTCGTCGATCAACTCGCGGCGGGCCGCCTCTTCCTGGCGTACGACGAGACGTTGCGCGTGTTCGTAGCCCTCGGCGAATGCGTCGATGGCCTGTTCGGCGGTCGCGAGCAGGTGGTCCGGGTCACCGGCCGCGGGGCGGTGGATCCGGGTGGCGCTGAGGTGCTCGCGGATGAGGACGCGCCACGCGTATCCGGCGTGCGCGGCCTGTGCGCCGAGCGCCCGGCGTGATGTCAGTTCCTCACGGGTCAGCCGCCGCCCGGTCGCGGCGGCGCGGGTGAGGATGTCGGCGTAGCCGTCGAGCAGTTGCTCGGGGATCTCCTGGGTGGTCATCAGCTCTCCCTCGACGGGTTCGATGGCTGGGGAGCGGCCGCGCGAGGCGGCGGAGGCACGCACGGCAGCGCGGCGCGGGTGGGCGGCACGCACACGCACACTGCCGGGCAGGCGGAGACGGCAACTGGGCGCAGGAAAGCCGGAGTTGACACCCCGGTCACATCAGCGGCGCGGGTCGCTCGTCATGGTGCCGTAGATATCAGGCACGCTGTCGCGGGCGGAGTTGTCGACGCGTACGACTCGGGGAGCGCGCACAGCGTGACCCATGCCTTGCCCCCGCCCCTCCGGCCTCGGCGATCAGCGTCGCCTGCTTGATGGTTGAGCGTTCGGCCGCTCAACAGAGCATCTTGGCTCAATTCATCACTTTACCGTACGACGTCCAGGGCCGGAGTTTCTCCGGGTTCCGTACCGCCCACAAGCGCGTGATCCGGTCACCGTCGACGTCGAAGGCCAGCACCGACGTGGTGATGCCGTCGTGCTGAACCACCAGGCCTGGCTGGCCGTTCACCGTGCGTTCCAGGATCGTCTGATCGAACGCCTGCTCGTCGACGAGGACGGAGACGGCGATCAGGTAACGCGCGATCTCCTCGCCACCCGTGAGGGGACGGGGCGCGGAGTTGACCAGTCCTCCGCCGTCGGCGAGCGCCGTGGCGTCGGGGTCGAGGATGCCGATGAGCGCGGCGATGTCCTTGGTTTCCCAGGCGTGCTTGAAGTCCTTGACGACGGCGGTGCGCCGGGCCGCCGAAGTGGTGGGCACGTGCGAGGCGCGGGTGCGGCGGCGCGCCGATGACGCCAGTTGGCGACAGGCCGCCGGGCTGCGCCCCACGATCTCGGCCACTTCCGCGAAGGAGTAGCGGAAGACGTCGTGCAGAATGAACGCGACGCGCTCGGCCGGGGTCATCGATTCGAGCACGACGAGGAAGGCCATGTTGACCGACTCGTCGAGGGTGACCCGGTCGGCCGGGTCCGCGGTCGCCCCGCCCTGCCGCCCGTCGGCCCACTCCGTGCGGTCGGGCAGCGGCTCCGGGATCCATTCGCCCACGTAGCTCTCGCGCCGGACCCGCGCCGAGCGGAGCTGGTCGAGGCAGATGCGTCCGGCGACCCTCGTCAGCCAGCCACCGGGGGATTCGATGGCCTCCTGCTGCCGCGGGGACATCGCGTACCAGCGGACGTAGGCCTCCTGTACGACGTCCTCGGCGTCCGCCAGGGAGCCGAGGAGCCGGTACGCGAGATTGATCAGCTGCCGCCGTTCGCCCATGACCGCACTCAGGCTCGCGTCGATCTGGCCGTCTCCGGACTGTGCGTCTCCGGGCTCGAACTGGGTCCCCATGGTGTCGCCACTCCCTTGCCGCGTCAGCCGTCCCGCATCCGACGCGACAGCCTCTCCGACTTCCGACGAGACAGCCCCTCGAAATGTGACGTCGCCCCGGCACCTCACATTTCGAGGGGCCTCCTCGTCGGTACTGCTGGGACCAGGACGATCCCGCGACCAGCCGTTCCGCCCGCCGGGTGGACCGGCCGGAGCAGCCGCCAGGAGAACAACGAAAAGGGAGATCACCATGCAGGCCCGTCTCGACTTCCTCGCCAATCCGGTCTCGGCCGGCGCCGTCAAACACATCGCCGTCGCCGGCAGGTCGCTCCTGGAGTCGACGCTGCCGGCCGCGACGCGGGAGCTGGTCGAGCTCCGCGTCAGCCAGATCAACGGCTGCGGATTCTGCGTCGACATACACACCAAGGAGGCCGCGCACGCGGGAGAGACCCAGCAACGCCTGCACCTGGTCGCCGCCTGGCGCGAGGCCACGGTGTTCACCGACGCCGAACGGGCCGCCCTGGAGCTGGCGGAGGAGGGCACCAGGATCGCGGACGCCGCCGGTGGCGTCCCGGACGAGGTGTGGGCGAACGCCGCCAAGCACCACGACGAGGACCAGCTCGCCGCCCTGGTCTCGGCCATCGCCCTCATCAACGCCTTCAACCGCCTGAACGTCCTCACCCAGCACCCGGCGGGCGAGTATCAGGTCGGCCAGTTCGGCTGACAGATATCCACCACGGCTGGTGCCTCGGCCCGAGCGGCCGGGCCCAGCCGTCCACGCGCGATGACGACAAAGGCAGGAGGGACCATGCCCACCACCATCAGCGTCGGCGAACTGACCGGCGCCTACGTCCTCGACGCCGCCCACTCCCGGATCGGGTTCGTCGGCCGGCACACCTTGTCCACCAGGGTCCGCGGGGAGTTCGAGGAGTACGAGGGCAGCGCGTACCTGTTCGGCGACCACCCGTCGAAGTCCAGCGCACACCTCACGATCCGGGCGTCGAGCCTTCGAACGCACCAACGACAGCGCGACGACCAGCTGCGCGGCACCTTCCTGGACACGGACAACCACCCCGCCATCGTCTTCGCCTCGACCGAGGTGCGGCCGGTCGGCGAAACCGCCTACCGGGTCACCGGAGACCTGACGATGCGCGGCGTGACCAAGCCGGTCACCCTCCACGTCGAGCTGACCGCCGCCGAGACGGACACGCGGGGCGACCTCCGGGTCGGCTTCCTGGGCAGGGCCACCATCAACCGCAAGGACTGGGGCCTGAACTGGAACGCCGCGACCTCCGTCCTCGTGAGCCCGAAGGTGACGCTGGAGTTCGACGTCATCGCCGTCCGGCAGCCCTGACCGGCGGCGTCGCCGACCTGGCGGCGGGGCTGCTCACGACAGGGCGGGGATGACCGTGGTGCCGTACCCCTCGATGACGTCTTCGCGCGCGTCGTGCATGGCGTACAGAGCGAACTGGTCGACCCCCAGGCGCTTCAACTCCCCCAGTTTCGCGATGTGTTGCTGTGCCGTGCCGATGACACAGAAGCGGTCCACGATCTCGTCGGGAACGAAGGCCGTGTCGGGGTTGTCGGCGCGGCCGTGGTGGGAGTAGTCGTATCCCTCGCGGGCCTTGATGTACTCGGTGAGGGCCTCGGGGACCAGGTCCGAGTGCTCGCCGTACTTCGCCACCAGATCCGCCACGTGGTTGCCGACCATCCCGCCGAACCAGCGGCACTGCTCGCGGGCGTGGGCCAGCGCGGCGGGTGAGTCGTCCTCCGTGAGGTAGGCGGGCGCGGCGACGCAGATCGTCACCGAGGACGGGTCGCGGCCCGCCGCCGCGGCGGCGTCGCGGACCGCCTTCACCATCGTCTCCGTCAGATACGGGTCGGCCAGCTGGAGGATGAAGCCGTCCGCCTCCTCGCCCGCCATCTTCAGCGCCTTGGGCCCGTACGCGGCCATCCACACCGGGAGCCGGGCGTCCGGCCCGATCCAGGGGAAGCGGACCGTGGTGCCGCCGAGGTCCGCCTCCTCGCCCGAGGCCAGCGCGCGGATGACCTTCATCGCCTCGCTGATCCGGGCGAGGGTGTTCGGGGCGCGGCCCGCCACCCGCATCGCGCTGTCGCCGCGGCCGATGCCGCACACGGTGCGATTGCCGTACATGTCGTTGAGCGTGGCGAACGTGGAGGCCGTCACCTCCCAGGTGCGGGTGCCCGGGTTGGTGACCATCGGACCGACGACGAGACGGTCCGTGTTCGCCAGGATCTGGCTGTAGATGACGAAGGGCTCCTGCCACAGCACGGCCGAGTCGAAGGTCCAGCCGTAGCGGAAGCCGTTGCGCTCGGCACGCTTCATGAGGCTGATGACCTGCGCGGCCGGCGGATCGGTCTGCAGGACGAGTCCGAAGTCCATGGGTGCGTCGCCTCTCCTAGCCGAGGTACTGGGTGGTGCCACGCGGGACGTACGCGCCGTGTCCGGCGTGGCCGGTGAACTTCCGCTGGTCGATGACCACTTCACCGCGGGAGAGGACCGTCTCGACCTGGCCCATGACGTGCTTTCCCTCGTACGCGGAGTAGTCCACGTTCATGTGGTGCGTCTCGGCCGACATGACCTGCTCGGCGGCCGGGTCATAGATGACGACGTCCGCGTCCGCGCCCGGCGCGATCGTGCCCTTCTTGCCGTACAGGCCGAACATCCGGGCCGGGCTCGCGCAGGCGATCTCGATCCAGCGGCGGCGGCTGATGTGCCCGTCGACGACGGCCTGGTGCAGGAGGTCCATGCGGTTCTCGACCCCCGGAAGGCCGTTCGGGATCTTCGAGAAGTCCCCGCGGCCCAGCTCCTTCTGCCCCACGAAGCAGAACGGGCAGTGGTCCGTGGAGACCACCTGGAGGTCGTTCGTGCGCAGGCCGCGCCAGAGCGCCGCCTGGTGCTCGCGCGGCCGCAGCGGAGTCGAGCAGACGTACTTGGAGCCCTCGAAGTCCGGCTCCGCGAGATTGTCCGTGGAGAGGAACAGATATTGCGGGCAGGTCTCCCCGAACACCGGCAGGCCCTCGTCGCGGGCCCTGGCCAGCTCGGCCACCGCCTCCTGCGCCGACACGTGCACCACGTACACCGGCGCGCCCGCGACCTGGGCGAGTTTGATCACCCGGTGGGTCGCCTCCGCCTCCAGGAGCGACTTGCGCACCTCTCCGTGGTAGCGCGGGTCCGTCTCGCCGCGCGCGAGCGCCTGCTCCACCAGGACGTCGATGGCGAGGCCGTTCTCCGCGTGCGTCATGATCAGCCCGCCGTTGACGGCGGCCCGCTGCATGGCCCGCAGGATCTGGCCGTCGTCGCTGAAGAAGACCCCGGGGTACGCGGTGAAGAGCTTGAAGGAGCTGACGCCCTCCTCGATGAGGTGGTCCATCTCCTTCAGGGTCCTCTCGTTGACGTCCGAGAGGATCATGTGGAAGCCGTAGTCGATGGCGCACTTGCCGTCCGCCTTCGCGTACCAGGCATCGAGGCCGGCGCGCAGCGCCTGTCCCTTGGTCTGCACGGCGAAGTCCACGATGGTCGTGGTGCCGCCCCAGGCCGCGGCCCGGGTGCCCGTCTCGAAGTCGTCGGACGAGAAGGTGCCGCCGAAGGGGAAGTCCATGTGCGTGTGCGCGTCGACTCCTCCCGGGATCACGTACTTGTGGGAGGCGTCGATGACGCGGTCCGCGGTCCACGCCTCGGCGGCGCCCGAGCCGTGTGCGGCGAGCGCGGCGATCCTGCCGTCCTCGATCAGCACGTCGGCGTGGGTCTCTTCGGCGGCGGTGATGACGAGTCCGCCGCGGATCAGGGTGCGGGTACTCATGATGGGCGCTCCCTCTCATGCTCGTACGGTCGTGCGCGCAGGTACGTGGACACGTGCGGGGACAGCTCCGCGAACTAGACGCTCCGCAGCGCCTGTTCGAGGATCGACGCCCCTTCTTCCGCCTCCGCCACGGTCAGCGAGAGCGGCGGGGCGACGCGCAGGACGCTGGTGTCGTGGCCGCCGCCCTTGCCGATGAGGAGTCCGCCTTCGCGTGCCGCTTCGAGGACGGCGGCCGCCGCCTGCGGATGGGCTCGGCCGGTCTCGGGGTCGACCAGCTCGATGCCGATCATCAGGCCGCGTCCGCGCACTTCGCGTACGACGGGAAGCTGGGCGCAGATGGCGCGCAGCCGTTCGATGAGCAGACCGCCGACGCGCCGCGCGTTCCCCTGCAGGTCGTGTTCCAGGAGATACGTGAGGTTGGCGAGGCCGGCCGCCATGGTGACCGGTGAGCCGCCGAAGGTCGAGATGGAGTTGGAGTCGAGGGAGTTCATGACCTCGGCGCTCGCGACGACTCCTCCGATGGACATGCCGTTGCCGATGCCCTTGGCGAAGGTCAGGATGTCCGGCGGACCGTTCTCCGCGTGGGCCTGCCAGCCCCAGAAGTGGTCACCGGTGCGCCCCCAGCCGGTCTGCACCTCGTCCGAGATCCACAGGACGCCGTGCTCCCACAGGACTTCGCGGAAGGCGGCGTAGAGCCCGTCCGGCGGCGAGGTGAAGCCGCCGACCCCTTGGACGGGCTCGGCGATCAGTGCCGCCACTCCCCCGCGCGCCTGCCCGAGCATGTCCTTGAGGTCGGCGACGCAGGCCTCGATGAACTCGGCGTCGCTCAGCGCGGCGTACGGTCCGCGGCTGCGGACACCGCCGTGGACGTACAGCGTCTGGAGCGGCGAGAGGCTGGTGGGCGACCAGGCGTTGTTGCCGGTGATGCCGACGGCCGTGAAGGAGCGGCCGTGGTAGCTGTTGCGCATCGCCAGGATCTGGTTCGAGCGGCGGTGCGCGGTGGCCAGGAGCAGGGCGGTGTCGTTGGCCTCGGTGCCCGACGTGGTGAAGAAGACGCGGGCGTCCGGGATGCCGGAGAGGCCGGCGACCCGCTCGGCGAGGTCGATCATCGGCCGGTTGAGGTAGAGCGTGGACGAGTGGATGATCCGCCCGGCCTGCTCGCTGACCGCCTTGGTGACCTCGGGCAGCGCGTGCGCGGTCATGGTGGTGAGGATGCCGCCGAAGAAGTCGAGGTACTGCCTGCCGTCGGCGTCCCAGACGCGGCGGCCCTCCCCGTGGGTGATCTCCAGCGGGTCGGCGTAGTAGAGGGCGAGCCACTCGGGCAGGACGGCCTTGTGGCGGGCGTGGAGGTCACTCACGGCTGTACCAGTCCTTCGTACGCGTCGGGGCGGCGGTCCCGGTAGAACGCCCACTGCTGGCGTACTTCCTCGATCAGGCCCAAGTCCAGGTCCCTGACGACGAGTTCCTCGGCTTTGTCGCTCGCGGTCTCGCCGACGAACTGGCCGCGCGGGTCGACGAAGTACGACGTGCCGTAGAAGTCGTTGTCGCCGTACTCCTCGACGCCGACGCGGTTGATGGCGGCGATGAAGTACTCGTTGGCGACGGCCGCTGCGGGCTGTTCGAGCTGCCAGAGGTAGGCGGAGAGGCCGCGGGACGTGGCCGAGGGGTTGTAGACGATCTGGGCGCCGTTCAGGCCGAGCTGGCGCCAGCCCTCGGGGAAGTGGCGGTCGTAGCAGATGTAGACGCCGACCTTGCCGATCGCCGTGTCGAAGACGGGCCAGCCCGCGTTGCCCGGCTTGAAGTAGTACTTCTCCCAGAAGCCCTTGACCTGGGGGATGTGGTGCTTGCGGTACTTGCCGAGATATGAGCCGTCGGAGTCGATGACGGCTGCGGTGTTGAAGTAGAACCCGGACTGCTCGACCTCGAAGACCGGGACGACGACGACCATGCCGGTCTCGCGGGCCAGTTCCTTCATCCGTGTGACGGTGGGCCCGTCCGGCACCGGCTCGGCCCATCGGTAGTGCTCGGGTTCCTGCACCTGGCAGAAGTAGGGGGCGTTGAACACTTCCTGGAAGCCGATGATCTTCGCACCCTGGCGGGCCGCCTCGCGGGCGTGCTCCTCGTGCTTGGCAATCATGGATTCGGTGTCGCCTGTCCAGGTTGCCTGGACCAGTGCGGCGCGTACGACGTTGGCCATGAGGTGCTCCTTCGACGGGACGTCAGAGAGCCTCTACGCCCGTAGACTTGGTGCGTAGACAGGAAAACGTAAGCCTCCCCGACGGGCTGGGCAAGACCATCGCCGTGAACCGGCGGAGTCGATCATGTTTCGTACCCAAGCGGGCGAGAAGCGGCGCGGAACGGGCGGACGAAACAGGTGCGTCAGGCGTTTCAGGCGCTGAATCCGGCAACACGCAGCGCGTGCACGAGGTCCCAGTGGCGTTCGTCCGACACCCCCTGGGCCGCTTGCAGGAGCAGCGGGATGAGGCGGTACGGATCGGTGTGCGCGCAGCTTGCCGTGTCCTCGGGGGTCCGTACGCGGATGTAGGCGTCGAGCAGGGCGCGGGCCTCGCGCTCGCGGCCCGCGTCGATCAGCGCGAGCACCGCTTCGGCGATCTCCGGTGCGGGCCTGGAGACCCCCTGCCGCAACAGCTTGCGGCAGTCGTCGGCGCGGCCCGCCCCGGCGAGGGCGTCGGCGAGCGCGACGAGGCGGTCGGGCGGCAGCGACGCGGCCTCCCAGAGCAGCGTCGACCAGTCGGCACCGAGGCCCGCGCGGTGCAATTCACCGGCGAGCACGGGAAGACGCCGCGCGGGCCAGCCCGCGGCCTCGACCAGTACGCCGTGCGCCTCACCGCTGCGGCCCTCGCCACGGAGCTTGATGAGCGCGGCGACGGCTTCGGCGGTGGCCCGCTCGGCATCGCGGTCCGGCTCCACGGCGCCCTGGTGGCCGTTCCCGTCCGGCTCGTCGGCGGCACCCGCGAACCGCGCGCCCCGCGGACTGGTCGCGGCGGGCGACGCCGCGGCCGTCCGCGGCACGGCGCCGGAACCGGCCTCGGCGACGTCCGCGCCCTCGTCGTCCGCCCCGGAGAACCCCGCGAACCGGGCGCCACGGGGCCGACGGGGACGGCGGGACGCGTCGCGCGACTTACGGCCCTGCTTGGGGACGCGGGTCTCATCGGGCCGCACCACGGAGTCGGCCGACAGGGTGCGGGCGTCGGGAGCCGGGGCGTCCTGCCCGTCCGGCGCGGCACCGAACTCCGGCGCGCGGGTGCCGGGATCAACGGCCGCGTCGACCGGACCACCGGCGCCGGCTCCGAAGCCGTCGGCGGTACGGGGGCCGAAGTCGTCGGCGGTACGGGGGCCGAAGTCGTCGGCGGCAGGCGCACCGAAGGCATTGTGCGGCCGCTCGTCGTAGCCGCCGGAGTCGGCGAAGTCGTCCGCCCCCACAGCAGCGAAGTCGTCCGACACCGGAGTCCCGAAGTCGACCCACTGCGGGCGGTCGGCCCGGTCCAACCGGTCGATGCGCTGCCGGAGTTCCGCGCACCGCGCGGTCGCCCGCTCGTGGTCGTCGCGGACCCAGGCCAGATCGCGGTGGAGCCGCTCCACCTCGTCCGGTGTGTCCGCGGCAGCGAGGGAGTAGCCCAGTTCCACCTGCCGCTCCACGGCGAACCGCTGCTCGGTGAGCATCATGTCGAGGCGCTCGCCGAGCAGCCCGCGGCCTCCGGCGCGCGCGTCGTAGGCGGCGAGCGAGGCCGTGTGCAGAGCCCGCGCCCGCTCCGTCTCGCGTTCGGCGGTCTGCGCCCCGTACCTCGCGGCCAGGTCGTGCAGCAGCGCCTCCACCACGTCCCAGGGGGGCACTTCCGAGCCGTCCAGGCAGGCCTGCATCCCCTCGGGGTCACGTGACCAGAACACGCCGCACCACCCGGCGCCCGGGTCGAGGCGCGCCAGGAGGTCTCTCAGGTACCTCGCGAACTCCCGTACCTGATCAGGGAGTTGTCCTACTGCCATCCGAGCCAGCACCGCCCCATGGAGCCTGGAGTCTTCCGGTCCGGAAGATAACACCAGTCGTGTTACGGGACGACTACACGCAGTTTTCGGGCAGCCCGACGGCGCCTCACGCCGGCGCGAGCGGCACCAGCGCGCACGCCTCGGCGACCTCGTCAAGCGAGAGGCCGAGGGTCACCGCGAGCGCCGACACGGTGAAGAACGCGGGCGTGGGGGCCCGCCCCGTCTCGATCTTGCGGAGCGTCTCGGCGGAGAGCCCGGCGCTCGCGGCCACCTCCACCATGCTCCGCTCGCCGCGCGCCGAGCGCAGGAGACGGCCGAGCCGCTCACCGCGCTCGCGCTCCTCAGGGGTCAGGGGGGTCCGCACCATGCGGTCAGTCTAGTCCGTCTCCGCACGGAATCCCATTCTCATACCGGTATAGTTATTGACACGGTGGGTGGTTGTGGGTGGTTTCGGAGACCGCGGCGGCCCGATGGCTGCAGCGACCGCCACGGCCCTCTTCGCTACTGCGGCCGCACCACCATCGCCGACCCGCCACCGCGACGCGTCTTCTCCGCGGCGGCGAGCCACTTGCCGCCGGGCAGCCGTTGCACCCCGGTGGCCGCGCCGATCTCGGGGTTCTGCTTGAAGGAGTGCCCGATCGCCTCCAGGTCGGCCCGCAGCGGACTCTCCCAGAGGCCCGGCTCCAGCTCGGTCTGGGCGGCGTTGCGCTGGCTCGCGCGCGGCGCGGCGATCGCGTCGACGAGCGGCAGACCCCGGTCGACGAACCCGGTCAGGGTCTGCAGCACCGTGGTGATGATCGTGGCACCGCCGGGCGACCCCAGCGCGAACAGCGGCTTGCCCTTCTCCAGGACGATCGTCGGCGAGATCGAGGACCGGGGCCGCTTGCCCGGACCGGGCAGGTTCGGGTCGTGCACGGCCGGGTCGGCCGGCGCGAAGGAGAAGTCGGTCAGTTCGTTGTTGAGCAGGAATCCGCGCCCCGGCACGGTGATGCCGCTGCCGCCGGTCGACTCGATGGTCAGGGTGTAGGCGACGACGTTGCCCCACTTGTCGGCGGCCGTGAGGTGCGTGGTGTTCTCACCCTCGTACGTGGTCGTTGCCGCCTTGTCGCCCGCCTTGCAGGCCGCGGGGTCCCGCGGGTTCCCCGGCGCGAGCGGGCTCTTCAGGACCGCGTCGTCGCGGATCAGGCACTCCCGCGAGTCGGCGAACTTCTGCGAGAGCAGCTCCTTCGTCGGTACGTCCTCGAAGGCGGGGTCGCCCACCCAGCGCCCGCGGTCGGCGAAGGCGATCCGGCTGGCCTCGATGTACCGGTGCAGGTACTTCTTCTTCGATGCCTTCGAGAGGTCGGTCCGCTCAAGGATGTTGAGCGCCTCACCGACGGTCGTGCCGCCGGAGGACGAGGGAGCCATCGAGTAGACGTCGAGCCCCCGGTAGGAGGTCTTCGTCGGTGCCTGCCGCTTCACCGCGTAGGCCTTGAGATCCTTCGTGGACAGGTCGCCGGGCCTGGCCACCCGCTCCGACGCCGGGTCCACCGGCGGCTTGTTCACGGTCCGTACGACGTCCTTGCCGATGCCGCCCCGGTACATCGCCCCGACGCCCTCGCGCCCCAGCTCCTCGTACGTCCGCGCGAGATCGGGGTTCTTGAACGTCGAGCCGACCACGGGCAGCGCCCCACCGGGCAGGAACAGCTTCGCCGAGTCGGGGAAGTCGGCGAACCGCGCCTGGTTCGCCTCGGTCTGCGAGCGGAAGGTCCCGTCCACCGTGAATCCGTCGCGCGCGAGCCGCTCGGCGGGCTTCAGGAGCGTGCCGAGCCGTTTGCTGCCCCACTTGTCCAGGGCGGACTGCCAGGTCGCCGGGGTGCCGGGCGTGCCCACGCCCAGACCGCTGGTGACGGCGTCCGCGAAGGGGATCGGTTTGCCGTCCTCCAGGAAGAGGCCGGAGTCGGCCGTCCGCGGGGCCGTCTCACGGCCGTCGATCGTGCTCACCTTGCGGGACTTCGCGTCGTAGTGGACGAAGTAGCCGCCGCCCCCGACACCCGCGGAGTAGGGCTCGGTCACGCCGAGGGCCGCCGCCGTGGCGACCGCCGCGTCCACCGCGTTGCCGCCCTTCCTCAGGACCTCGATCCCGGCGGCGGACGCGTCCGCGTCGACGCTGGAGACGGCGCCGCCGGAGCCGACGGCCACCGGGACCTTCTCCGGGGACGAGGCGTGGGGTGACGAGGCCGTTCTGGCCGAGGGCGGGGACGAAGGGGGCGCGGCCGCTCCGACCGACACCAACACCCCTCCGACCGCCAATAGCGTCAGATTCCGTACGACAGCACGACGCATCCGTACCTCCAGTCAACAGCCGTCCGCGCAGCGTAACTTCGCCGTACCCGCCGCGTCAGGACCCCCTCGAACACCGGTCCTAGAGACCGCTAGCATGCGCCCCCATGACTGAAGACGTGCGCAACATCGTCCTCGGCCTGATCGCGGCCGGCCTAGGTGCCGTGCTGGGCTGGCTCGCCCGTACCTACCTCTGGCGGCGCAAGCTCCGCCGCAAGCAGGCTTTCTTCGGGCTGCCCGACAACTCCGAGTCGCTGCTCGTGGTCAACCGCGAGGCGGGCGGCCCCGAACTCACCGTCGTACGCCACGACGTGTTCGCGCTGCTCGAACTGGCCGCACTGATCAAGGACTGCGGGGCGCACGCCCAGCTCGTCGCGCACGACGCCGCCCAGCAGAGCTTCGGCGAGCGCACGGAGTTCTGCGTGGGCTCGCCGGCCGTCAACCGCCGCATGGCAGCGCACATGCACTCCCTGCTGCCCGGCGTCCGCGTCAACACCGACCCGGAGCCCGGCCCGGACCGCGGCGCCTTCCAGATCGGCAGCGAGCGGTACCGCATGGAGGGCGGCATCGCGGAGTACGTGCTCCTCGCGCGGCTCACCGCGGGGCAGGGTCAGGAGGCGAGACCCGTCTTCCTCTTCTGCGGGCAGCGCGCGATCACCAACCAGGCGGCGACCCGCTATCTCGCCCGGCACCACGAGCGCCTGGCCCGCAAGCACGGCGGCAACACCTTCGTCCTGCTCCTGAAGGTCGTCAACTCCCAGGCGTACGGTGCCGACGTCGTCGAGCTCGTCGGTGACGTCACCCGCTCCGCCCAGGCGCCGGCTCCGGCGGTCGCTCCAGCCCGCGCGACCCATCGCGCCAAGTAGCCGCGACCTCACCGAGCGCCGACGGACGCGCCCGGCTCATACGCCGCCTCTGTGACCTAGTCGGGAAATTCGGGGCAAGAGGCAACCCACCGGGACCTTTGACCCTCTCACCGTGCAGTTCCACATTCGCACGGAGGTACGTTCCCTTGAGGCCCCTGAGCTCGCCGAGTCGCCGACGCCCCCTACGCGCCCGCCACACCGGGGCCGCGGTCACGGCCGCGGGCCTGGCGGCGCTGGCCGCCGCCCTGACCGCCTGTTCGGGCAGCACGCCCGCATCCGCCGACACATCGGCCGACAAGCCGGACATATCGGTCAACTTGCGGGGCAAGCAGGCGCAGGCCGGCTCCCCGGTCAAGGTCAAGCTGGCCGACGGCAAGCTGAAGCAGGTCACGGTGACCGACGCGAAGGGCGCGAAGCTCACCGGCGAGGTCGCCGCGAACGGTGCCACCTGGACCTCGGACCGCAAGACGGTGCCCGGCACCTCGTACAAGGTGAAGGCGACGACGGACCAGGGAGGCAGCGCGCGCGCCTCCTTCAGGACGGCCGCCCCGGAGCAGGTCAACAAGCTGTCGCTGACCCCCGGCAAGGACACCACGGTCGGCGTCGCGCAGCCCCTGTCGGTCGTCTTCGACCACCCGGTGAAGAACAAGGCCGAGGTCGAGAAGCACCTGAAGGTGACGACCTCGAACGACACGACCGGGTCCTGGGGCTGGATCAAGAACTACGACGGCAAGGACCGCATCGACTGGCGCCCCAAGGACTACTGGGAGTCCGGCACCAAGGTGAAGCTCGACGCCCGCCTCGGCGGGGTCGACTCCGGCACCGACGGCGGCTGGTTCGTCCGCGACTACGCGACCGGTTTCACCGTCGGCAAGAGCCAGCAGGTCAAGGTCGACCTGGACAGCAAGCAGGCCACGCTCGTGCGGGACGGGAAGAGCGTGAAGACCGTCCCGATGTCGGCGGGCACCCCGGGCGGCGACAAGGCGTCCTGGGGCGGCACGTCCGTCCTGATGGCCAAGGAGGGCACGATCAACATGCGCTCCGAGACGGTCGGCCTCGGTGACGCCTACGACAAGATGGTCGACAACTCGATGCGCCTGACCTGGTCGGGCATGTACGCGCACGCGGCCCCCTGGAACGCCCGGTTCTTCGGCAACACCAATCACAGCTCGGGCTGTATCGGCATGAGCGACGGCGACGCCTCCTGGCTCTACGGCCAGGTCCAGGTCGGCGACCCCTTCGAGGTCTCCGGCAGCGGCTCGAAGGGCGTGCCCGACCCGGGCAACGGCTACGGCGAGTGGAACATCTCCTGGGCCGACTGGCAGACGAAGAGCGCGCTGAACTGAGGACCGCCGCGAAGGTACACAGCTCAACAATCGTTACCGGTGCGTAACTTACCGACGGGTTACCCCGGGTAAGGACGCGCGGTTACCGTCGGGTCACTTTGCTTGCACGAGTAAGGAGTGACCCGTGGGACAACCGCGCAAGGCTCTGCGTACGACCACCGTGGGCGCCGTGTCGGCGACTCTCGTCGCCGGCGCCGCCTTCGGCCTCGCCCCGGCCGCCCAAGCCGCCCCGGCGGCCGCTCCACAGGCGGCAAGCGCCGCAGACGTACGGTTCGTCGACATCCCCGGCGACGGCGGCACGATCCTCAAGGCCAACGTCTTCACCCCCAAGGGCGCGAAGGCGGGCGAGAAGTTCCCGGCGATCGTGCTGCCCACCAGCTGGGCCATGCCCCAGGTCGAGTACGTCGCGCAGGCCCAGAAGCTCGCGAACTCCGGCTACGTGGTGGTCAGTTACAACTCGCGCGGCTTCTGGCAGTCCGGCGGCGAGATCGAGACCGGCGGCCCCGAGGACATCGCGGACGCCTCGAAGGTCATCGACTGGACCCTGGGGAACACCCCGGCCGACCCCGGCAAGATCGGCATGGGCGGCGTCTCGTACGGCGCGGGCATCAGCCTGCTCGCCGCGGGCCACGACAAGCGGATCAAGGCCGTGGCCGCGCTCAGCGGCTGGGGCGACCTCATCGACTCGATCTACAGCGGCCGCACCCAGCACCGCCAGGCCGCCGGGCTGCTCGGCGGCGCGGGCGTCCTCACGGGCCGCCCGAGCCCCGAACTCCAGCAGACCCTCAAGGACTTCCTCGGGTCCAACCTGGACCAGGAGGACGAGATGATCGCGTGGGGCGCCAAGCGCTCCCCCGCGACGTACATCGACCGGATCAACGAGAACGGCGCGGCCGTCATGCTGGGCAACGCCTGGGGCGACACGATCTTCCCGCCCAATCAATACGCCGATTTCTACGAGCAGTTGACGGGCCCCAAGCGACTCGAATTCCGTCCCGGCGACCACGCGACCGCCGAACTGACCGGTCTGCTCGGGCTGCCCAACGACACCTGGACCTCCACCCAGCGCTGGTTCGACCGCTATCTCAAGGGCGAGAAGAACGGCGTCGACACCGAGCAGCCGGTCCAGCTCAAGTCCCGCTCGACCGGCGACTACGAGGGCTACCCCGACTGGAAGTCCGTCGGCGCGACGAAGAAGAAGATCGACCTGGCGGGCTCCACCACGCTGCGCGCGAACGTCGACTCGGGCGCCAACGGCGGCACGGTGCTGCTCTCCAACGCCCTCGACCAGTTCCTCAAGACTCCGCCGGTGGCCTCGATGCCGCTGCTCCCGCGGCGCTACGCCGGCGTCTGGCAGTCGGAGAAGTACGGCACGGCCCAGCGGGTGCGCGGGACGGCGAAGCTGCACACCACGCTCACCAGCACCAAGGAGAGCGGCACCCTCGTCGCGTACCTCTACGACGTGGGCCCGCTCGGCCTCGGCAAGCTGGTCAGCAACGCGCCGTACACCTTCCACGGCAAGACCCCCGGCCGGCCGTTCGGCGTGGACCTGGAGTTGTTCTCCACGGCCTACGACGTCCCGGCAGGCCACAGGCTCGCCCTGGTGGTCGACACGGTCGACCCGCTCTACATCGAGCACAACCCGTCCGGCGCGCAGCTGACCTTCTCCTCGCCCGCGTCCGACCCGTCGTACGTGTCGGTCCCGCTGCGCGAACAGTGATCACCGGCTGCTGCCGGGTGGGCCCTGGCCCCTTTAGCTACTGCGGACCCGGCAGCAGCGTCCCTGGTTCGGCCGGGGCCACTTCCGCGGCCTCGGTCTTGGGATTGCGCCGCTGTCGTCTGGACACCCACTGGGCGAACCACGAGAGCAGCATGCACATCCCGATGTAGATCGGCGAGATCACCAGAACCACGGGGATGAAAGGTAGATCGTAGTCGAGGTTCGACGCGATCAGCTTCCCGGCGTGGAGGAACTCCTCGTAGGTGATCAGATAGCCGAGCGACGTGTCCTTGAGCGCCACCACCAACTGGCTGATGATGGCGGGCAGCATGGCGCGCACGGCCTGGGGCACCAGGACGTGCGTCATGACCTGCGTCTTGCGCATCCCGAGCGCGTACGCCGCCTCCCGCTGCCCGCGCTCCACGGAGTTCACGCCCGAACGGAAGACCTCGGCGAGCACCGAGCCGTTGTAGAGCGTGAGTCCGGTGACCAGGGCCGGCAGCGGCTGGACCTTCAGCGCCACGAAGACGAAGAAGATCATCACCAGGACCGGCATCGCGCGGAAGAACTCCACGAGAAGCGTGGCCAGCCAGCGCACGGGACGGTGATCGGAGAGCCGCCCCATGGCGAGCAGTCCGCCGAGCGCGAGCGCGAGCACCGCCGAGATGGCGAAGGCCTTGAGGGTGTTCCCCAGGCCCTTGAGGAGGAGTTCCTGGATGCCCTTGTACTCGAAGGGCGTCCACTTGGTCGCGGTGAACTGGTCGGTGTCGAAGAGCAGGTAGAGGAGCCAGCCGACCAGGGCGAGCAGGACCAGGGTGGAGAGCAGACCGTAGAGCCGGTGTCTGCGCTCTGTCTTGGGCCCCGGCACGTCGTAGAGGGCGGTGGATTCGTGGGAGAGGGCTTTCATCGGGCGACTCCCCAGCGCTTCTCGAGGACGTTGAACACGGCGCTGATGGCGAGGGTGATGATCAGGTAGCCGACGGCGATCCAGACGAACGTCCAGATGATGTTGTAGCCGAGCTCACTGAGCGTCTTGTACGTGCCGAGCAGCTCGGTGACGCTGAACGCGCCCGCGATGGCGGAGTTCTTGGCGAGGGCGATGAGGGTGGAGCCGACCGGCGGGATGACGGACCGGAAGGCCTGCGGGAGCACGACCATGGACAGTGTCTGCCCGAAGGTCATCCCCAGGCTGCGGGCTGCCTCGCCCTGGCCCTTGGGGACGGTGTTGATGCCCGAGCGCAGTGCCTCACAGATGAAGGCGGAGGTGTAGCAGCCCAGCGCGAGGACCGCGAACACCTTGAAGGGCAGCACGAGTCCGAAGCGCGGGAGCCCGAGCAGCACCGCGAAGAAGAGCAGGGTGAGCGGGGTGTTGCGCAGGACC
Organism: Streptomyces sp. NPDC054872; assembly: GCF_053610705.1. Taxonomy (NCBI): domain Bacteria; kingdom Bacillati; phylum Actinomycetota; class Actinomycetes; order Kitasatosporales; family Streptomycetaceae; genus Streptomyces; species Streptomyces sp. NPDC054872. The sequence continues at coordinate 71,466 of NZ_JBSGYY010000035.1, read as the reverse complement.
GTCACCCAGGCGGTGCCGAACGCCCGGAAGGAGCCGACCGGTGCCACCCGGAAGGACGCCATGATGAACCCGAGCACGAGGGCCAGGATCGACGAGTACACGGTGAGTTCGACGGTGCCGATGAACCCCTTGCCGAAGGTGGAGAAGTTGTCTGTCAGTACGTCCACGACGCCTCCTCAGCTCGCCGGGTAGCGGTCGATGGCGGGCGGCTTCGGCGCCGGGACTCCGGAGAGGCCGAGGGTGGCGTCGTAGGCCTTCTTCCAGTCGCCGTTCTTCTCCCGGGCGGCCAGCGCGTTGTCGACGGCGAACCGCAGGACGTTGTCGCTCCTGGGGACGCCGATGCCGTAGGGCTCCTCGGAGAACGGCTTGCCGACCACCTTGAGCTCGTCGGGCACCTTGGCCGCGTACCCGATCAGAATCGCGTCGTCGGTGGTGACGGCGTCGACCTGATAGGTCAGCAGGTTGTCGACGCAGACCGAGTAGGTGTCGTACGCGACGAGCGTCGCCTTCGGGTAGTCCTTCTGGATGCGCTGGTAGGGGGTCGAGCCGGCCGCCGAGCAGACCTTCTTGCCGTTCAGGTCCTGCGGCCCCTTGATGTCGTCCTCGTCGGTGCGCACGAGGAGGCCCTGGCCCGCCATGTAGTAGGGGCCGCCGAAGCCGACGAGCTTCTTGCGGAGGTCGTTGATGGTGTAGGTGCCGACGTAGTAGTCGATCTGCCCGTTCTGCAGGGCGGTCTCGCGGTTCGCCGACGCGATCGTCCTGAACCGGATCGACTTCGGGTCGAAGCCCAGCGATGCCGAGACCATCTTGGCGATCTCGATGTCGAAGCCGGAGTACTGCCCGGTGGCGGGGTTCTTCTCGCCGAGGAACGGCTGGTCCTCCTTGGCGCCGACGACGAGGTGACCGCGCCGCTTCGCCTTCTTCCAGGTGCCGGAGCCCGGCAGCGTGAACCCCTTCGCCACCTGGTACTTGGGCAGTTCGTCGGGCTGCGGCCCCTTCACCGGGGGGCTGCCCTCCTTGCCGCAGGCGGTCGCGGCGAAGGCGGCGAGGACGAGCGCCGCGAGCAGACGTGTCGTACGCATCATGGCCGGCCTCCCGTCAGTGCTTCAGGATCTTGGAGAGGAAGTCCTTGGCGCGGTCGCTCTCCGGGTTGCTGAAGAAGTCCTCGGGGGCCCGGTCCTCGACGATGCGGCCGGCGTCCATGAAGACGACACGGTTGGCGGCCGAACGGGCGAAGCCCATCTCGTGGGTGACGACGACCATGGTCATGCCATCGCGGGCGAGGCCCTGCATGACCTCGAGCACCTCATTGATCATCTCGGGGTCGAGGGCCGACGTCGGCTCGTCGAAGAGCATCACCTTGGGCTCCATGGCGAGCGCGCGTGCGATGGCCACGCGCTGCTGCTGGCCGCCCGAGAGCTGTGCCGGGTACTTGTCGGCCTGTGTCGCGAGGCCCACCCGTTCCAGGAGCTCACGGGAGCGCCGCATGGCCTCGTCCTTCTTGCTGCCCCGCACCTTGACCGGCGCGAGGGCGACGTTCTGCAGCACTGTCTTGTGTGCGAAGAGGTTGAAGGACTGGAAGACCATGCCTACGTCGGCACGGAGCGAGGCCAGCGCCTTGCCCTCTTCCGGAAGTGGCTGTCCGTCCAGTGCGATGGCTCCCGACCGGATGGTCTCCAGCCGGTTGATCGTCCTGCAGAGCGTTGATTTCCCCGACCCTGACGGGCCGATGACCACGACCACCTCCCCCTTGCCGACGGTGAGGTTGATGTCCCTGAGGACATGCAGCTCCCCGTAGTACTTGTTCACATCACGCAGCTCGATCAGCGGATCGACGGCCATGCCCTGCCCTGCCCACTCTCAGCGGTGTCGGTCCGCGCAAACTATCCACGTGAAAACGGGACTTACTGGACGACACGCACTTATGGGCATTAACCGTATTTCCAGTTACGTCATCCCGCGGCTACGCCTCCGACGCCTCCGCGTACACCTGGGACAGCTCGGGAGCGCCCGTCACCGCCCAGTCGAGCCCCGCCTCGACCACCTGGATCTCCCGCCCCGACGGCAGCACCACGACGGGGCTGCCGCCGGGCCAGACGTGCCAGGCGGCGCCGGACACCGCGCGGACGATGACCGAACCGAGGTAGAGACCCGCGTCGTTGCCGAGCCACGGCAGCAGTTCGGGATCGTCGCGCCAGCGCGGCAGGAGCTGGTCGAGCGCGCTCAACGAGGCGGGGGAATCGTCGAGTTCGAGCCCGGCGACGGCTGCCTGGGAGCGCAGCAGCTCGCATTCGGCGAGGAGTTCGGCGACCCCGGCCGGGTCCTCGCCGAACGCCGAGGCGAGTCCTGGGCTCCGGTCGGCGGACTGCTGCCTGCGCCACCTGCCGAAGAAGGAGATGTTCATGATCGGCCTCTCCGTGAGGGTGCCTCTGCTCCCGGGTCCAACGAATGTAACTTGCGTAAGTTGATCACGGAATCATGTGAATCCGGCCACGCGGTGGCGAACTGCCGGAGCGCGTCGGTGAGTAGCCCACCGCGGTCGGCGCTCTGACCAGGACAGATCTATGTCAATTCCAGGTGAAGTGCGTTGACTGCCGAACGCGGCCCGAAGACCGTTGGTGATAGCTGCCAGCGCACTGTCTGCGGCACTCACGTCCTGAGAGGTTTATGCATGCCTGAGAACCCGATCAAACTGGCCGTCATCATCGGCAGTGTCCGCGGCGGACGATTCGGGACCACGGTGGCCGAATGGTTCGCGGGGCAGGCGGAGTTGCACGGTGATGTCGAGGTCGAGATCATCGACATCGCGGACTACCCGCTGCCGCTGGAGATGCCCGCCTTCGGAGAGAAGCCGCCGGCTGACGTCGCCGCCATATGGAACGGTCTGCGGGAGCGGCTCGACCGGGCCGAGGCGTTCGCCGTCGTGACGCCCGAGTACAACCACACCGTGCCCGCGGCGCTGAAGAACACCATCGACTGGTACCTCGCCGAGTGGTCGGCCAAGCCGGTGGGCCTGGTCTCCTACGGCGGCATGGGCGGCGGCCTGCGCGCCTCCGAGCACCTGCGCCAGATCTTCTCCGAGGTCCACGCCACGACCGTGCGGGAGATGCTCAGCTTCCACAACGCGTGGGCGGACTTCCAGAAGGAGGGCGAGCCGGTCAGCCCCGAGGGCAGCGAGGCCGCCGCCAAGAAGCTGCTCGACCAGCTCGTGTGGTGGGCCGACGCGCTGCGCGAGGCGCGCGAACGCAACCCGTACACCGGCTGACGACACCCCACCTCAGGTCAGGGGCGCGTGGGAGACCGCGCGCCCCTGACCTGTGTCATGTCCGGCCGCGTGGGTTCCCGGCGGCCCTTCCCAAGGAGAAGCTTCATGAGCACGAAGCGCAGAGCACTCGTACTCGGGGGCACCGGATTCCTCGGCCGCCGGATCGCGGCGGCGTTCGAGGCGACGGGCACCGAGACCGTGTGCGTGTCACGGACCGCGTCCGGGGACGGCAGGTCCGTCGCCCTGGACCTGGCGGCCGCCGAACCCGCGGAGCTGGACCGGCTGCTCACCGACACCCGTCCGGACGTCGTGGTGAACGCGGCCGGCATCGCCTGGCAGTCCGACGAGGACGGCATGCGGCGGCTCAACGCCGACTTCGCGGCCCGGCTCGCCGCCGCGGCCGCCCGCAGCGCGCACGACCCGCTGCTGATCCAGCTGGGCACGGTGCACGAGTACGGCCCCGCGCCCGACGGCACGAGCATCGGCGAGGACCACGAGACCGCGCCCATCACCCACTACGGGCGCACCAAACTGCTCGGCACCCAGGCCGTGCTCGAGGCCGTGCGCGAGGACGGGCTCCGGGCCGCCGTGCTCAGGATCGTCAACGTCTGCGGTCCCGGCACCCCGCCCACGAGCCTGCTCGGTCTCGTCTCCGCGCAGGTGGCGCGCCACGCGACGGACGAGGAGCCGCCGCCCCCGCTGGAGGTGTCACCGCTGGTGGCCCGACGTGACTACGTGGACGTACGCGATGTCGCCGACGCCGTGCTGGCGGTGGCCGACGCGCCGGGCGGGGCCGCGGTGGGCCGGGTCTTCAACGTCGGCCGGGGTGCGGCGGTACCGGTGCGGGACCTGGTGGAGCGGCTCGTCGCGCTCGGCGGCGTACCGGACGCGGTGCGCGAGCGGCCTGCCGAGGGGGGCGGCGGGGTCGGCGGTGCCGCATGGCAGCAGGTCGACATCTCCCGGGCCCGGGACGTACTGGGCTGGCGGCCGCGCCGGTCCCTCGAGGACTCGCTGCGCGACCAACTGGGTGACGTCACGCCCGCCGCGCCGCCCACGGCGGAGGCCGCCCCGCGGAGCCCCGCGCTGCGCGTCCTGTTCGTGCCCTTCCCCGGAGTGGCGCACGTGCAGCCGATGGTGCCGCTGGCGTGGGCGCTGCAGGGGGCGGGCCACCAGGTGCGGGTGGGCGTGCATCCGGGCATGGCGGAGACCGTCGGGGCCGCCGGGCTCACGGCGGTGCCGCTCGGCGCCACGAAGCAGCTCACCGGCGTGGTCGAGTTCGCCACCAACCCCGATCTGCTCGACGTCCTCAACGCCCGGCTCTCCCTGGACGAGGGTGAGGACTCCGGGGACGGCGAACTGTGGGCGCGCAAGTGGGCCGAGACCCTGGGCCCGCTCCACGCGTCCCGCAGCGCCCTGGACGACCTGGTCGCCTTCTGCGAGAGCTGGCGTCCCGACCTCGTGATCTGGGACCCGTTCAGCATCGCCGCGCCGGTGGCCGCCAAGCAGTGCGGCGCCGCGCACGCCCGCCTCCTGTGGGGCCGGGACAACATCGGCTGGCTGCGCGCGACGTCGCTCCGGCGGCTCGCGGGGCGCCCCGCCGACGACGACCCCGTGACGGGCCTGATGGCCCCCATGCTGGAGAAGTTCGGGTACGCCTTCGAGGAGGAGCTGCTGCTCGGCCAGTGGACGATCGACCCGATGCCACCGGCCCTGCGTCTGCCGCTCGGCCTGCGGAACGTGCCGGTGCGCCGGATTCCGTACAACGGGACGGCCGCGCTTCCCGACTGGCTCCGGGAGCCGGTGGGCGTGCCCCGGGTGTGTCTGACCCTGGGCGTGGGCGGCCGCGGCCGACAGGTGTTCCGGGAGAGCGGGGTCGCCCTGCCCGAGCTGTTCGACGCGGTCGCCGACCTGGACATCGAGCTGGTGGCGACCCTGGACGCCGGGCGGTACGCGACCGCGGGGCCGGTCCCCGACAACGTACGCATGACGGAGTACGTCCCCCTCGATCTGCTGCTTCCGACCTGCTCCGCCGTGGTGCACCACGGCGGCGGCGGGACGTTCGCGGCCGCCGTGGCGCACGCCGTGCCGCAGCTGGTGGTGCCGATGGAGTTCTGGGGCGAGAAGGCGATCGCCGGTCATGTCGCGGAGCGCGGCGCCGGACTGGTCGTCGACAGCGAGGAGTTCACCCCGCGGCGGCTGCGTGACGGGATCGTCCGGCTCCTCGAGGAGCCGTCCTTCCTGCAGGGCGCCGTGGAGCTGCGCGACGAGGCCGCGTCCGTCCCCAGCCCCGGCGACATCGTCCCTGTCCTCGAACAGCTGACCGTGCGGCACCGCAAGTGACACGAGCCCTGGAGAACCTGATGACGTCAACGCCCGTACAACACACCGCAGTTGGTTACGCGGTCTTCGAGGAGCTGCGCACCGACGCGCCCGGCACGGCCGAGCGACTCGTCGACCTGCTCGCCGCCGAGATACGGGGGTGGGTCAGCGAACGCGAGGGATTCCTCTCCGCACGGCTCCACCTGAGCCTCGACCGTACGACGGTGGTCAGCCGCGTCGAGTGGGCCGAGCAGAAGCACTTCGTCGCCGCGGCCGAGAACAGCCCTGCCGACAGTCCGCTGCTCACCCTGTCCGAGCGGCCCGGAGTCCTCTCGCACACCTCCTTCGGCGGCGTCCCCCAGAGCGGGCTCGAAGGACCCGCGGCCGACCGGCGTGCGGGCATCATGTGCTACGCCCTGCGGCACGTCGGCGGGCGCGACAACGCGCTCGCCCTGGCGGCCCTGCTGCGCGACGCGGGCGGCTGGAAGCACCTGCACCCCGGCTTCGTCTCCGCGACGCCGTACATCAGCGACGACGGGTCGACCTACGTCAACTACCCCCAGTGGGTGGACGAGGACTCCTTTCGCGCCTACATGGACCACCCGGAGAACTCGGCGGGGCAGGACGCCGTCGCGCGACTGGAGACCGCTCCCCCGCACCTCGTCCTGTGCACCCTGGCCGAGCAGATCGACGCGGCCACCGCCGGGTCCGGGGCGCCCTCGCGCAGCACCGGCTCACTGACCACCGGGTCGGCTTCCCCGCTCAGCCAGATACGGCTGTTCGAGCTCAAGTACGACCCCATGTCCGTCGAGGTGCTCGACAGCCTCCCCTTCGACCCGGCCTGGCGCTGCCTCGAACTGGGCGCCGGGGCAGGGTCGATGAGCTACTGGCTCGCGGGCCGCGCTCACCTGGGCAGCGTGCTCGCCGTCGACGCCGACACCACGTTCCTCGACACCGGAAAGGCCACCAACCTCACCGTCAGGCAGGCCGACATCGAGGAACTCGACCTCGAACCCGGCTCGTTCGACCTCATCTTCACGCGGGCCACGCTGGAGCACCTGCGGGACCCCGACGCCGCTCTCGCACGCGCCCGCGAGTGGCTGGCCCCCGGCGGCTGGCTGGTCGTGGCCGACTTCTACTACCTGCCCGCCGACGAGGCTCCGACCGCGGTCGGCCGCACCCTCCTGCGCGGCTACGTCGACCACATGAAGTCCGTCGGCGCGGACATGAGCTGGGCGCGCGGGCTGCCCGCCGCCCTGTCCCGCACCGGTTTCACCGCGGTCGGCAGCAGTCTCACCGGCGCGGGCCCCGGGCAGTCCCCGGCCGACGACGAACTGATCGGGCTGCGTCTGCGGCAGGAGGGCCAGAGCCTCGTCGACAGCGGCCTGGTGACGGCCGCGGAGCTCACCGACTTCCTGGACCTGCTCGGCACCCCCGCCGGCCGGGACCTGACGGCCCTGCTGATCACCGCCTGGGGACAGCGTGCCGCGGACTGACCGCTCCATCCCGCTCAAGGAGACCCGATGCGCGTTCTGATGATGTCCACGCCCGTCCCCACCCACTTCACCCCGATGGTCCCGCTGGCCTGGGCGCTGCGGGCCGCGGGCCACGAGGTGCTGGTGGCGGGACAGCCCGATGTGATGCCCGCGGTCGGCGCGGCCGGCCTCAACGGCGTGAGCGTCGGATCGGCCTATCACGTCGAGGATCTGCTGGCCGACACGGTCAAGGAGGGGACGCGGCCGGTCGAGGCGCAGCCGCGCGCCGAGCACGAGAGCAAGCTGGGCAAGGCGGGCATGGGCTGGTCCGTGCACACCCGCTATCTCTGCGAGGCCTACGTGGAGACGGCCCGCGCCTTCGGCCCCGATCTGGTGGTGTGCGATCCGCTGGAGTTCAGCGCACTGATCGTCGGCGCGCTGACCGGCGCCCCGGTCGTGCGCCACCGGTGGGGCGTCGATCCGCTCTCGGACACGGCGCACGCCCAGGCCAAGCAGTCCCTGCGGGCGATGTCCGAGCGGCTCGGGCTCGGGGCGTACCCCGACCCGGCGGTGGTGCTCGACCCCTGCCCGCCCTCGCTCCAACTGCCCGGCACCACGGCGGGAACCCCGATCCGGTACGTGCCCTACAACGGGAACGGCAGGCTGCCCCGGTGGGTCGGCGGCCGCCGGGCCGAGGGCGCGCCGCGCCGGGTGGCCGTCTCGCTCGGCGGTCGCACGCTGGACATGAACGGGGTACCGATGCTCCGCCGCATGCTCCACACCTTCGGCAGTCAGCCGGGCGTCGAGGTGATCGCGACGGTGGACGAGCGGCACCGCGAGGCGCTCGGCACGCTGCCCGGCACCGTACGCCTGGTGGATCCGGCTCCGCTGAACCTGTTCCTGCACACCTGCGACGCGGTCGTCCACCACGGCGGCGCGGGCACCACCATGACGTCCACCGCCTTCGGCCTGCCCCAGCTCGTGGTGCCGCAGTTCGCCGACCAGTTCGCGCACGGCGACCGGATCGCCGACGCGGGCGCGGGCATCACGCTCGACGACGCCGATTCCCAGAACGACCCCGCGTCGCTCCGTGACGCCTTCACCGCGCTGCTCACGGAGCCCGGCCACACCAAGGCCGCCGAAGAGCTGCGCCGGGAGATGACGGCCATGCCGTCGCCTTCGCGTGTCGTCGCCGACCTGGAGCAGCTCGCGCGGGGCGAGCGCCAGACCCAGTAAGGATCACGTTCACCGCCGGTCTACCGGCCCAACGGTGGGACATCTCATGCGCATTCTCTTCGTCGCTTCCGGCAGTTCGGCGACCGTCTACGCCCTGGCACCACTCGCGACCGCCGCACGGAACAGCGGTCACGAGGTCTTCATGGCGGCACACGCACAGGCGATGCCCGCCGTGGTGGGCGTCGGACTTCCGGCCGTACGGCTGACCGACCGTCCCCTGTGGGCGTTCATCAGCCAGGACCGTTCCGGGCGCGAACTCCCCCTTCCCGCAGGACCCGCCGAAGGCGGACCCTTCGCCGGGGGCGCGTTCGGTCGGATGGCCGCCGCGAACATCGGGCCACTCCTGGAGCTGGCCCGCGGCTGGCGGCCCGACGTCGTGGTCGGCGGCACCATGTCGTACGCGGCCGGGCTCCTTGCCGCCCGGCTCGGCGTCCCCGTCGTACGCCACGCCTGGGACATCTCCGAGGCCGACACGATCCACCCAGGAGCCGACGAGGAACTCCGGCCCGAACTCAGCGAGTTGGGCCTCGACCGGCTTCCGGAGCCCGACCTCCTGATCGACATCTGCCCGCCCTCCCTGCAGCCCCCGGGCGCTGCCCCCGCTCAGCTGATGCGCTGGATCCCCGGCAACCAGCAGCAGGTCGTGGAGCCCTGGATGTACACGAAGGGCGACCGGCCCCGCATCTGCCTCACGTCGGGCAGTCGCGCCTCGCGCGACGGCCACGACAACAGCTTCACGTTCCTGCGCGACATGGCGAAGACCATCGGCGCCCTGGACGTGGAGCTGGTCATCGCGGCACCGGAGGACATCGCCGCCGAGCTGCGCGCGGAGTCCGCCGGAATCCGCGCGGGCTGGCTCCCGCTCGACGTCGTCGCACCCACCTCGGACCTGATGATCCATCACGGGGGCGGGGTCACCATGATGACCGCGATGAACGCCGGGGTCCCGCAACTCTCCCTTCCCAACGGCCCGTTGGCCGTCCCCGCGTCACAGCGGCTGACCGCGCGGGGCTGTGCCCTCACTCTGCTGCCGGGGCAGGACAGCCCGCAGGAGACCGCCGCGGCGGCCGAGAAGATCCTGGGCGATGCCTCGTACCGCCGCAGTGCGGGCGAGCTCGCGCGGGAGATCGCTGAACTGCCCCTGCCCTCTGACGTGGTCCGCGAGCTGGAACGGCTCTGACCACCCTTCCCACCACGGAGACCTCCCATGAAGATCCTGTTCGCGATGGTGCCGGCGACGGCACACGTCTATCCGATCGTCCCGCTGGCCGACGCGCTGACCGGCGCGGGGCACCAGGTCCGGGTCGCCAGTCCCCCGGAACTCGTCGACACGGTCGTCAAGGCCGGGCTCACGTCCGTGCAAATCGGCGAGGCAGGCTTCCTTGCCGCGATCAACGAGGAGATCGAGTCGGGCATCGCACTGCTCGGATCCCTCGACGAGTCCCTGCGCGACAAGTCGCCCGTGTGGCACACGCGCAAGCCGCTGCCGCCGCGCCCCATGCTGAGCGCGTTCATGAGTCTGTGCAACGCCGGGCCGCCGGCGGACGGCGCGGCCTCGGCGGTGGACGACCTGATCGCGTACGCCCGTTCCTGGGGCCCCGACCTCATCATCTGGGACCCGATGTTCTTCCCCGGCGGCATCGCCGCCGAGGCCGTCGGTGTACCGCACGCACGCTTCCTGTGGTCGGTCGACGACATGGGCTGGACCCGGGAGCAGCTGCGGCTTTCGGGTGTGCGGCCCGGCTCCGCGGACGACCTGATGGCCACGCGGATGCGTCCGCTGCTCGACCGGCTCGGCCTTGAGTTCTCCGAGGAGCTGCTGGTCGGCCAGTGGAGCATCGACCCGATGCCCTCGGCGATGCGCCTGCCCGTCGGCCTGCGCTACGTCCCCGTACGCCCGGTGTCCTACACCGGCTCCGCCGCGCTCCCCGACTGGCTCCGGGAGGCTCCGGAGCGGCCGCGTGTCGCGCTGTCCGCCGGGGTGAGCATGCGCAAGGTCTTCGCCGGCGCCGGCAGGTTTCCGCTGGCCGGTCTCGTGGAGGCGATGTCCGACCTGGACGTCGAGGTGGTGGCGACCCTCAACGACGCGCAGATCGCCGAGGTGGGCACGCTGCCGGACAACGTGCGCGTCATCGAGTACGTGCCGCTCGACCTGCTCCTGCCGACCTGCTCGGCGATCGTGCACCACGGCGGCGGGCGGACCTTCGCCGCGGCCGTCGCCCACCAGGTCCCGCAGCTCGTCTGCGCGGAGGACGGGCCGCATGTCACCGACATCGGCAGGTTCGTGGCCGAGCGGGGCGCCGGTCTCGTCGTCGACAACGATCCGTTCGACGTGGACACCGTGCGCAAGCAGCTCGTCGGCATCCTGGACGACCCGTCGTTCAAGGACGGCGTCCGGGGCCTGCACCAGGACGCGCTCGCCACACCGAGCCCCAACGACATCGTCGCCACGCTGGAGCAGCTGGCCGCGTCGTACCGGGCCTGAAACGCCGCGAGCCCCTCGCCGTACCGGAAGGTACGGCGAGGGGCTGCGGCACGGCCGGGGACCGAACTCGGGCTCCGGGGGAAGTAAGCCCGTGCCGGTCCCCGGACCGTGGTCAGGGGGTTCGGGTCTTGACCGGGGTGCTCTTCGCCGTGTGATCGGCGTGCGCTTCCGCTTCCGCGGTCTCTACGGAGACCGCCTTTTCTGCGTTGAGGGCGCTGTCGGTGCTGTCGGTGCCGTCGGCGTCCTCAAGGTCCTGCGCGGCCACCGTCCGCAGCGGGACCTCGCGGATCAGCCAGGCGATGCCGAACATCAGCACTGCGAGGACAGCCGCGCCGATGATGGTGCCCTGCAGACCGCTGGTGACCGCGGCCTCGTAGGCGTCCCGGATCTTCTCGGGCATGCCCTTCAGGAGCTCGGGCGTCATGCTGGCGCCGTCCTTGGTCAGCTTCTCGGCCTCCGCCGAACCGAGCCGGGCGGTCAGCTCGCCCGACAGGTTGTTGACGTACACCGCGCCGAGCGCCGCGACACCCAGCGAGCCGCCGAGCGTACGGATCAGCGTGACGGAACCGCTGGCCGCGCCCATGTCACGGGGCTCGGCGCTGTTCATCGTGATGAGGATCGTGCTCTGCATCATGAAGCCGAGGCCGATGCCGAGCACCAGCGTCAGGCCGGAGACGAGGGCCACCGCGGTGTCCACCTGGAGCATCAGGAGGACCAGCGTGCCCGCCACGGTGAAGACGCCGCCGAGGATCGGATAGATGCGGTACTTGCCCGTCTTGCTGATCAGCCGGCCGACGGTGATCTGCACGGCCAGCATGCCGAACATCAGGGGCAGCAGCAGCATGCCGCTGGCGGTCGGCGACAGGCCCTTCACGAACTGCATGTACTGCGGAAGGTAGTTGGTCGCGCCGAACATGACCGCACCCACGAGAAGGCTGAGCACCTGCACGATGGTGAAGTTCCGGTTGCGGAAGAGCCGCGGCGGCATCAGGGGCTCCTCGGCCCGCTTCTCCACCCGTACGAACCAGGCGAACGCCAGGACCGCGACCGCCGCGAGACCGAGGATCTCCGGCGAGAGCCACGCGTAGCTGCTGCCGCCCCACGTCGAGAGCAGGGTCAGGGCCAGGACGCTCGTGACGAGCAGCGCCGCACCCGGGTAGTCGATCTTCGCCTTGGAGCGCTCACGCTTCAGGCGGATGCCCAGGCCGACGACGACGAGGGCGATGGCTCCCAGGGGCGCGTTGATGTAGAAGACCCAGCGCCAGCTCAGGTGGTCGGTGAAGAACCCGCCGATCAGCGGCCCGGAGACGTACGCCACCGGCATCATCACGCCGAGCATGGACTGCAGTTTGCCGCTCTCCCGCGGCGGCACAAGGACGCCGATGATCGACATCGCGCCGACCATCAGGCCGCCCGCGCCGAGCCCTTGCACGGCCCGGAACGCGATGAGCTGGTTCATGTCCTGGGCCACGCCCGACAGCATCGAGCCGATCAGGAAGATCACGACGGCGGTCATGAACGAGCCCTTGCGGCCGTACATGTCGCCGAGCTTTCCCCAGATGGGCGTGGACGCGGCCGTGGTGAGCAGGTAGGCGGTCACCACCCAGGACAGTCGGTCGAGCCCACCCAGGTCACCCACGATGGTGGGGAGCGCGGTGCCGACGATCAGGCCGTCCAGCATGGCGAGGAACATGCCGAGCATCAGCCCGAAGACGCCGAAGTAGATCGACCGCTGCCGTGCCGGGGTCTTCGTCTCGGTTGCCGTGGTGTCCGGTTCCCCGGCTTCGATGGTCGTCATCGCAACTCCCCAATCAGTGGTGGTGGATTCAGGCCGCGTAGGGGCGGATGGACCTGGCGTCGCGCAGGGCAAGGCCCCACCACGCCAGCTGGTCGAGCAGCGACTTGGCCGCGCCGTCGCAGGCGGGGTCCGTGGGCTTGCCGTCGGCGTCGAAGTTCGCCGGGTAGTTGTGGAAGCTGACGGTGTTGCGGATGGTCACCGCGTTCAGCTCCGCCAGGACGGGGCGCAGCCCCTCCACCGCTCGCAGGCCGCCGGACAGGCCGCCGTACGAGACGAAGGCGACCGGCTTGCCGTGCCACTGCGGGTTGTGCCAGTCGATGGCGTTCTTCAGGCCGCCGGGGAAGCTGTGGTTGTACTCGGGCGTGACGATGATGAACGCGTCGGCAGCCTCGAGGCGCGGCGAGATCTTCTCGAGCAGGGCGGAGTTGGCCGGCTCGGGGGCCTTGGTGAAGTCCGGCAGAACCGCGGGGACCGGCGTCTTCACCAGGTCGACGAGGTCGGCGGTCATGTCGTCGCGCTGGCCGAGGTGACCGAGCACCCAGTCGGCGACGACGGGCCCGAAGCGCCCGTCACGGGTCGATCCCATGATGACCGCGACGTTCAGGGGGCCCTCGTTCTTCTCGGCCATGCGAAGCTCCTCGATGATGTTTGTGTACGCCGTATCCGGCGACAAATACAACGTACACATCAACGTGTACGTTGTCTACTGCTGATACGCTGTATCCAGGTGAACGGGAAGGAGGCCACACCCGTGGCCAGTGAGAAGAAGTCCCCCGCCGCGTCGCAGTGCGAGGTCGGCGACAAGGTTTCCCTGTGGGAGCGCCTCGAGCGGCCGATCGCCGCCCCGCGCGCCCAGGTGCTCTCCCCCGGTCGGATCGCGTCGGTCGCCGTCACGATCGCCGACGCGGAGGGGATCGACGCCGTCACCATGCGACGGCTCGCCACCGAGCTCGAGGTCGCGCCCATGGCCGCGTACCGGTACGTGTCCGGCAAGGACGACGTCCTCGAGCTGATGGTCGACACCGTCTACGGCGACCTGAAGGTCCCCGACGACCCCAGTGACTGGCGCGAGACCATGCGCGTCCTCGCCGTCAACACCCGTGAGCTGGTGCTCACGCACCCCTGGCTGGCCCGGCTCTCCAAGGCCATGTTCGCGCCGACGCCGAACCGCCTCGCCGTCAACGAGCAGGCGCTGCTGGCCCTCGACGCGGCAGGCCTGAGCCCCGAGCTGAGCATGGCCGTGTTCGAGACGGTCAACGCCTACGCGTACGGAAGTGCCTACACCGAGGCGTCGATGGAACTGCTCATGAAGGGGCAGGGCTGGACCCACAGCGATGACGTCAAGATGGCCATGGCCCCGGAGTTCACCTGGCTGATGAGCACCGGCCGCTACCCCACCTACCAGCGCAGCGCTAGCGCCGCCAGCCACTTCGGAGACCGACGGGCGAAGTTCGAGTCGGGTCTGGACTGTGTGCTCGACGGCATCGGCGTCCGCATGGGCATCTGACGCGGGGGCGCTCTCGGGAGCGGTCGACCGCCAGCGCCGCGACGGCCGCCGCGCAGGAGACGAGCCCGCCGACATAGAGCCCCGAGCGCGCGCCCGCCTCCTCGCTGAGCCGGCCGACGAACAGGGCGCCGAGCGGCGTGGAGCCCTGGAAGACCAGGGTGTAGAGCGCCATCACCCGGCCGCGGAACTCCGTGTCGGTGCCGAGCTGGATGCGGTGGTTCGCCGCCTGCGCGAACCAGACGGTCGCGAAGCCGGTGAGCACGAGCAGGACCACGACCGCCGCGTACGACGGCGCCAGGCCGGTGGCCGTCTCCAGGACGCCGAAGCCGAGCGCGGCCACCAGGACCGTGCGGCTCGTGGGGCGGCCCCGGCGCGCGGTGGTGACGAAGGCCGCCGCGAGGGACCCGGCGGCCAGGGCCGCGGTGAGCAGACCGAACGCGCTGACGTCGGAATGGAATTCGGTCTTGGCGAGAAGCGGGAGCGTGAGCTGGAAGTTGAACCCGAAGACACCGATCACCGCGACGAGCGCCAGCGGCAGCATGAGGTCCGGGCGGCCCCGCACATGACGAAGCCCGTCGACGACCCGGGCGCGCGAGGCGGTGCGCGGGGCCCGGTGCAGCTCACCGGGCCGCATCAGGCGCAGCGCCACCACGGTCGCCGCGTAGCTCAGCGCGTTCAGGGCCATCACCTGGCCGATGCCGAAGCCGCTGATCAACAGGCCCGCGAGGGCAGGTCCCACGACGCGGGCGACATTGAAGTACGCCGCGCTGAGCGCCGACGCGTTGGGCAGCAGTTCGGAGCCGACCATCTCGCTCACGAAGGCCATGCGGGTGGGTATCTCCAGGGCGTTGACGGTGCCGAGACCCAGCGCGAAGAGGTAGACCTGCCACAGTTCCGCCCGGCCGCCGAGCACGAGCAGACCGAGCAGCAGCGCGAGCAGCCCCGACGTCACGTTCGCGACGGTGAGCAGGAGCCGTTTGTCGTGGCGGTCCGCGAGCCGGCCGCCGTAGAGCGTGAGCAGGAGCAGCGGTGTGAACTGCAGGGCCGTGACGATGCCCAGAGCGGTGGCGGAGTCGTCCGTGAGGGACAGCACCAGCCAGTCCTGGGCCACGACCATCATCCAGGTGCCCGCCACGGAGACGACCTGACCCGCCGTGAAGAGACGGAAGTTGCGTACGGCGAGCGAGCGGAACGTCTGCATGGGAAGCGCTCACACCCGTCCGGCGAGGCATTCCTCCAGGAACGCCAGGGCCTTGAGGTGGTACGAACGGGCCGCCCAGCCGAGGCTGATGTTGTGTCCGGCCTCGGGAACGCGGTCGATGACGACGCGCTTCGAGGCGAGACGGGCGGTGAGGTCGGCGACAGCGGTCTCGTCGTGCCGCCACCACGCCTCGTGCGCGGCGAAGGTCAGCCGGACCGGCACCCGCACGCGGGCGGCGACGTCCGGGAACGTGTCCGGCCAGAGTGCGGCCTCCCTGCCCTCACGGGCGGGCATCGGCGCGACGAGCGAGGCGCTGCTGAGGAATGTGTTCGGCGGGTAGTACCGCAGCGCGCCCCAGGTCAGCGACCAGCGCCCGTGGCCGCGGGCGCCCGGCAGGTCGTCGGGGCCGACGGCGTACTGGTGGCCGCACCCCGATATGTCGAGGCCGATCAGGGCGGCGCCCTGCTCGTCGGCGGCGGCCGTGAGCGCCAGTTTGCCGCCGTAGGAGTGTGCGAGGACGAAGTATCCCGCGCCGGTCTCGTACTGCGAGGCGTAGTGCTTCAGGGCCGCGTACAAAGTGGCCGACTGCTCCACCAGGGTCTGCCCGTCCGGCAGTTGGGCCGCGGACGTGCCGTAACCGGGACGGTCCACGGACAGCACGTTGTAGCCGAGACTCGCGGCGAGCGTCAGCAGCGACAGGTCGGGGTGCGCCTGCCCGTCGAAGTAGCCGGCGCTCATTCCTCCGCCGTGCAGTGCCACGATCGTGGCGCGCGGCGGGTGGCACGGGGCTTCGGCGAGGAGCGCCGACAGGGTGACGCCCGCCCCTTCGAGGACGATGCGACGGACTCCCAGGGACGTACTGGCGGGCGAGACAGGCATGGGGATCAGGGCTCCGATGGTTGTGCGGGCAGGGCTGGTACGGGCACGGCTGGTCCGGGCACGGCTGGTCCGGGCACGGCTGGGCCGGGCAGAGCTGGTCCGGGCGGTGGGACAGGCAGCACGGGACGGCGGGATCCTCAGTCGAGTCCGCGCAGGATGTGCGGCTCACCGACGTCGCTCTCGTCCTCACCGGCGAGGAGGGGCACCGGCAGGGGCGTCGCGTGCAGGGAGCGCGGGTCGGGGCGACGGCGGGTGGTGAGCTCGGCCTCATCGGTGATCACAGGTGTGTTCCTTCCTCGGCGGGTACGGAGGGGCGCGGGCGCGCAAACGCGGTGGGGTCGCATGGCTCAGGCACGCCAGCTGCGCGGGCCCGGGGAACGCGGGGTCCGGTCGGGCCGGCTCCAGCGGGCGGTCGCGCGGTGGTGGCAGGAGATGTCGTCCGGGGTGGCGTCCGGGGCCTGACGGCTCAGCAGGACGGCGGTGAGGGCGGCGAGCTCCTCGGGGGTCGGGGAGCCCTTTTCCACGCAGATCAGCTCGGTCGACGGCATGTCGTCTCCTCAAGGTTCGCGATCGATGGGTGTGCGCTGGGTGCTCTGGTGTCCGCGGCTCTGCCTTCTTGCGCACGGGCACGCAAAGCAGCGGGTTGCGCCGGTCTTCCCGGCGCAACCCGCTGCGTGTGTTGCGTATGAACAGCCGAACAGTCGGCTCAGCTGCTGTGCGGAATCCTCTCCAGTGCTTCCGAGAACTCCTCGACGGCCTGCGCACCCGAAATCCGCGCACCGTCATCGAAGACGAACAGCGGCACGGAGCTCACCTTCTCCTCGCGCACGCGGGAAAGCTGTGCGTTCAGCACCTCGTCGCCCACATCGGCCGGCAGCACCCCGACCTCGTCCGCGAGGCGTCGCAGCGTCTCGGGTTCGGCGATGTTCACCCCGTCGGTGAAATAGGCGCGGAACAACCGCTCCACCATGCGCTCGCCCTTGCCCTGCTCAGCCGCCGCGAGCACCAGCCGGTGCCCGGCGCCCGTATTGGTGAAGATGGCCCGATCGAAGTGCACGTCGAGACCGTCCTCCGCGCCGAAGGACCGGTCCTTGGAAATGGCCTTGGCCCTTTCCTCGCCGAAGGCGTCCCGGTGCACTTCGAACAACGGCCGCCCGGTGGCCGGTTCGTCCGTCGACAGATGGAACGGGCGGAAGACCACCTCGACCTCTCCGCCCTTTTCGCGATACCGCTCGATGGCCGCGGAGAACCGGGCGAACCCGAGATAGGAATGGACACAGACAAGGTCGTAGAAGAACTCGACACGGCGGGGGGTTGTTTCACTCGGCTTCATGTATTCACCTTCCAACCTGAACCTCGGTTCAGGTCAAGCTGTACTCGGAAAAGGGCTGATATCAGCCGACGGTCCAGGTGTCGTTGCCGGCGAGCAGTGCGGCCAGGTCGCCTTTGCCGTTCTGTTCGATGGCGGTGTCGAGCTGGTCGGACATGAGGGTGTCGTAGACGGGGCGTCGGGTGTTGCGGAAGACGCCGATGGGGGTGTGGTGCAGGGTGTCGGGGTCGGCGAGGCGGGAGAGGGCGAAGGCCAGCGTCGGCGAGGTCGAGTGCGCGTCGTGGACCAGAATCTGAGACTCCGTCTCAGGCGTGACCGGGACGACTTTGAGGTCGCCGGTCACCGGGTCGCGTACGACGCCCTTGGAGCCGAGGCCGCCTTCCAGGGGAGCCCCGAAGCGGATGGGTTGGCCGTGTTCCAGGCGGATCACGGCTTCCTCGGCCTGCTGTTTGTCCTTGAGGACTTCGAAGGCGCCGTCGTTGAAGATGTTGCAGTTCTGGTAGATCTCCACCAGGGCGGTGCCGGGGTGTTCGGCGGCTTCGCGCAGCACCGAGGTGAGGTGTTTGCGGTCGGAGTCCACGGTGCGGGCCACGAAGCTCGCCTCCGCGCCGATGGCGAGGGAGACGGGGTTGAAGGGCGCGTCGAGGGAGCCCATCGGCGTGGACTTGGTGATCTTGCCGACTTCGGAGGTCGGGGAGTACTGGCCTTTGGTGAGGCCGTAGATCCGGTTGTTGAACAGCAGGATCTTGAGGTTGACGTTGCGGCGCAGGGCGTGGATGAGGTGGTTGCCGCCGATGGACAGGGCGTCGCCGTCGCCGGTGACCACCCACACGGACAGGTCGCGGCGGGAGGAGGCGAGTCCGGTGGCGATGGCGGGGGCGCGGCCGTGGATGGAGTGCATCCCGTAGGTGTTCATGTAGTACGGGAAGCGTGAGCTGCAGCCGATGCCGGAGACGAAGACGATGTTCTCCTTGGCCAGGCCGAGTTCGGGCATGAAGCCCTGTACGGCGGCCAGGACGGCGTAGTCACCGCAGCCGGGGCACCAGCGCACCTCCTGGTCGGACTTGAAGTCCTTGGCGGTGAGCGGCAGGTCGGATTTGGGGATGAGGGTGAGGGCCTCAGTGGGCATGGCGGGCGGCCTCCTTGAGGGCGGTGGCGAGCTGCTCGGCCTTGAACGGCATCCCGTTGACCTGCGTGAAGGACTGGGCATCCACGAGGTACTTGGCACGGATCAGCGTGGCGAGCTGACCGAGGTTCATCTCGGGAATCACCACCTTGTCGTAACGCTTCAGGACCTCGCCCAGATTCCGGGGGAAGGGATTGAGGTGGCGCAGATGGGCCTGCGCCACGCTCTCGCCGGCCGCCCGCAGGCGCCGGACGGCGGCGGTGATGGGCCCGTAGGTCGAACCCCAGCCGAGGACCAGCAGTCGCGCCTCGCCGCCGGGGTCATCAACAGTGACGTCCGGGACCTTGATCCCGTCGATCTTGGCCTGGCGGGTGCGGACCATGAAGTCGTGGTTGGCGGGGTCGTAGGAGATGTTGCCGGTGCCGTCCTGCTTCTCGATGCCGCCGATGCGGTGTTCGAGGCCGGGGGTGCCCGGAATCGCCCAGGGGCGCGCGAGTGTCTCCGGGTCGCGCTTGTAGGGCCAGAAGACCTCGGTCCCGTCCTCCAGGACATGGTTCGTCCCGGAGGCGAAGGCAACGCGGAGATCCGGCAGCTGGTTTTCCTCGGGTACCCGCCAGGGTTCGGACCCGTTGGCCAGGTAGCCGTCGCTCAGCAAGAACACCGGGGTGCGGTAGGTGACCGCGATCCGCGCCGCCTCGATCGCCGCGTCGAAGCAGTCCGCCGGCGTCTTGGGCGCCACGATCGGCACCGGCGCCTCACCGTTGCGCCCGAACATGGCCTGCAGCAGATCCGCCTGCTCGGTCTTGGTCGGCAGACCGGTCGAAGGCCCACCGCGCTGAATGTCCACGATCAGCAGCGGCAGCTCCAACGACACCGCGAGGCCGATCGTCTCCGACTTCAACGCCACACCGGGCCCCGAGGTCGTCGTCACCGCGAGCGAGCCGCCGAACGCCGCACCCAGCGCCGCCCCGATGCCCGCGATCTCGTCCTCGGCCTGGAAGGTGCGCACACCGAAGTTCTTGTGTTTGGACAGCTCGTGCAGGATGTCGGAGGCCGGAGTGATCGGATACGAGCCCAGGTAGAGCGGCAGATCAGCCTGCCGGCCCGCCGCGATCAACCCGTACGAGAGGGCCAGGTTCCCCGAGATGTTGCGGTAAGTGCCGGTCGGAAAAGCACTGGTCGCCGGGGCGATCTCGTAGGAGACCGCGAAGTCCTCCGTCGTCTCACCGAAGTTCCAACCCGCCCTAAATGCGGCGATGTTCGCCTCGGCGATAGCCGGCTTCTTGGCGAACTTGGTCCGCAGGAACTTCTCCGTGCCCTCGGTCGGCCGGTGATACATCCACGACAGCAGACCCAGCGCGAACATGTTCTTGCTGCGCCCCGCGTCCTTGCGGGACAGGCCGTGTGACTTCAACGCCTCTACCGTCAGCGTCGTCAACGGCACCGGGTGCACCTGGAAGGCGTCCAACGACCCGTCGTCCAGCGGCGACTGGGCGAAGCCGACCTTCAGCATCGCCCGGGGCGTGAACTCATCGGTGTTGACGATGATCTCGGCCCCGCGAGGAACATCCGGAAGGTTGGCCTTCAGCGCTGCCGGGTTCATCGCGACCAGGACGTTCGGCGCGTCGCCCGGCGTGAGGATGTCGTGGTCGGCGAAATGCAGCTGAAAGGAGGAGACACCCGGCAGCGTCCCGGCAGGAGCACGGATCTCGGCGGGAAAGTTCGGCAGTGTCGACAGGTCGTTCCCGAAGGACGCCGTCTCCGAAGTGAACCGGTCACCGGTGAGCTGCATACCGTCCCCCGAGTCACCCGCGAAGCGGATGATCACCCGGTCAAGGCGGCGGATCTCGTTCTGCTTCAAGGTAGTCGCCCTTCCGGAGGCGGTAGCAATGATCACTGGAGTGTGCGGAGTTGAGGGCTGTGGGGACGGAGCGGGCGCCCGGCCAGGCCGTTAGGCCACGTCGCCCGCGGCCCGGCGCACCCCGTCAAGGAGCTCCGCCTGCCGCAGGCACACGGGGTCCGGCGTGGACCGCGCGCGCACGCCGTCCACGAAGGCTGCGACCGTGCGGGCGACCTGGTCAGCGGGCGGCAGCTGGATCACTTCCGTACCGGAGCGGCGCTCGACGCGAATCTCCGGCACGAAGTCCGCCGGCGGTGTGAAGGCGCGCTCCACAGTGATGCGGCCCTCGCTCCCCCACAGTTCGTACGAGGACCGGTAGGCGTGGTCGAGCCCGAAGACGAGCCGGGCGCCGATGCCGCCCTGCGTGCTCAGGAGCGCCTGCCCCGAGGTGTCCACCTCGCGGCCCTGGCCCCGGCCGAGCAGCGCGCCGCGGACTTCGAGGCCTTCGCCCAGGAAGTGCAGGGCGGCCCGGACCGGGTAGACGCCGGTGTCCCAGAGGGCGCCGCCGCCCAGGTCCGCGCGATGCCTGATGTCGTCGTCCGGCAGGCGCGGGATGGCGAACGCGGCCTGGAAGGCGCGCAGTTCGCCGATGGCGCCGTCGGCGACGAGCTTGAGCACCGCGTCGTGCAGCGGATGATGGACGAACATCACGTTCTCCATCATGAAGAGGCCCGACTCCCGCGCGAGCGTGACCAGTCGGCGGGAGCTCTCCAGGTCGGTCGTCAGCGGCTTCTCGGCGAGTACGTGCTTTCCCGCGCGCAGCGCCGCCTCCGTCCACTCCGCGTGCAGGGCGGCGGGCAGTGGGAGGTAGACGGCGTCGATGTCGTCGCGGTCGAGCAGCCGCTGGTAGCCGTGCACAGGCTCGGCGTCGTAGGTCCCGGCGAGTTCCTCGGCCCTGCCCGCGTCCCGGCTGGCGATCGCGGTGATCCGGATGCCGTCCGTGGACGCCATGGCGGGCAGCACGCGCCGCCGGGCGATGTCCGCGCAGCCCAGCAGGCCGACCCGAATGCCGCCCTTGTTGCCCCTCACGACCGCCCCGCGAGTGCGTTGAGGCACAGGAGAAGTGTGCGGGCCTGGACGTTGAGGTAATGACCGTGCTGGAGAAGGGAGTTGAGCTGGTCACGAGCGATCCAGCAGTACCCCGGGGGCGCCTCCACGGGCACCGTTTCCTCGTCCGCCTCGACGATGAGGTAGCGGCTCTCGGCGTTGAGGAAGCGGCCGCCCTCCTCCGAGTGCAGCGCCTCGTAGCGGATCTGCGAGGGGGTCGCCGCCAGGACCAGGTCGAGGAAGGGCGGGCGGTATTCGTCTTCCAGGTAGGCGTAGTTGTCGGGGGTGTGCATGACGGTGGGCGCGAGCTCCACCGTGTCCAGGAGGCCGCCCTCGACGCGTGCCTCCATCAGGACGTGCGGCACTCCGCCGATCGTGCGCGTCACGAAGGCCGTGACACCGATGCCGTGCGGTTCGAACACCGGTTGGGTCCAGCCGGTCACCTCTCGGCTGCCGGCCTCCACGCGCAGGGCGACCACGCTGAAGTAGCGGCCCTCCTCGTGGTCGATGGACATGTCCCCGCGCTTCCAGCCGCTCGCCTCGTCCAGCGGAACGCGTTCCGCGTGGACGTCGTGCCGGGCGCGCTCGGCGGTGAACCAGGACAGGACGTCCGTGTCCGAGTGCAGTGCGCCCTGGTCCTCCTGGGGCAGCGGTGCACAGGCGAGCACGGTCCTGGTGTCCATGTTGATGACGTTGTCGCGGTGCAGGAGCTCACCGATCTGGCCGAGGGTCAGCCAGCAGAAGTCCGGGTCGAGCGGGACGTCGTCGACGGCCTCGACGATCATGTTGCGGTTGCTCTTGTGGAAGAACCACGCGCCGTGCTCGGACTGCAGCGAGTCGGCGATGACCCGGCCGCGGCCGGCCTGCGTGAAGTACTCGATGTACTTCACGTCGGCGCCCTTGTGGACCTTGGTGTAGTTGCTGCGGGTGGCCTGGACGGTCGGCGACAGCTGGAGCAGGTTGCGGTTGCCGGGCTCCATCTTGGCCTGCATCAGGAAGTGCAGGACCCCGTCGAACTCCTTGACCAGCAGGCCGAGGATGCCCACCTCGGGCTGCTTGATGGTGGGCTGGTACCACTCGCGGTGCGGGCCGGTGTCCCGGGTGACGTGCAGGCCCTCGACGGTGAAGAAGCGGCCGCTGCGGTGCACCAGGTTCCCGGTGGCGGCCTCGAACGACCAGCCGTCCAGGCCGCTGAAGGGTATGCGTTCGACCTTGAAGTGGTGCGCGCGGCGCCGCTCGTCCAGCCAGTCGGCGAAGTCGTCGGTGCGCAGCCGCGCGCCCTCCGCCGTCGCGGCCGACCGCGCCATGCGGTGGGCGACGGCCGGGTCGTCGCGCGACGTCAGCGTGGTCGGCCGGGGGGTCGGCCTGCCGGGTGGGGCGTACATGGGGTTCACTCCTTGCGGAATCAGGGGCAGAAGCGCGTGTCAGGACGCGGTGGGGACGGTGGCGCCGACGACGCCCGCGGAGTCGAGAAAGGCGTCGAGGACCTGCCGGTAGTACGTCGGGGTGAAGCCGAGCCGGGCCGTCTCGGGCACGAGGCGCCGCAGCTTCCGCGTGCAGATGACGTGGTGCGCCCCGGCGTCGCGGTACTCGCGCTCGACGGCGAGGCCGAGCCGCGCCTGCAGGTGGTCGACGATGTGGTCCACCGGCACCGCCTCCCCCGACGCCACGTTGACCGTCTCGCCGCGTACGCCGCGCTCCAGAAGGCAGTCGATGACGGTGACCACGTCCGCGACGTCGATGAGGTCGCGGGTGGCGCCCCGGTGGACGCGGACCGCGCCCTCCAGGACCTGCCGGAGCAGCGAGGGCATCAGCTGGTGCGGCGGCTGTCCGGGCCCCACCAGGTGACCGAGGCGCAGGATGAGGTAGTCCGCGCCTGAGGCCTTGAGCCGCTGCTCCAGTGCGAACTTGTGCGCGCCGTAGGGGGTGCAGGGAGTGATCGGGCTGTCCTCGCGTCCCGTGCCGCCCCCTTCTCCGTACATCCCCGTGGATGCCGTGGAGAAGAAGAGGAGCCGGCGCCCGGTGGTCCGGCAGCGCTCCGCCACCTCGTCAAGGAGTGCGGACTCCCGGGCGAAGTCGTCGTCCGAGGTGCCGCCGGCCCAGGAGACACCGGCCGCCAGGACGGCCGTGTCGGGATGCCGGT
This sequence comes from Streptomyces sp. NPDC054872, assembly GCF_053610705.1. Classification (NCBI taxonomy): domain Bacteria; kingdom Bacillati; phylum Actinomycetota; class Actinomycetes; order Kitasatosporales; family Streptomycetaceae; genus Streptomyces; species Streptomyces sp. NPDC054872. The sequence goes on along the minus strand of NZ_JBSGYY010000035.1, from coordinate 47,755 downwards.
CGGCGATGGGCCGGAGGTTCCTGGCGAGAAAACCGTTTCCGACGATTTCCATGGTCATCCACGGGCTCCCACGAATTCCTTGATCGAGGAGACGACGTAGTCGAGCATCTCCTCGGTCAGGCCGGGGTAGACCCCGATCCAGAAGGTCTGCTCGGTGATGATGTCGCTGTTGGTCAGCTCGCCGACGACACGGTGCGGCTGGCCTATGTAGGCCGGGTGGCGGGTGAGGTTGCCGGCGAAGAGACGGCGGGTGCCGATCTTGCGGCCCTCCAGGAAGTCCACCAACTCGGCCCGGGTGAAGGGCGCTTCGGGCGATACGGTGAGGGCGAAGCCGAACCAGCTCGGGTCGCTGCGCGGGGTGGCCCGCGGCAGCAGCAGATGCGGGAGGCCGTCGAGGCCGTCGTACAGGTGCTTGAAGTTCTTGCGGCGCGCGGCGCAGAAGTCGTCCAGCTTGGCCAGCTGGGTCAGGCCGAGCGCGGCCTGCAGGTCGGTGGCCTTCAGGTTGTAGCCGACGTGCGAGAAAATGTACTTGTGGTCGTAGCCGGCGGGCAGCGTGCCCATCTGGTACTTGAACCGCTTGAGGCACTTGTTGCTCTCGCCCGGCTCGCACCAGCAGTCACGGCCCCAGTCGCGCAGCGACTCCACGATCCGGGCGAGCGCCAGGTTCGAGGTGAGGACGCAGCCGCCCTCGCCCATCGTCAGGTGGTGCGCGGGGTAGAAGCTGACGGTCGTCATGTCGCTGAAGGTGCCGGTGAGCTGGCCGTCGTAGGTCGAGCCGACCGCGTCGCAGTTGTCCTCGATGAGGAACAGGTCGTGGTCTTCGGCGAGTTGGGCGATCTCGGCGACCTCGAAGGGGTTGCCGAGGGCGTGCGCGATGATGATGGCGCGGGTCTTGGGGCCGATGGCCTGGGCGACCCGGTCGGCCGTCGTGTTGTACGTGCCGAGCTCGACGTCGACGAAGACCGGGATCAGGCCGTTCTGCAGGATCGGGTTGACGGTCGTGGGGAAGCCGGCGGCGACCGTGATCACCTCGTCGCCGGGGCGCAGCCGCCGGTCCTCCAGGAGGTGTGAGGTGAGGGCCGTGGTGGCGAGCAGGTTGGCCGATGAGCCGGAGTTCGTCAGGTGGGCCTTGCGCCGCTTGAGCTTGCGCGCGAACTGCGACTCGAACTTGCGGGAGCTTCGTCCCGCCGCGATCCGCATGTCCAGGGCGGCCTCGACCAGGGCGAGGCGGTCCTCCTCGTCCAGGACGGCGCCGGACGGCCAGATCTCGGTGGTGCCGGGGACGAAGCCCCTGTCGTCCTGGACGTCCCGGTGGTACTTGCGGACTTCGTCCATGACGAGTTCTTTGTGCAGGCTCATGTCGTGCCCTTCCTGAGGTGTTGCTCCGTCATGCCCGGTCCGCCGCGATCGCCTTGGAGTGCTGCCACCAGCTGGTGTTCTCGCGGTACCAGTCGACGGTGTCGGCGAGGCCCTGCTCGAAGGAGACGCGCGGCGCGTATCCGAGCTGGTCGGCGATCTTGGTTTCGTCGAGCGAGTAGCGCAGGTCGTGTGCCTTGCGGTCGGCGACGCGGCGCACGCTCGTCCAGTCCCTGCCGGTGAGTTCGAGCAGCCGCTCGGTGATGGCGCGGTTGGTGCGTTCGTTGCCGCCGCCGACGTTGTAGACCTCGCCGGCCTGGCCCTTGTTCAGGACGAGGTCGATCGCGCGGCAGTGGTCGTCGACGTGCAGCCATTCACGTACGTTGGCGCCCTCTCCGTAGAGCGGCACGGTGAGGCCGGCCAGCAGGTTGGTCACGAAGAGCGGGATGAGCTTCTCGGGGTGCTGGTAGGGCCCGTAGTTGTTGGAGCAGCGCGTGATCGACAGGTCGATCCCGTGGGTGCGCCAGTACGAGCGGGCGACCAGGTCGGACGCGGCCTTGGACGCGGCGTACGGGGAGTTGGGCGCCAGGGGCCAGGTCTCGGTCCAGGAGCCTTCGTCGATGGAGCCGTAGACCTCGTCGGTGGAGACGTGCACGACGCGCTCGACGCCGCTGGCCAGGACCGCTTCGAGCAGCGACTGGGTGCCGAGCACGTTCGTGCGGACGAATTCCGCGGCCGACTCCAGGGAGCGGTCGACGTGCGACTCGGCCGCGAAGTGCACCACGGCGTCATGGCCGGGCAGCAGCTGGCGCAGCAGGTCCCCGTCGAGGATGTCGCCCTGGACGAACGTCAGCCGGGGGTCGTTCGCCGGCAGGCTCTCGCGGTTGCCCGCGTAGGTGAGCTTGTCGACGACGGTGACGTGAGCGCCCTCCCAGCCCGCGTACTCGTCCTGCAGAAGGGTGCGTACATAGTGCGAGCCGATGAAGCCGGCGCCGCCTGTGACCAGGATCTTCATGCTGCTGCCACCTCTACGCTTGTGTGGTCACCGACGACGAGCCGGTGCTGGGCCGCCTGTCCGACGGTCGCGGACCGTCCGATCACCGAACCGTGCAGACCACGGACCTCGGTGACCGTCGCGCCGTCGAGAGCGATGGATTCGTCCATGTGGGTGCCGCGCAGGACGCAGTCCTTGCCGATGGAGGTGTAGGGGCCGACGCGGCTGTCCTCCACCAGCGTTCCCGCGCCGATGATCGTCGGGCCTTCGACGGTGGAGCGGACGATGCGGGCACCGGCCTCCACGATGACCTGGCCGGTGATGACGCTCGTGGCGTCGACCTCGCCCACGACGTCGGGCTTCACCTCGTCGAGGAGCTTGCGGTTGCACGCCAGTACGTCGTCGACGCGGCCGGTGTCCTTCCAGTAGCCCTCGTACTGACTGGCGCGCACGTCGGCGCCGTGGGTGAGGAGCCACTGGATGGCGTCGGTGATCTCCAGTTCGCCGCGTGCGCTGGGCTCGATGGAGGCGACGGCCTCGTGAATGGCCGGCGTGAAGAAGTACACGCCGATCAGGGCGAGGTCGCTGCGGGGCTGCGCGGGCTTCTCCACCAAGCGGGTCACCCGGCCTTCGGAGTCGAGCTCGGCGACGCCGAACGCGGTGGGGTCGGCCACCTTGTAGACGACCACCTGGGCCGCGGGGCGGTCCGCCGCGAACTGTGCCGCGATGTCGCCCACGCCCTCGGGGAGCATGTTGTCGCCGAGGTACATCACGAAGTCGTCGTCCCCGAGGAAGGGCCGGGCGAGCGAGACGCAGGCGGCGAGTCCGGTGGGGTTCTCCTGCGGGATGTACGTGACGCGCACGCCGAGTGCGGAGCCGTCGCCGACGGCTGCCTCGATCTGCTCGGCGCCGCCACCGACGATGATGCCGATCTCGGTGACGCCGAGGTCCCGGATGTTCTCGAGGACGTGCTGGAGAACCGGCTTGTTGGCTATCGGAATGAGCTGTTTGGGCATCGAGTAACTGAACGGGCGCAGGCGGGTGCCCGACCCGCCTGACAACACCAGGGCCTTCATGGAGATTTCCTCCTCGTTGCGGTGCCCGCTTGTGGCGGCCTCGCTTGTGGCTTAATTCCGACGGAATTCCGCTTGAATTCCGTGGTCGCGCCTATACGTAGGACTTGTGGGGTTCGTAGGGCATGAGCAGGCCGGCGGCTGCCGCCTGTGCCGCCGTCGGCGCCTTGGCGTCCTTGTCGGAGATGAGCGGCGGCTCCGTGAAGCCCCAGGGCAGGGCGAGTTCGGGGTCGAGCGGATCGATGTCGACCTGGGTGCCCGGCACATGGGCCGTGGAGAGGACGTAACAGATGCAGGCGTCATCGGTGAGGGTGAGGAAGCCGTGTCCGACGCCTTCGGGGACGAAGACCGAGGTGCCCGCGTCGGCGTCCAGTTCGTTGCTCACATGGCGCCCGTACGTGGGCGACCCGAGGCGCAGGTCGACCAGGATGTCCCGCAGGACGCCCCGGACGCTGGTGACGAACTTCGCCTGGCCCGGCGGGTTGGTGACGCTGTGGATGCCTCGCAGCGTGTTGCGCTTGGAGACGGAGTAGTTGATCTGCCGCGGGGTGAAGGGGCGGCCCGCGGCCTTCTCCAGTTCCTCGGTCCGCAGCGCTTCGTGGAACGACCCGCGCTCGTCCCGCAGATGACGCGGTGCGATGACGAAGGCGCCGGGTATCTCCAGCTCGGTGATGCGCACGTGTGCTCCAGATCCTCAGAGGTTCGCCAGGTCGTCGACGACCCCGGCCGGCGTGGGCATCAGCAGCATCTCGGCGCGCAGCCGCCCGGCCGCTTCGGTGTACCGGGGGTCGTCCAGGAGGTCGGTCAGGGCGTCCCGCAGCCGCTTGGGCGCGTCCTGCGTCTCGGCCGTGTCCAGCGAGACGGCGGCGCCCAGCCGCGCGAGGCGGTCGCCGTGCCCGAAGTTGTCGGCGATCTGCGGCAGCACCAGCTGCGGAAGTCCGGCGAGGGTGGCCGTCATGGAGGTGCCGGAGCCGCCGTGGTGCACCACTGCCTCGCACTGGTCGAGAAGCAGCCCCAGCGGCACGGAGCCCACGCAGCGGATGTCGGCGGGGACCTCGCCGACCAGGCCGCGGAACTCCGCGGGCAGCGTGGCGAGCACCTCGATGTCCGGTATCTCGCCGATGGCCCGCAGCAGCCGGACGACGAACCCGGCTCCGTTGAGCCGCAGGGTCCCGCCCAGGGACAGGCCGACGCGCCGCCTGCCGTCCTGCCGCCCCTCCCAGGGAAATCCCTGGGGCAGCCGCCAGTTGGCGCTGTACGGCACGTGCCTGACCGGCAGCCCCGGCTCGGCGCCCGGCTGCTGGAGCGAGGGCGGGCAGGGGTCCAGGATGACGGCCGGGTCGGGCAGGGCGCCGACGCCGAGTTCCTCGCACAGCTCCCGCAGGTTCTCCCTGGCGAGGCCGCGCGCCGCTCCCGCCAGGCTGTCGACGCCCCACCTGTGGTGGACGACGGGCACGTCGAGTGCCCGGCCGATGACGAGGGTGCTGTACTCGAGCGGGTCACCGACGATCAGATCCGGACGGTAGGCCCGCGCGAAGTCCAGGTGACCCCGGACCACCCGCGCCGCATGGCCCGACCATGCCTGGGCGTAGCCCTCGATGCGCAGCCGCTCACGCGGGCGGACCTGCAGCGGGCGTTGCCACGGTTCGAGCCCCCGCAGCAGCACGGCCTCGCCGTCGAACGCCGCTCCGGTCTGCAGGCCGACGAACCCGGAGGCCCGTACGGCCTCGTCGATGTCCGGCTGCCCCGCCACCACCACGTCGTGTCCGGCGCCGCGCAGCGCCCAGGCGAGGGGCGCGAGCGGGGTGAAATGGCTCGCGGAAGGAGTGCTGATGAATAGGACGCGCATTAACTCTTCTCCAGAGTGCGGGACTTCATTGCGAAGCCGCTGTGACCGCGCCGCCGGCGGTTTGAATTCCGGTCGGCGAGGAAAATGCGAGGGCAGCCGATAAGCATGGGCAGCTGATTAAAGACTCTTGGGTGCGCGGCAACCCCGTCAACACACTTCACCTGGAATTGACGCGGACCGGACCGGACAATGAGGTTCTGTCATGCGTCGCATTCCGCGCGGAAAACGGGTTCCCGCGGGAGGGGTCAACGGAACGCGTCCGGCCGCTCCTGGACCCACTGGCGGAAGGTGCGCGCGGGCCGTCCGGTGACGTCCGCCACGACCGTGGAACCGACCTCGGGCTCCTTCGTCAGCATCGCGAAGTAGTCGAGTGCGCCGTCCGCGTAGGAGGGCGGCCAGCCGGCGTCGACCATGGCCCGGCGGGCCGCGTCGTGTTCGATGTCCTGCCAGCCGAGCTCGCGGCCGATGACCTCGCCGATGACGCGGACCTGACCCTCCTGGGAGAGCTCCTCGGGCCCGGATACCAGGTACTTGCGTCCCGCGTGGCCGTCCTGGGTCAGCGCGGCGGCGCCGACGGCGGCGAGGTCGCCCTCGTGGACGGAGGTGCGGGTGGCGGCGCCGTAGGGGAAGTGGACGACGCCGCCCTCGCGGATCTGACCGGCGAAGCCGAGGGCGTTGGCGTGGAAGCCGGTGGTGCGCAGGAACGTCCAGTCCAGGCCCGACTTCTCGACGATGGACTCCAGGTAGGCGTGGCAGTTGTTGTCGACCGGTTCTAGGCCGATGTGCACGCCGACCGAGGAGACGACCGCGATACGGCTCGCGTGTGCCTCGATCTTGCGCAGCACGGCGGGCGCGGTGGTGACGTCGAGGGCGAAGAACGGCCACATCCAGAAGACGCCGTCGACGCCGTCGAGCGCGGCGTCCAGGCTGTCGGGGTCGGCGAGGTCCCCGTAGTGGATCTCGGTGCCCTCCGGGAGGCGGCCGACGTTCGGGTCGTCCTTGAGCACCAGGGCGCGGACGGTGGCGCCGGCCTTCTGCAGCTCGGCGACGGCGTGCGGGCCGACGTTGCCGGTGGCGCAGGTGACCAGGATGGTTTCGGGCATGGGTGTGTCCCTCTCGTACGTGGGTGAGGTGGTGCCGGGGGGGGGCTGCGGTGCGGGCGTGGTCGACTGCCGCTACTGCGGCGGGTTTCCGTGCTTCCGCGACGGCAGGTCCGCGTGCTTGGCCCGGAGCATCGCCAGGGAGCTCGTGAGCACCCTGCGGGTGTCGCGCGGGTCGATCACGTCGTCGACGAGCCCGCGCTCGGCGGCGTAGTACGGGTGCATCAGCTGCTCCCGGTACTCCTCGATCTTCGACTGCCGCAGCGCCTCGGGGTCGTCGGCGGCGGCGATCTCCCGGCGGAAGATGACGTTCGCGGCGCCCTCGGCGCCCATCACCGCGATCTCGTTGCTGGGCCAGGCGAGGGCCAGGTCCGCGCCGATGGAGCGGGAGTCCATCACGATGTACGCGCCGCCGTAGGCCTTGCGCAGCACCAGGGAGATACGCGGCACCGTCGCGTTGCAGTAGGCGTAGAGCAGTTTGGCGCCGCGCCGGATGATGCCGTTGTGCTCCTGGTCGACGCCGGGCAGGAAGCCCGGCACGTCCACCAGGGTCACCAGCGGGATGTTGAACGCGTCGCAGAACTGGACGAAGCGCGCGCCCTTCTCCGAGGCCTCGATGTCCAGGACTCCGGCCATGGCCTTGGGATTGTTGGCGACGACCCCGACGACCTGGCCGTCCAGGCGGGTCAGCGCGCAGACCAGGTTGGGTGCCCAGGCGGCGTGCACCTCGAAGTACTCGCCGTCGTCGACGATCTCCTCGATGACCTCCCGCACGTCGTACGAGCGTCCCGGCTCGGCCGGCACGATGTCGAGCAGGGCGTCCGTCGCACGGTCGGCCGGGTCGTCGCTGAGCTGCGCGGGCGACAGTTCACGGTTGTTGGCGGGCAGCAGGGACAGCAGATAGCGGACGTCCTCCAGGCAGCTCTCCTCGTCGTCGTACGCGACGTGCGCGACGCCCGAGGTCCCGGCGTGCACGTCGGCGCCGCCGAGGCCGTTCTGGCTGATCTCCTCACCGGTCACCGCGCGGACCACGTCCGGACCGGTGATGAACATCTGCGAGGTCTCGCGCACCATGAACACGAAGTCGGTCAGGGCGGGCGAGTAGGCCGCTCCTCCGGCGCACGGGCCGAGCATCACGGAGATCTGCGGGATGACGCCCGAGGCGCGTGTGTTGCGCCGGAAGATGCCGCCGTACCCGGCGAGCGCGGTGACGCCCTCCTGGATGCGGGCGCCCGCGCCGTCGTTGAGCGAGACCAGCGGGGCGCCGGCCGACGCCGCCAGGTCCATCACCTTGTGGATCTTCTCGGCGTGCGCCTCTCCGAGCGCGCCGCCGAAGATGCGGAAGTCATGGGCGTAGACGAAGACCGTGCGGCCCTGGACGTTGCCCCAGCCGGTGACGACACCGTCGGTGTGGGGCTTCTTGCCCTCCAGGCCGAAGCCGGAGGCCCGGTGTCTGCGCAGGGTCTCGATCTCGTTGAACGACCCTTTGTCAAGGAGGAGTTCGATCCGCTCGCGGGCGGTGAGTTTCCCTTTGGCGTGCTGGGCCTCGGTGGCTCTCTCGCTCGGCCCCGCGAGAGCCTTCTCCTTCAGGTCGAGCAGTTCTTCCAGCTGTTGCAAGGCAATGCTCCTTCACGATCGGCGTAGAGGTCTCAGTGCGGCGAGCAGCCCCACCGCGCCGGCCCCGGTCACCAGGACCATCGCCGTGCGGCTGCCATGGGCCGTCAGGAGGGCGGCGGTCGGCGCGATCACCAGGACAGCGCCGCTCTGCACGGCGGTCTGGTAGGTCGCGACGGCCGGGCCGCGCTCGGCGGGTGCGATGCCCGCGACCGCCTGGGTGTTGAGCGCCGCGAAGGCGCACACGAAGCCGGCCCCCACCAGGAGCAGCGTGGGCAGGACTCCGGTGGTGTACGTCGCGTGCGCGGGGTCCCGCAGGTACAGGACGTATCCGATGAGTGGCGCGGCGGCGCCGAGGACAATCAGCCGAGGCGCCCCGAAGCGCTGGACCATGCGCCCCGACGACAGGGCCGTCAGGGCGAGCGGCGCGCTGGCGGGCAGCAGCGCGAGGCCCGTGCGCAGCGGCCCCCACCCCTGCGCCGCCTGCCACTGGTAGGTGACGACGAACAGCAGGCCGAGGAAGGAGCCGTTGAGAGCGGCGGCGCCCACGGCCGAGCGGAGCAGCGGCCCGTGGCGCAGCAGCGCCGCCCGTACCAGTGGCCGGCGCGCGCGGCGTTCGGCGAGGCAGAACGCCGTAAGGAGCGCGAGGGCCGACAGCGCGGCGCCCAGGGTTCTTACGTCGGCCCACCCCCGCTCCGCGACGGTGACGGCGGTGAGGACGAGGGCGAGCAGCCCACCGGTCAGGGTCAGGGCCCCTGCCACGTCCAACTGCCTTGTGCGCACGGCCTGTTCGTGTCCGGTGCCGTCGTCGCCGGGGATGAGTTTCCTGCCGAGGACGAGCAGCACGAGCACGACCGGAGCGGGGAACACCATGGTCCAGCGCCAGTCCACCTCGGTGAGCAGGCCCGAGAGGACGAGCCCGGCCGTGAAGCCGCACCCGCCGAAGAGGGTGTAGACCGCCACGGCCCTGTCGCGGTCCGGACCCGCCCTGAAGGTGGCGCCGATGATGGCGAGCCCGGTCGGCGCGGTCAGCGCCGCACAGAACCCCTTGACGAAGCGGGTGGCGAGCAGCGTCGCCGGATCACCCGCGAACCCCGCGACGAGCGAGGCGGCGGCAAAACCGAACAGTGCCCACAGGTAGACGCGCCGCCGCCCGAGCAGGTCCACGACCCGTCCCGCGAACAGCATCAGACCGCCGAAACCGACGGCGAAGCCGGTCATCGTCCACTGCGCGGCGGCGGGTGTCAGCCGCAGGTCCGCGCCGATCGACGGCACGGCCACCACCATCACCGACACCTCGAGGGCGTCGATGAGCATGTTGCCCGCGAGGACGATCAACAGCCCCCACAGACGCGGGCCCCAGGCCCCGGGAGCCCGGGGCCCGGCCGTGGCCTCGGCGGTCACGTCAGCCAAGGAGGGTGCCGCCGGTGGCGTCCACGAAGGAGCCGGTGATCCAGCGGGCCTCGTCGGAGGCGAGGAAGGCGACGACGTCGGCGATGTCCTCGGGCTCGCCGACCCGGTTGAAGGCGGAGAGGCCCGCCATCTGCTCGACGGCCTCGGGTATGTCGAACACGGGGGTGCCGTTGCGGGTGATGCCGGGCGCCACGCTGTTGATCGTGATGTTGCGCGGGCCCAGGTGCTTGGCGAAGTGCAGGGCGAGCTGCTCCACCGCGCCCTTGGTCATCGCGTAGGCGATCTCGGAGGGGTTGGCGCACCGGGTCAGACCGGAGGAGATGTTGATGATGCGGCCGCCGCTCGGCAGGTTCTTCAGCGCCCGCTGGATGATGAAGAACGGCGCCCGCGCGTTGACCGCGAAGAGGCGGTCGAACGCCTCCGGAGTGGTCTCCTCGGCGGCGACACCGCCCATGACACCGGCGTTGTTGACCAGGACGTCGAGCGTCGTGGATCCCGTGCGCTCCTTGAGGCCCTCCTCCAGGCCCAGGAACAGTTCGTGCACGTCGCCCGGGACGCCGAGTTCGGCGCGGATCGCGAAGGCCCGGCCGCCCTCCTTCTCGATGGTGGCGACGGTCTCCTCGGCGGCCTCCTTGTTGCTGGTGTAGTGCACGGCGACCAGGGCGCCGTCGCGTGCGAGGCGCAGGGCCGTCGCGCGGCCCATGCCGCGGCTCGATCCCGTGACCAGGGCTGTCTTTCCTTCAAGCCTGCTCATGCTGTTTCTCCTGTGGTCGGCTGATGTCGCTGCTTGCGTCGTCCCGAACCAGCGCTCCAGAGCGGCGCGCAGACCGTCCGTTCCCGTGCCCGTCCAGGCGACATGGCCGTCGGGGCGTACGAGGACCAGGCCGGCGTCGGCCGGCTCCGTGCCGGACGTGCGGGCCGCCGTGACGGTGACGCTGTCGTGCCAGGGCTCGCTCAACTCCCGTACAGCGGTGTGCTGTTCCGGGTCGTCCCGTAGATCGATGAGCAGTCCGCGCCCGGTGCGCAGCAGGGCCGTCGTCGTCACCGGGCCTTCGGGGGTGACGAGTTCGGTGTGCGGGAGGCGGGCCCCCAGAAGCGGGGACGGGCCCGCGCCGACGTCGTAGCGCACGTCAAGGCCCGAGACCATGCCCGCCAGGTGCTCCCGTGCCTGGCGGCTCGCGACGAGCTCGCCGACCACCGCCCGCACGGGCTCCACCTCGGGCCCGCCGAGCAGCAGCATGGCCTGGGCCCTGATGTTGGTCAGGACCCGCCGCCCGACCGCGTGCCGCTCGTCGTGATAGCTGTCGAGAAGGCCGTCCGACGCCTTTCGCGCGACCTGGACGGCCAGCTTCCAGCCGAGGTTGACGGCGTCCTGGAGGCCGAGGTTGAGGGCCTGGCCGCCGATCGGCATCTGCTGGTGCGCCGCGTCACCGGCGAAGAGCACCCGCCCGTCGCGGTACCGGGTGAGCTGGCGGCTCGCGTCCCCGAAGGAGTTGATCCACAGCGGGGTTCCGCCGCTGATGTCCTCCCCGGTGACCCGCCGCCACACGGCGCACAGTTCGTCGAATCCCGGCTCGCCGGTGCGCCGGCCGGCCGGGCGGCCGAACTCGTGCACCATGACGCGCGTGACGCCGTCGTCCCTGCGCGCCGCGATGGCGAGCCCCTTCTCCAGACGCTCGAAGCGCCGGTTCGGTACGTCGATTCCGTCGACGTCCGCCCGGATCAGCTCGCGTCCGGCGTCCGTGCCGGGGAAGTCGGCCCCGGTCAGGCGTCGCACGGCGCTGTTCTCGCCGTCGCAGCCGACGACGCACAGGGCGCGCAGCCGCACGGTGCCCTCGGGCCCCGCCGCCTCGACCTCGACGTAGTCGTCCTCGACGGACAGCGCGCGCACCTCGTGCCCGCGCCGCAGATCCGCGCCGAGGGACAGGGCCCACTCCTGGAGGACCTCCTCGGTGCGGGTCTGCGGAACCTTCCACTGCCCGGGGTAGGGACTCGGCAGCGTCAGGTCGAGCGGGACGCCGCCGAAGTGGCCGCGGGGCTCGTTCGGCGGGGTGCCGAACTTCTCCAGGAGGCCGCGGCTGTCGAGGATCTCCATGGTCCTCGCATGCAGGGTGGAGGCCCGCGACTCCGTTGTCGGGGCCTCCCTGCTCTCCAGGACGATGACGTCGGCGCCGCCCAGCCGCAGCTCCCCGGCGAGCATCAGGCCCACGGGACCGGCACCCACGACGATGACCTGGCTGTCCAGGTGCTGGTGGTGCTCGTGGTGGTGCGACGGCATGGTCAGCGCCTCGACTCCGCGTAGTCCTTGGCATGGCCGAGGGTGGCGCGGCTGTTGGTGCTGAGCGCCGAGTGCACGTACTCCCTGGCGTCGGCGACCGTCGCGTCCGGGCCGAGGATCCGGGCGATGTTGTCCGGGTTGAGGACCACGGTGTGCTGGGACGACGCGGCGACTCCGGTGCCGTTCTCCTCGAACGTCCAGTAGCCGGTGTGCAGCGTCATCAGGGCGGGCAGGGTGACCTGCTTGTAGGCGATCTTGTGGTGCGCGAAGGTCACCCGGTACGACTTCGTGGTGTGGGTGGAGCCGTCCTTGGCCTTGGTGTCCATCTCCAGGGTCTGCAGGCCCGGGGTGTCCTCGTCGAGGCGGACCTTGGCCACGTGCGGCAGGCGCTCCGCCCACAGGTCGGCCTCGTCGATGAAGCCGTACACGTCCTTGGCCGAGCCCTCGATCTGCACGGTGTCCTCGAAGGAGAACGTCAACTCCTCGGCGGCGTGCGCCCGTTCGACGTTCTCCTTCAGGGCGGCCAGCTCGGAGCGCGAGTTGCGGTCGACCGCCTCGTCGATCCACTTCAGCCCCGCGGGGTCGTCGTCGACCGCGCGGTAGTCGTGCAGGAGCCGCACCCGGGACGAGGTCGCCGAGAGCGCCTCGATGATCCAGGTGCCGCCCATGGAGGCGACGGGGGGCGTGGAGACCGTCTGCCGGAAGGTGATCCGCAGGGCCTCGGGATCGAGGGTGCGGCGCGACGACCAGTTCTTGGCCTCGCCGTTGGCGGTCGCCCAGATTCTTATGAGCTCCTCGTTCCCGCTGCTCTCCACCTGGTCGACGTAGATCGTCGGGGGGAAGATGCGCGGCCAGTTCCGTACCTCGGCGATCAGCCGGTACACGGCGTCGGCCGGTGCCTCCACACTGATCTCGTGCTCCACCTCACGCAGGCCGTGCTGCGACATGTTCACGCTCCTTGACTGTTGATCGGGTCGGTGTCGCTCGCGGCTCAGAAGTTGCCGAGGCCGCCGCAGACGTTGAGGGCCTGCGCGGTGATGGATCCGGCGGTGTCCGAGGCGAGGTATCCGACGAGACCCGCGACCTCCTCCGGCGTGGAGTAGCGGCCGAGCGGGATCTTGGACTGGAACTTCGCGAGGATGGCGTCCTCGGAGGTGTCGTAGGCGGCGGCGTACCCCTCGCGGACACGCTGTGCCATCGGCGTCTCGACGTACCCGGGGCAGACCGCGTTGACGGTGATGCCGGTCGGGGCGAGCTCGTTGCCGAGCGCCTTGGTGAAGCCGACGACGCCGTGCTTGGACGCCGAGTAGGGCGCGCCGAGCACCACGCCCTGCTTGCCGGCGGTCGAGGCGATGTTGATGATCCGGCCGCGGTCCTTGTGCCGCATGCCGCCGGTGTTGAGCACCTCGCGGGTCATGCGGAAGACGCTGTTGAGGTTGGTGTCGATGACGTCGTGCCACAGCTCGTCGCTGATGTCGGCGGTGACGCCGCCGCCGCTGCGGCCGGCGTTGTTCACCAGGACGTCGACGGTGCCGAAGCGGTCGACGGCGGCCTGGACGAAGGCCTTGACGGCTGCCTCGTCGCGTACGTCGAGGACGGCGCCGTCGGCGTCGAGTCCCTCGTCCTGCAGCTGTTTGACGGTCGCGGCGACGTTCTCGGCGTCACGTGCGCCGATGAACACCTGGTGTCCCTGCGTGGCGAGGAGCCGGGCGGCGGCGAGGCCGATCCCGCTGGTGGCTCCGGTGACGAGGGCGACGCGCTGGTTGTCCTGTGCCATGGTTCGTTCTCCCTTGATGCGGCCGGTCAGGCGGCGGTGGCCGTGGGGGCGAGCTGCTCGGCGACCGCTTCGATGAGCGTGCGGGGGGTGGCGGCGTCGGTGACGACGTCCTCGTCGAGGGTCACGCCGTACTCGCGCTCTATTCGGCTGCTCGTCTCGAGCATCGCCAGGGACTCGTAGCCCAGGTCCTCGAACGGGACGTCGATGATGTCGCCGTCGAGGTCGACGCCTTCCGCGGCGCCTGCGCCTTCGAGCAGGATGCGCTTGAGGTCTTCGAGGGTGAAGCGGCGTGCGGACACGGTGTTCCCTTCGTGGTGCGGTCAGGTGTGGTGTTGCTGCGGCGGTTGTTCGGGATGCCGCGCGCCCCCGCCGGCCTCGCGGGGGATGTGGGGGCCGGCGGGGGCGCTGTCGGTGGGCCGCCTAGTCGGCGGCGCGGACGACCAGGGCGGAGTTGAAGCCGCCCTCTCCGCGGGCCAGGACCAGCGCGGTGCGCACCTCGGCGGGGCGCGGCTGGTTCACGACCAGGTCGAGGCCGTAGGCGGCGTCGGGCGCGACGTTCACGGTGGGCGGGATGAGGCCCTCGTCGATGGCGAGCAGCGCGGCGGCCACGTCCAGCGGGGCCGCGCCCGAGTACAGCCGTCCCGTCATGGTCTTCGGCGCGGTGACGACGACTCCGCCGCGGCCGAAGACGGCGTTGATGGCCTCCGCCTCGACACGGTCGAGTTCGGGCACGGCGGCGGCGTCCGCGAAGACGACGTCGACGTCCTCGGGAGCCACGTCGGCGTCCGCGAGTGCGATCTCGATGGCCTTGCGCAGGCCGGGCTCGCGTCCGCTGCCGGGCTTCGGGTCGAAGGTCGCGCCGTACCCGGCGATGGAGCCGTAGATCTTCGCTCCACGCCTGCGGGCGGCCTCTTCGTCCTCCACGACGAGGATCGCGCCGCCCTCGCCGGGCACGTGCCCGGCGGCATCGGCGTCGAACGGCAGGTAGGCGCGGTTCGGCTGGTCCTGGGTACTGAGCCGGCCACCGGCCAGCTGTGCCACCCAACCCCAGGGGCAGATGGAGGCGTCGACGGAGCCGGAGACGATCAGGCTGGTGCCCTTGCGTATCTGGCGGCGCGCCTGGGCGAGCGCGTCGAGGCCGCCCGCCTGGTCGCTGACGACGACCCCGCTCGGCCCCTTCATGCCGTTGCGGATGGAGATCTGGCCGCTGTTGACGGCGTAGAACCATGCGAAGGACTGGTACGCGGAGACGTACTGGCTGCCCTTGCCCCACAGCTTCTGCAGCTCGCCCTGGCCGAACTCGAAGCCGCCCGACGAGCTCGCCGTGATGACGCCCATGTCGTACTCGGACATCTTCTCCGGCTCGACGCCCGCGTCGGCGAGCGCCCAGTCGGTGGCGACGAGCGCGATGCGCGTCATCCGGTCGGTCTGCGGCAGGAGCCTGCTGGGCAGCTGGTCCTCGGCGACGAAGCCGGGGACCTCGCCCGCGAGCGTGGCCGGGTAGGGCGTCGGGTCGAAGTGCGTGACCCGCCCGATGCCGCTCTTACCGCTGCGGGTGGCCGCCCAGTAGTCGTCTGTGCCCAGGCCGTTGGGGGCGGCGATGCCCAGACCCGTGACCACGGCTGAGGCTGTCATGCGCCCTTCCTCTCGGGGTTGGCGAGCACCATGGCGCTCTGGAATCCGCCGAACCCGCTGCCGACGGTCAGGACCGTGTCCGTGCGCTGGTCGCGCGCCGTGATCGGCACGTAGTCGAGGTCGCACTGCGGATCGGGGGTGTGCAGGTTGGCGGTCGGGGGCACCACGTCGTACTCCATGGCCAGCGCGGACGCGGCGATCTCGATGGAGCCGATCGCGCCCAGCGAGTGCCCCACCATCGACTTGATGGAGCTCACCGGCGTGCGGTACGCGTGGTCGCCGAGGGCCTTCTTGAAGGCCGCGGTCTCGTGCCGGTCGTTCTGCTTGGTGCCGGAACCGTGCGCGTTGATGTAGTCGATCTGGTCGCCGTTCATCCGGGCTTCGTCGAGCGCGACCCGGATCGCCTCGGCCATCTCCGCGCCGTCGGGCCGCAGACCCGTCATGTGGTACGCGTTGCTGCGCGCCCCGTAGCCCGCGATCTCGGCGTAGATGTGGGCGTGCCTGCGCCGCGCGCTCTCCAGTTCTTCGAGCACGAAGACGGCGGAACCCTCGCCGAGCACGAAGCCGTTGCGGGTGTTGTCGAAGGGCCGCGAGGCCTCCCCCGGCGCGTCGCTGCGCGGGGTGGTGGCCTTGATCGCGTCGAAGCAGGCCAGCGTGATCGGTGAGATCGGCGCGTCGGACGACCCGGCGATCATGACGTCGGTGCTGCCCTCGCGGATGAGTTCCACCGCGTGGCCCACCGAGTCGATGCCGGAGGTGCACCCCGTGGACACCACGGTGGAGGGGCCCTCGGCGCCGACGGCCCAGGCGACCTCGGCGGCGAACGAGCTGGGCACCAGGTAGTTGTAGAGGTGCGGCACGGCGTACGCGTGGTCGACGAGGCCGAGCCGGCCGCCGTCGCTGACGACGCGGTACTCCTCGTCGAGGCCCGTCGTCGCGCCGACCGCGCTGCCGACGGTCACGCCGACGCGGTGCGGGTCGTAGGCCCCGAGCTCCACGCCGCTGTCGGCGACCGCTTCGCGCGTCGCCACGACGGCGAGCTGCGCGGCCCGGTCCATGCGCCGGATCTCCTGCGGGCTGAGGCCCAGTGCCTCGGCGTCGAAGTCGATCTCGGCGGCGACCCGGGAGCGGAAGGGCTCCGGGTCGAAGAAGGTGATGCCGCGCGTCGCCGTACGGCCCTCGCTGAGCAGACCCCAGAAGTTCTTGGTCCCGATGCCGCCCGGGGCGACGACACCGATTCCCGTGATGACGACCCGGCGACCCGTCACTGGGAGGCCTCCCAGTTGTAGAAGCGCTTGGCCATGGCGTCGGCGGGCGAGCGCCAGGTCGCCGGGTCGTACGCCTCGATGAACGGCTTGAGGTCCTGGCTGATGCCGACGAACCGCGGGTCGGTCTTGGCCTCCTCGATCAGTTCTCCGCCGTTGTCCTGGTCGAAGTCCTGCAGGTGGAAGTACAGGCCGCGGTACGAGAACAGCTGGCGGCGGCGGGTACCCATCCGGTGCGGCATCTCGGTGTCGTCGAACTCGCCGAACAGCCGGGCCACATCGACACCGGAACCGGGGTCCATCCGGGCCACGATCAACGTGCTGTGCATGTCTTCTCTCTCCTCAACTACCGGATCCGTCCGGTCGCTGTACGTGTGTGGTGGATCTGGTCTGCCGTGACCGGCGGCCGCTCTAGCGGGACGGTCCGAACCAGCGCTCCAGGGACATGGGCAGGTCGTCATGGCTGCCGGGTGCGGCCCAGGCGACGTAGCCGTCGGGGCGGACCAGGACAGCCGTGGTACCGGCCAGTTGGCTGTCCTCGGCCAGGCCGTGCGGGGCGGCGGTCACCACGTCCACGCGGTCGGCCCAGCCTGCGGCCCTGCGCCGCAGCACGGCGTTGTCCGCCAGGTCGAGCAGGACGCCGCGCCCGGAGTGCAGCAGCTGGGTGGCCCGGGTCTTGAGGTCGGCGCCCACCAGTTCCAGGTCGGGCATCCGGCGGCCGAGCAGCGGGTGCCGCCCGCCGCCGACGTCGTAATGGATCTCCAGGCCGCTGACCATGCCCGCGAGGTGGCGGCTCACGTCCTCGTACTGGATGAGTTCGGACAGGACGTCGCGCAGCGGCTGCACCTCGGACCCGCTGAGGAACAGCAGGCCCTGGGCGCGGGTGTTCATCAGGAGCCGCTGCCCGACGGGGTGCCGCTCGTCGTGGTAGGTGTCGAGCAGCCCTTCGGGCGCCTTGCCCCGCACCACGGCCGCGAGCTTCCAGCCGAGGTTCATGGCGTCCTGGATGCTGGTGTTCATGCCCTGGCCGCCGGCGGGCAGATGGATGTGCGCGGAGTCCCCGGCGAGCAGGATCCGGCCGCGCCGGTACTCGCCGGCCTGCCGGGTGGCGTCACCGAAGGAACTCACCCAGATCGGCTTGCCGTGCGAGATGTCCTCGCCCGTCACGCGCTTCCAGCCGACGACCACTTCCTCGTACGAGGGTGCGCTGGTGCGCTTCTGCGGCGGCGTGCCGCGCTCGCAGAGGATGAGGCGCGTGACGCCGCCGGGCAGTGGGCCGACCATGACCATGCCGCTCGCGAACGTCTCGCCGATCATGCGGGGTGCGAGGTCGAGCCCCTCCACGTCGGCGAGGAACATCTCCATCGTCGACGCGGTGCCGGGGAAGTCGAACCCGCCGGCCTTGCGCACCATGCTGCGGCCGCCGTCACAGCCGACCAAGTAGGAGGCGCGCAGGGTGTATTCGCCGTCGGGGCCGCGCACGCCCACCTCGACGCCGTCGCCGTCGTCCTCGATGGACGTCACCTCGTGGCCGCGGCGCAGGTCCGTGCCCAGTTCGTTCACCCAGGCCTCGAGCGCCGCCTCGGTCTGCGACTGCGGCACGGACTTCGCCGCCTGGTGCGCGCCTTCGAGCACCGCGAAGTCCACGGGAAGGCCGCCGAAGTGGCCCACGTTGCTGGTCTCCACGTCGCCGAAGCGGGTGAGCAGACCGCGCTGGTCGAACACCTCCATGGTGCGGGCGGTGAAGCCGAGTCCGCGGGACTCACCGGTCCGCTCCGGCAGGCGCTCCAGGGCGATGACATCGACGCCCGCGAGCCTGAGCTCACCGGCGAGCACAAGCCCGGCCGGCCCCGCCCCCACGACAATCACTGCAGCGTCCATACGCATCTCCTTGGTAATCGTCGAATTCCTGCCCGACAGCTCGACACAGAGCAGCGGAAGCTATTAATAAGCTTCTTCGCCGGTGCTGTCCTTTTCAAGATTTCCCATGTCATACGTTGGTGAAGTTGAGTCATGAATAGGTGCGGGAATCCGACAGGAACGTGCGGGAGAATTGCCAGGGGAATGTCAAATGCCGGTCAGAACGGCAGCTCAGCGATGGCTGGACGGCAGCACGGCCCTGACATGCGACAAGGCCCGGCCGGCGGCTGCCGATCGGGCCTTGTGGGGGGCGGTGGGGGTGAGAGGGGTGGGTCGGAGAGGCGGGTCAGAGGGTGCGCGCCGCGCGGCGGCTGAAGCTCTCGTGCACGTCCTGCTCGAAGTAGTAGGTGCGCCCGACGCGTTGCTCGCGCCGCCACCGCTGCTCGCTGGCGAGGCGGTAGACGGTGCCTTTCGGGGTGCCCCAGAGTCTGCAGACGTCCGCCGCCGTCAACCAGCGTGCGGTGACGGGTTGTTCGGCTGCCGCGGCCTTGGGAACCCGGGCGATCGCCCTGCTGAGCTCCGTCCACTGGTGCCGCTCCCACACGTGCTCGGCGTTCCGGTCGCACCGGATCTCGGTGGCCGTGGCCCCGGTGGCGGCGTTGACGGCCGCGGTGAGCTCTCCTCCGCAGCCCGGCGTCGCGCACGGCCCGACGCGGACCGTGCGCCGCCGCTCCCCGTGGGCGATCCGGCGGGCCCTGCGGGCGAGCAGGGCCACTTCCCTGGTCGCCTCACCGATGGCGGGATGAACGGCGAGCCAGTCGACATGGCGCACGAGGAAGAGGGAAAGGGGTTGGACGGAACGCCGGGGAGCGGAAATTCCGCGCCCATCGGCGACAAGTCCGCACCATGAACTCAGGGTGGTGAGAATAGATGTCCGCACATCGGCGGCGGCGCCGTTGAAGGGCATTCCGGGCAGCGATCCGCCACCGGTCGCCCGTTCACCCGGCAATTGCGCCGAGCCGCCACCCAATACGCTGCCGCAATCCTCGTGAAGTCCGGGCAGCCGGCGCAACTGTACGACGAATCCTTCCCGGCACAGCGGGCAGAGGCGCTGCCCCCGCACGGCGAGGCGGCTGCCCTCGCCGGTCGCCGCGCGGTACTTGCATCCGTCTCCCTCGCACAGGGTGCTCGTGGCCGGGCGGGCGGCTGTCCGATACGTCACGGGTGTCTCCGGAGGTCTCTCGGTCGAGTCGGGAAGAGCGGGGCTTCACGCGGGCACTGATGAACGCTCACGCTTGGCCGAACCGGAATCCGACACCTCGGACGGTGATGATCCAGCCACTGCAGCCCAACTTGTTCCGCAGGCTGCTGACATGGGTGTCGACGGTCCTGCGGGACCACGAGTCACCCCAGACGCGCTGCATGAGCTGCTTGCGCGGGATGACGGTGTCGGGATGGGAGGCGAGCAGGAAGAGGAGGTCGAACTCCTTGCGCGTCACGTCGATGCGCCTGCCTTCGAGGCTGACCTCCCGGGCGCCCGCGTCGATGCTCAGCGGGCCGCGGGAGATGGCCTCCGCGGTGGACGTCGGCTGTCGCGAGGTCCGGCGCATGACCGCCTCCATGCGGGCCATCAACTCCCGGAAACCGTAAGGCTTCACCAGGTAGTCGTCGGCGCCTGCCTGGAGGCCGAGCACCCGGTCCAGCTCGCTGCCGCGGCCGGTGACGGCGATGATCGGGATGTTGCTGACCCGCCGGATGTCCCGGCAGACCTCGAGCCCGTCCAGGTCGGGCAGTTCGAGGTCGAGGAGCATCAAGTCGGCCGCCTCGTACGAACGAAGCGCCTCCCGCCCCGTCGTGACGTGCTCGACCTCGTGACTGTGCCTGCGCAACCCCCTCACCAGGCTGTTGGCGTCGTCGACGTCACTCTCCGCCACCAGCACGCGCCACACGTCGTTCGTGCCGCGAACTTCCCTCCCCGGGGCGCCTGTCGGCCTGACCAGCACGGACACTCCCATGTCGCGTGAGGTCGATATATGAGGCTCCAGAAGGTTTGCCGCACTCTGATTCATCGTCTTCCCCCTCGATCGATGCAGCTCAGCTACTACCTCGCGTCAAGACGGGTTGAATTTACAAACCTCGGCGCCGGTTTGTCAAAGGAAAAAGTTTCTTTCAGGCCGACGTCACCCTCGCGCCGAACCCGGACATAACCGCGCCAAGAGCTCTAAATCCACTCCCTCAGCACCCGTTGACCTCACAACCCTGCCAGAAAAATTGGCGCCAACTGTAGAAACAAAACAGACTTGGCGGTTTAAATACAGTTCATGAACCAGCCGCCCCCGCGGGCCCCGCAGCCACCCGGGCCGCCCGCCCCCGCCCCAGAACCGTCAGGAATCTCATGACCAAGCAGGAACGGGCCGTTCGTACACGATCACAGCTGATCGCCGCGGCCGCCCTCGCGTTCCACAAGCACGGCTTCACCCGCACCAGCCTCACGAACATCAGCCATCAAGTAGGCGTCAGCTCGGGGGCGTTGTACTTCCACTTCGAGAGCAAGGAGGCGCTGGCCACCGAGGTGGTGAGCCAGGCATCCCGCGCTCTCCAGGACGCGGCGCGGCAGTCCTGCCGCGCCGGCACCTCGTCCCTCCAGCGCCTGATCGACACCTCGCACGCGCTCGCCGAGCTCCTCCGCTCCGACACCGTCGTCCGAGCCGGTTTCCGGCTCAACTGCGCGGGCCACGGCGCGGGGCGGACCGACCTGTGCCAGGAGTGGCAGGCCTGCGTCCAGCGACTGCTCGCCGAGGCGGCCAGGGAGGGCTCGCTGGCGCCCGGCGCCTCACGGCAGAGCATCGTGGCCGCGCTGGTGGCGGCGACGGTCGGTTTCGAGGTGCTGAGCCGGGACGACTTCCAGTGGCTGTCCCGGCACGCCCTCAGCGGCTTCTGGAGCCTGCAGCTCCCGTGCATCGCCGCCCCGGAGGTTCTCGACCGGCTCAGCCCGGCAGGCTCCGAGGCGGCCGTGCACGCGCCGCGCGTGACCCGGCCGGGCGACGGGCTCTGGACTCGCCCCGGCGGCACGCGGATCGACGGCCCGAAGACGCACCGGGCCACCTGAGTCGGCCGCCCCTGGCAAACAGCTGAGCCGGTTTGTCAGGGGCGCCGCGCGCACGCACACGGCCCACGCGCCGTGCCGCGTCAAGGGCAGCGATGCGGTCGGCACCGCGGGCGGCACACGAAGACTCGCAGGGGGCACACGAAAAACGCGGGCCGGACCGGTACGCCACAGGGGCGCCCGGTCCGACCCGCGCGAAGTTCGCCGCGTACGGCCCGCCTCAGACCGCCGCGCCCACGTCCTCCCGTACGTCCGTCCGTGCCATCTCCGCCTCGACCAGCTCGCCACGCCCCGGAGACATGTCCAGGGTGGCGAGCACGCCCGGCAGCGCGATGCTGGGCATGATGTGCCGGTACAGGGCCGCGGCCCGGTGGCGCAGCTCCGCCTGCTCGCCCGTCGACCGCGCCATCATGTTGATCCCGGCATACGCGCCGACGATGATCAGGCCGGACTCGAGCGGATCGACGTGCGGCAGCAACTCGCCGTTGTTCTTGGCCTGCCGCAGCGTGTCCACGTTCAGCTCGGACCAGTTGCGGTACGGACCGCTGCGGTCGAGCCGCGGGCCCGTGTCGTCCAGGGCGAGTCGGACGCTGCCGCGCACCACCGGGTCGTACGTCAGGCGGTGGGCGAACACCATGCCGATGTCGACCACCTCCTGGAGCTTGGACTTGCGGGGGATGACCGGCAGCCCCTCACTCACCTGCGCGGCCAGCACCGCGAGGGCGAGCGCCTCCTTGGACTCGAAGTGGAAGTACAGCGCGCCCTTGGTCACTTCCGCACGGGTGAGGATGTCCGTGATTTTGGCGGCTTCGTACCCGCACTCCTCGAAGACGCCGGCGGCCGCCTCGAGGATCACGCGGCGGGTCCTGATCCCGCGGTCCTGCTTCGCCATGGCCACTCCACCCATCTGCGCCCATCCGTGCGGGCCCTGTATACCTCCACGTGCCGATGCACGCTGACGACGTCATTCTAAACCGCCAGGTCTGTATGTAATCAATACGTCAGTCGCATATGCTTTTGAGATCGTTCACGCAAGAGAGCCTCCCGCGCCACCAAGGCCCCGGACGCCACGTTGATCACAACGCGTCACACGATGGTGAGCCCGCCGTCCACCGGCATGGTCATGCCCGTGACGAAGGAGGCGCGGTCACTCAGGAGCCACGCGGCCGCCTCGGCCACTTCCTCGGGCTCCGCGGTGCGCGGCTGCGGGGTCGCCTGGTGCAGCGCCTCCTCGATGCCGGGGTTCATGGCGAACCACTCCCCCACGACCTCGGTCCGCGTCGTGCCCGGGGCCAGCGCGTTCACCCTGATCCCCTGTGCCGCGTACTCCGCGGCCGCGGCCTTGGTGAGCCCCAGCACCGCGTGCTTCGCGGCCACGTAGGGCGCGGCGACCGGGGTGGCGATGAGGCCGCCCACGCTGCTGGTGTTCACGATCGCGCCGCCCCCGGAGACGAGCATCGAGGCGATCTCGTCCCGCAGACAGTTCCACACCCCGCGTACGTTGACGTCCATGATCTGGTCGTAGAGACCGTCGTCCATGAGGTGCAGCGGTGTGCGCCCGGTGCCCCAGCCTGCGTTGTTGAAGGCGGCGTCCAGCTTTCCGAAGCGGTCCACCGCGTGGGCCACCGCCGCCGCCGTGTCCGCGGGCCGCGTCACGTCGGTCACCACGTACTCGGCTTCGTGCCCCGCGTCGCCCAGTTGCGCCACGAGCTGCTTGAGCCGGTCCTCCCTGCGTGCCGCGAGAACGACCTTGGCGCCCTCGCGGGCGAAGACGCGGGCCGCCGCTTCCCCGATTCCGCTGCTCGCCCCCGTTATCAGCGCCACCCGTCCGTCGAGCAGTGCCCCGTGCTTGGTCATCGGCTTCTCCCCCGTCACGACTTTCTCCCCTGTCACGTACTTCTCCTCTGTCACGTCAACCGGTCATCTCTGTAGGGCGGTTCAGGCCCACGCGGTGCCGGCGGCGGCTTCGGCGTCGACCGTTCGCAGCAGACCCTCGTCGATCTCCCCGAGTGACCCGACCACATGCCGCACGCCGGTCCTGCGCATCAACTCGCCCTGGTGGCCGTGCTCGAAGCCGCTCGGGTGACCGATGAACGGCACACCCAGCTCCTTGGCCACCTCGGCGACCCGCGCCACGTCGTCGATGAAGACCGCCTGGCCGGGTTCGAGGCCGAAGACATCGCGGACGATCTCCTGGACACCGGGCCTGAAGTCATTGGTGCACACGTAATGGGGCTCGTCGAAGAGCGGCGCCAGTTCGCCGAGGTGCCGGTCGAAGTGGGTCTTCTCCAGGCCGCCGTAGCAGATGGTGCGCAGGCCCAAGGAGCGCAGTCGGCGCAGGAGTTCGGCCGCTCCGTCGAGGACGCGGATCGGGTCCGCGGCGAGGTGCTCCTCACGCTCCGCGAAGTAGAGGTCCCGGATCTCCTCCGCTGTTTCCGTCATCCCCGCCGCCGCCCCGAGGGCCTTGCAGGCGGTCAGCTGGGTCTGGGAGAAGATCTCGCGCTCGGTCGCGGCGTCGTAGCTGCCGCCGCGCCTGGTGATGAAGCGGTGGATCACGGGACTGAAGGTGTCGTTGAGGAGCACGCCGTCGATGTTCACGGCGGCGAGCCGTATCTGCTCCAAGTGCTGCACGAGGTTCCCCCGTTGAGTGGCCTGGCATGGCGTGACGCGTCCGTCGCTTGGTGTTGAAGAGAACGAAACAAAACCGCGTGGACCGGATGTTCTGCGTCAGGAACATACCGGAAACAGCACGCGTGTAGCGGTGCGAGAGCAAGATCCCAATGGATGTACGCAACATCGGTTCGGGAGTGCTGATCCACCAACTGGCCCTTCACCTGCGGAAACATGGGATCGGCAGATGCTGGATCAGTCAACGACCCGCAGGACGCGGAAAAGTTGCTCGTGAATCTTGTTGTAAACCAAACCACGAAGTACGTATCTTTTTCCCAGCCAAGCACGCCTCGGTCTGTCACATCTCTATGGGGGAACCATGCTGCAGACGCTGGAGTCAACGGAGTCGGTCCGCACCACGGACACGGACCACTCGGCCGCGAGACGCAAGGTGGGGAGCATCGAAGCCACGCTGACCAGGACCGTTCCGCGAGAGTTCGTGCATCGGGCCGCAGTGGCCGAGGTATTCCTCACCGGCATACGACAGCTGAGCGACGAGCAGTTCACGGTGACCGCCCAGTGGCCCCGCGGCCACAGCTTCTACGGTTCCGTGCACGGCAGGTACGACCCCCTGCTGATCGCCGAGACCATACGCCAGGTCGGCGCGCTCCTCTCCCACACGGTCTTCGACGTGGCGCTCACCCACAAGTTCCTTCTGTGGGACCTGAATTACACCGCGCTTCCCGAAGGCCTGGTCATGGACTCCGCGCCGGCCGACCTCGAGCTCTCCGTGACCTGCACCGAGATCCGCCGCCGCGGCAACCGGCTGGCCGGTCTGCGGTACGAGGCCACCATCCGGCACGCCGAACGCATCATCGCCACCGGCGGGGCCAGCTTCACCACCACCTCCCCGGAGGCCTACCGCCGGCTGCGCGCCGCACGCCTGGAGAGCTCGACCGGACCCGTGATCCCGGGCGCGTCCGTGCTGCCCCAACTGGTCGCCCGTACCTCTCCGTTCGACGTGGTCCTCTCCCCCACCGAGCAGACCGGGCGCTGGCAGCTGCGGGTCAACGCGACCCACCCGGTGCTCTTCGACCACTACGTGGACCACGTACCCGGCATGGTCCTCCTGGAGGCGGCGCGCCAGGCGGCGCACGCCATCGGGTCGCAGGACCGCCCGGTCCTCCCCGTCACGCTGGACAGCACCTTCCACCGGTACGCGGAGTTCGACACCCCGTGCTGGGTGGACGCCGAGATCATCGACACCGACGCCACGTCGCCCGACGCCTGCACGGTGCGCGTCACCGGCCGCCAGGACGGCGAGACCGTCTTCACCACCACCGTGGGCCTGACGGCGCTGAACCCGACCCCCATGGTGTAGCCCCACCCGCGCATGACCCGCGGCCGGGAGGCCGGGGTGCGGCGGGCAGTGGCCGCCCACTCGAACGGCCGTATCGCCCTCGTCGCGATCACCCCGGTATCCCGGCAAGTTCGGGTCATGTTCACGCGCACCTCATTGACGCTTCTCTCCCACCTCCTTAGCTTCATGGCGCACCTGTCGTCACGTCAGCTTCAGCCAAGGGGAGGGGTCTGGTGTGCGCCCACGCAGCTCGCGTACCTCGCGTATCTCACGTATCTGGGGTGCGGCCGCCGTACTCGCGGTGATCAGCGGCGCCGTACCCGTGGCGACGGCGACGGCCGCCCCGCACAGACCCGGGCCGCTCCCTCTGGAGCGGCTCTTCGACAACCGGGCGATCAGCGATGACGCGCGGCCCGGCGATGCGGACTTCGACGGCTCGGGCGGATCGCTCTCGGCGCGGGATCTCGACGCCGCGGGCTGGACACCGGGCCGCACGCTCGGCGTGGACGGGGCACGGCTGACCCTGCCGCGCACCGCCGCGGGCGAGGCGGACAACGTCCGCGCCGACGGGCAGTCCGTGCGGGTGCGCGGGCGTGGGGACGCCCTGGCCTTCCTCGTGGCGGGCACGGGCGGCGCGGCGAGCGGCACGGGGACGGTGCGCTACCGGGACGGCGCGAAGGGGACGTACCGCCTGACGGCGCCGGACTGGCGCTCGGGTCCGCTCGCCACGAAGGCGGTCGCGCTGCCGCATCTGAACACCCCGGGCGGCCAACTCACCGAGAAGACAAGGCTGTACGTGGTGACCGTGCCGGTGGCGCGCGGGCGCGAGATCGCCTCGGTGACCCTGCCGAAGGACCCCGGCGCCCCGGATCTGCACGTCTTCGCGCTCTCCGTCCGGCAGCCCGCCAAGGGGTGGACCGGCAGCTGGTCGACGTCGACGGCCGGTTACACGGCGGTGGGCCCGTGGACCGACCGGACCGTGCGCCTGGTCGTCCACACCAGCACGGGCGGGCCGCGGGTGCGGATCCGGCTCGACAACACCTTCGCCTCCGCTCCGGTGCGGATCGGGAGCGCGACGGTGGCGGTGCAGGAGTCCGGGGCGGGCGCGCGGGGCGAGCCCCGGGCACTGTCCTTCCGCGGCAGGGCGGGAACCGAAGTCCCCGCGGGGGCGCAGGCGTTCAGCGATCCCCTCGACTTCGACGTGCCCGAGGACACGAATCTCCTGGTGAGTTTCCACCTCCCGGAGACGGTGACGACCGCGCCCGTGCACAGCCAGGCCATTCAGCGCTCGTACGTGAGCGGCCCCGGCGACCACGCGGCGGACGGCTCCCCGGCGGCCTACACGTCGACGATCACGACCTGGCCGCTGCTCACGGGCGTCGACGTGGGCGGTGGCCCCGGGTCGGTGGTGCTGCTCGGCGACTCCATCACGGACGGCGTGAGGTCGACGCAGGACGCGAACCACCGCTGGCCCAATGTCCTTGCCACCCGGCTGCTCCAGCAGGACGAGGTCCCGCGCTTTGGTGTCCTGAACCAGGGGATCTCGGCGAACCGCGTGGTCGCGGACCGCTATCCCGGCGACGGTGTCTCCACCGACACGGGCGGCGTCAGCGCGCTGCACCGCCTGGACCGCGATGTGTTCGCCCAGACGTCGGCCCGTACGGTCGTCGTCTTCGAAGGTGTCAATGATGTGCGGTGGGGCGCGTCGGCGGACCAGGTGATCGCCGGTATGCGGGAGATCTCCGAGCGCGCCCGCGCGCGGGGCCTGCGGGTGGTGGCCGCGACCATCGCGCCCTGCCAGGGCGAGTCCCTGTGCACGGCGGCGGCGGACGCGGAGCGGGTGAAGGTCAACGACCACCTGCGCGGCGGCGACGACTTCGATGCCGTCCTGGACTTCGACGCGGTGCTGCGGGATCCGGCGAACCCGGCGCGGATGCTGGCCGCGTACGACAGCGGAGACCATCTGCATCCGGGGGACGCGGGGCTCGCCGCGATTGCGGAGTCGGTGGATCTGCGGGTGCTCCAGCCGTAGGCAGCGGGCGGCGGCGCCGGCCCGAGGTCTCCCTCTCCGGCCGGCGCCCTGGCTCACACGTCCAGGTCCACGACGCTCACACGTCCAGATCCACGACGACCGGCGCGTGGTCCGACGCGCCCTTGCCCTTGCGCTCCTCACGGTCCACGTACGAGTCGGAGACGGCCTTGCCGAACGCCTCGTTCCCGTACACCAGGTCGATGCGCATGCCCCTGTTCTTGGGGAAGCCGAGCTGGCGGTAGTCCCAGTACGTGAACGGGTGGTCGTACTTCAGGGGCCGCGGCACGACGTCCGAGAGGCCCGCTTCCCGCAGGGCCGCGAGTGCCGCGCGCTCGGCGGGGGTCACATGCGTGGCGCCCTCGAACAGGGCGGGGTCCCACACGTCCGCGTCCGTCGGCGCCACATTGAAGTCGCCGAGGACCGCGAAGGGCCGTGCACCCGCCGCGTCGGCGGCGACCGCGGTCTTCAGCGCCTCGAACCACTGCAGCTTGTACGCGAAGTGCGCGTGGTCCACCTCTCGGCCGTTGGGCACATACACCGACCAGAGACGCGCCGGGCCGCAGGTGGCGGAGATCGCGCGCGGCTCCTGGACCCCGTCGTAGTCGGGGCCGCCGGGCAGGCCGGTCGTCACGTCGTCGAGGCCCACGCGGGAGACCAGCGCGACGCCGTTCCACCGCCCTGTCGCGTTCACCGCCGACTCGTAACCGAGCTCGCGGAGCTCGGCGGCGGGGAACTGCTCGGCGGTGGTCTTGGTCTCCTGGATGCACAGCACATCCGTACCGCTGCTCTCCAGCCAGGCGAGGAGCCTGGGCAGCCGAGCGGTGATCGAGTTCACGTTCCAGGTGGCAATGCGCATGCTTCCCAACCTACCGAACCCCACTGACAGCCCCCGGCCCGCCGGTCACAGCTCGGCGGACTCCCCCGGCGTGAGCCGCAGGTGCTCCGCCCCGCCGAGGGACCCGATCTGCGAGTCGTAGATCGGCCGGGCCAGGTCCGTGAGCAGGGCGTCGTGGACGTCGTAGGCGCGCTGCGGCTTCACCTCGCGCACGTAGTCGATGACCTCGGAGATCTTGCTCCAGGGCGCCATCACCGGCAGCATCAGCGTCTCCACCGGCTGCTCGGGGACGGTGAGGGCGTCGCCCGGGTGGAAGACCGAACCGTCCACCAGATAGCCGACGTTGGTGATCCGCGGGATGTCCGGGTGGATCACGGCGTGCAGCTCGCCGTGCACCTGCACGTCGAATCCGGCGGCCTCGAAGGTGTCGCCGTGCCCGACCGTGTGCACCCGCCCCGGGAAGGCGGCCGAGATCTTCTCGGCGACGGAGCGCAGGGTCCAGATCTCGGCGGCCGGGTTGGCCTCCAGGGCGGCGCGCAGCCGGTCCTCGTTGAAGTGATCGGGGTGCTCGTGCGTGACGAGGATCGCGTCGGCGCCGAGTGCCGCGTCCTCTTCGGTGAAGCCACCGGGGTCGATGACGAGCCTCTGACCGTCCCGCTCGAGGCGGACACAGGCGTGCGTCTTCTTCGTGAGCTTGATGCGCTTCGCGGAAGTCGTCATGCCCCCATCCTGCTACGCCTCACTCCTGGGGCTCCTGCTACGCCTCACTCCTGGGGCGTGGTTTCCTCGCGGATCACGGCCTGGGCGACCTTGAAGGCGGAGTTCGCCGCGGGGACACCGCAGTAGACGGCAGCCTGGAGCAGCACTTCCTTGATCTCCTGCGCGGTGAGGCCGTTGCGCAGGGCGGCGCGGGTGTGGAAGGCCAGCTCGTCGAGGTGGCCGCCCGCGACGAGCGCGGTCAGGGTGACGCAGCTGCGGGAGCGGCGGTCCAGGCCGGGGCGGTTCCAGACCTCGCCCCACGCGTAGCGCGTGATGAGTTCCTGGAAGTCCGTGGAGAAGTCGTCGGCCGCGGCGAGCGCGCGGTCCACGTGCGCGTCACCGAGCACCTCGCGGCGGACCTTGATCCCCGCCTCGTAGAGGTCGGGGCGTCCGTCGGCCACGGCCTCGGGCTGCTCCATGGGTCCGATCTCGGCCACGGGGAAGACGGGCGGCGGCGGGGCGAGCACCGGCTTGACCGGCGTCGCGCTGATCGCCGCGTGCGTCCCGGTGGCGTCGGGCGCGAGCTGCCAGGCGGTGGAGAAGTGGCGTACGAGAAGGTCGGTGACGGCGGCGGGCTGCTCGACGGGGGCCAGGTGCGAGGCTCCCGGCACCACGGCGAGGCGGGAGTCCGGGATGCCGGCGACGAGGGTACGGGCCTCGCCCTGGCCGGTGACCTGGTCCTCGGACCCGACCAGAACGAGGGTGGGCACCCCTATCCGGCCCAGCTCGGCCCGCACGTCGAAGGCGGCGAGGGCCTCGCAGGCGGCGATGTAGCAGCCCGGGTCGGTCGTCCGCACCATCTGTACGGCCCAGTCGGTGATGGCGGGCTGCGCGGCGGCGAAGCCGGGCGTGAACCAGCGCTCCGGGGACGTGCGCGCGATGGGGTCGAGGCCGTTGCTCCGCACGATCACCCCACGCTGGCGGAACTCGTCGGCGCTGCCGAAGCGGGGCGAGGCGGAGATCAGCGCCAGGGAGGCGACGCGCTGCGGGTGCCGCAGGGCGAGCTCGGCCCCTATCGCGCCGCCGAAGGCACAGCCCGCGTAGCCGAAGCGCTGCACGCCGACCTCGTCGAGCGTGACGAGAAGCCGCTGCACGAGGTCGCCGACGGAGCCGCAGGGGTGCGCGGGGGCGCCCCCGTGCCCGGGCATGTCGAAGCGGAACACACGCCACTGCTTGACCAGCTCGGGCACCTGCCGGTCCCACATGTGCCAGGTGGTGCCCAGTGACGGACCCAGGATCAGGACAGGGGCGTCTTCTGGCCCGTCAAAGCGGTACTGCAGGGTGCTCTTCGGTGTCTCACTCACTCGCCTGACCCTCTCATCTGTCACGACAGCCCCTATGACCGGGGTCCTGGCGGTAGATGTTTGACCAGGTGGAAGGCCCTAAGGGCTCAACACCTCCTGGCTCACTTCAGCAGATCGCGCAATCCCGCCGCGGTTGCCGGGCGCCGGTGGGCGGGCGCTGGTCGGCGGCAAGCGCGTCCCATTATGGAGGGCACCGCAGCGACATGGGCATCTCGGTGGAGTCAAGAGGCACGTTCAGGAGGACCAGGACGTGCTGCATCGCGGTTACGGGATCACTGGGGAATGCCCCTGCGCAGCATCTCGTCGTCCGGCTCCATGTCACCCACGGTGTGGATCGGCTCCATGCCCGCGTCACATCACGCATGCCGTCGAACGAGGACCCTGGTCACGTTTGCTCGACCCGCTGAGATCCTTTCCAGACGCCTCGGCGACGTCTTGCAACATCGTCAGCTGCTTACGTACGGCATCCAGATCCGCATCGTCGAGATCTGCAATGGCAAGCGTGGACCCCTGGCTGCCCGCCTCCGCGAGGAGACGGCCGTTGGGGCCGTAGATCGCGCTTCCCCCACAGAATTCCCAGGGACCCTGCTGCCCCGAGAAGTTGGCGAACAAGACGTAGAAGGTGTTCTGGCAGGAAGGGGCAAGCGGCACGGGGCGTCGGTGTTAAGAAGTCGCCATGAATCAAGTCGCGTCACGCCAAGCGCAGCTGTCGGCGGCAGTCTCCTCATGTGGCAGCTTCCTGGGGTCCTGACCGTGACGTGCGCCGGACCATGTACGTGCTTGCTGCCGCAGCCGTGCTCCTGATCGCGCTCGGCGCAGCTCTTGACGTTCTGTGGCTGCTCGGCATCGGCGTGTGGGCGCTCATGGCCTCTTTCGCGATCGAGTTCTTTTTTCGCCCGTAGCCCGCCCGCTGTCGCTCGCGACCGAGGCCCCGGCCGCCCCGGACCCCATCGCTGTGATCCTCCTCGCCCTGCGTGACACCACGGGCGTCCAACCGCACTGCTACTTCGCCTGGGCCGAAGGCAGCCCCTTGCCGCACAAGTTCCGCTACTTCCTCCTGGGGCGCGGCGACACCGTCCCCGTCACACGCGAGATCATCCGCAAACACGAACCCGTCCCCGACCGCCGTCCCCGCGTCCACGTCGGCTGACGCGCGAGCAGTTCGGCTACCGGGCGATCCGGAACCTGAGACGGCAGATGACCGCCTCGGTGTCGCGCCGTACGGCGTGGGCGACGACCGCGCCGCGCTGGTTCTGCAGCAGGCGCTGCCACAGCCGCTCCGGCTCCGTCTCGGCGATGAGCACAGTGACGCGGGTGCCGGGCTCGGTCTCGGCCAGTGCGCGGACGTACGCGGTGATGGGGCGGCCCAGCGTACGGCGCTCGGACGGCAGGCGGATGAGTTCCACGCCCGGGTCCCACAGCGCCCAGTCGCGCTCAAGGGCCTCGGTCACCGCCTGGTCCTCCGCGTCCGGGTGACACACCGTCACCGCCCGCACCTCGTCGCCCAGGGAGACGGCGGCGGTGAGTGCCTCGCTGGTCAGGCGGGTCAGGGAGGAGACCGGAACCAGGACGAGTGAGCGTTGATGGCGCGGCGGTACGGGGATGCGGCCGATGCCGAGACGCTCGCCGATGCGTCCGTAGGTCCGGTGGACATGCTCGAAGAGGGCGACGAGCAGCGGCAGGGCGATCACGATCAGCCAGGCCCCGTCATGGAACTTCGTGGCCGTGACGACGATGGCGGATACGCCGGTCAGCAGCGCGCCCAGGCCGTTGAGCAGAGCCTTGCCCACCCAGTGGGGTCCACGCTCCCGGCGCCAGTGCAGCACCATGCCGGTCTGGGCGATCGTGAAACCGACGAAGACACCGATCGCGAAGAGCGGCACGAGCGTGTTGGTGTCACCACCGGAGAACACCAGAAGAGCCGCCGAGACCACGGCCAGCCACACCACACCGTGCCGGTGCACCTGGCGGTCCGCCTTCAGCCCGAAGACGTGCGGCAGATAGTTGTCGCGGGCCAGCAGCTTCAACAGAACCGGCAGACCGCCGAACGACGTGTTCGCCGAGAGCGCCAACAGCACCACGGTCGCGAACTGCAGCACGTAGAAGCCCCAGTTGTGGCCGAGGGAGGCGTCGGCGAGCTGAGCGAGGACGGTGACGCCCTCGACCGGCTGGAGACCGAAGCGGGAGATCAGCACCGACAGTCCGATCAGCATCACGCCGAGGAGACCCCCCAGGGCGACCTCCGCGCGCATCGCCCGCCGGGCGGCCGGGACGCGGAACGACGGCACCGCGTTCGCGATGGCCTCCACCCCTGTGAGCGCCGAGCAGCCGGAGGCGAACGCCTTGAGCAGAAGGAGAGCACCGACTGTGGTGGCATTGTCCGCGAGCACGGAGGCGTGGCCGGCGGAGGCCGCGGTCGACACGGGGGCCGCACGGAACAAGCCGACGACGATCAGGACGAGGATCGCGCCGATGAAGATCGCCGTGGGAACGATGAACACGCGAGCCGAGTCGACGATCCCTCTCAGATTCACCGCGGTGATCAGAACCAGGACGGCGAGGCAGATCCACAGCCGGTCGCCGTACAGCCCGGGGAAGGCCGAGGTCAGGGCGGCGACACCGGCCGTGACCGCCACGGCCACGTTCAACACGTAGTCCAGGACCAGCGAACCGGCGGCGACCAGGCTCGTACGGCGGCCGAGGTGTGCCTTGGCGACAGCGTAAGAGCCTCCCCCGTCGGGGAACGCCGCGATCACCTGACGGTACGAGGCCACCAGGACAGCCAGCAGGCCGGCGATCGCGAGCGTGACGGGGAGGGTGTAGCCAAGACCCTGGGCGCCCGCGGCAGCCAGGACCAGGACGATGGCCTCGGGTCCGTACGCCACAGAGGCCATCGCGTCCAGGGAGAGCGCGGCGAGGCCGGTGACGGCGGTCAGCCGGTGACGGGCGCCGGGATCGGGAGGGGCCTCGGTACTTGGGTCAGCAGGATGAGAGGTGGTCAGGACGGCCATCGGGTTGATCCCTTTCAAGACTGGTCCGCTCAGACTGCGGTCCGGACTGGCCGTTTCCGAACTGTCTTTCTGCCTCCTTAACACCACGCGGCAGAGTCGTTACGTCCCCTTGATGCCACGCTGCCGATGCCGGCGGGTCGTTGACGCTGAGGCGCAGACGAGGGGCGGAGCAAGCCGACTACGCCCCTTGGACCGCCACGTTCCTTCGTTGCTCGCCACACGCCGTGCCGGGTGCCATCGGAGGGCCCCGGCGAGTCACCAACCCTCCATACGCCCTCCCGCCCCATGGCCCAGAACTTGGACACACATGTCCGCATTGGACTGACAGTGAGAGGGTGCGCAAGCACTCGCCGGGACGGTTGTTCGCGTGACGGGATTGCGCGCGACAAATGCGAGCAGATACTCCTGAACTGCCCGCACCCGAAAGGAACCAGCCATGAGTGAGGCCCCGCCCTACATCGATGCCGAGGCGATGGCCCGGTCCGTCCCGATGTCCGCGGCGATCGAGGCGGTGGAAGCCGTGCTCAAGGCGGGCCTGGACCCGGAGGCGGAGCCGCCGCGGGGGGTGGTGGACGTACCGGGCGGCCAACTGCTGCTGATGCCGTCCTCCACGAGGGCGTACACCGGGGTGAAGATCGCCACGGTCACCCCGGAGAACACGTCCCGCGGTCTCCCCCGAGTCCAGGGCCTGTACCTCCTCCTGGACGGCACGACCCACACGCCCCTGGCCCTCCTGGACGGCATCGCGCTGACCTCCCTGCGGACCCCCGCGGTGTCCGGCGCGGCGATCAACCACCTGGCGGTCCCGGAGGCCGACCGCCTCCTGGTCTTCGGCACCGGCCCCCAGGCCTGGGGCCATGTGGAGGCGGTCCGCGCGGTACGCCCGACACTGACCCATGTGGACGTGGTGGCGCGCAACCCCGAGCGCGTGACGGCCTTCGTCGACCGATGCCGCGAGGCGGGGCTCTCGGCGGCACCCGCGACCCCGGCGGACGTCGCGAACGCCGACGTGATCTGCTGCTGCACGACGTCCCGCGAGCCACTCTTCGACAGCACACTGCTCAAGGCCCACGCGACGGTGGCCGCGGTGGGATCCCACGAACCGGACGCACGCGAGGTCGACGAGGACCTGCCGGCCCGCGCGGTGGTGGTGGCGGAGTCCCACGAGGTCGCACTGCGGGAGTGCGGCGACATCGTCCTCGCGACGGCCACGGGCGCCTTCGACATGAAGAAGCTGCGGACCTTGGACGAGTTGATCCGGGGCGAGGTGCAACTCCCCGAGGACCGACCCCGGCTCTTCAAGTCGGCGGGGATGGCCTGGGAGGACTTGGGGGTGGCTGCGGCGGTGTACGAGGGAGTGCGGGCAGAGTAGAACGCGGCGGGTATTTCACCGTCGTAACGCAAGACGAGCGCTGAGAACTTCCCACGCTAAATGCTCCGGGAACTTTGAATGACTCTATTCCTTGCGACTCGATGCGGATCCCTGACGGGAATCCTCTGCCACTTGCCGAATTCCCCTCTCGGACTTCGCGGTGATGCAGCCACCTGGCCGAGTGCATCAAATCCCGGAAGAGGAATATAAAACAGGCAGGGCTACACATGCCCCATACGGCAACAGGACAACAACGACGACCTCTTCAGGTTCTACGAGCGCTTCACGGCCACCCCTCACTGGCCCCGACGGAGCGCTGATACACCCTGGGGTGATCAGCACCTTGCAGCCCGCGTCGGACGACACCTGACGCGGGCAAGTTGCTGGTTCTCCATTCTTCCCATTCAGGCTGGGTGGCACATCCAAGGCGGGTAGGCTTCGCCGCAAGCTCTTGGGGAGAGCTTCATCTCGTGCCAACACAGGCAGTTCGGCTGCGGCCTTACAGCCTTACCATCCCGTGGGGGGATCGCCTTGCGTGAAATCGTCAAAGGCGCGAATGCGTCTCTGTCCGCTCTCAGCGACAACGCAGACTCTGTCATCATCAGCCTGAGCTGGAGCAGTCCGACCGGTCACGGCGATGCCGATGTATCCGTACTGCTGCTGAGCGAAAAAGGGAAGGTTCGCAGCAACGACGACTTTTTCTTCTACAACAACCCGGCCGCGGCGGACGGCAGCGTCCAGCTTCTGGGGCTGACCCCGACGGAGAACGGCAACGAGGACCGAATCCAGCTGGACCTCAGTGCTCTCCCGGCCGATGTCGACAGCATCGTCATCGCCGCGAGCCGTCATCAGCGGGCTCAGTTCGGCGAGTTGGAGAACCTGCGCCTCACCCTGACGGACGGATCCGGTGACGCCGTACTCCGCTTCGCCATCACGGACGCGAGCGTGGAGAGCGCGTTCGTCTTCGGTGAGATCTACCGGCGCAACGACGAGTGGAAGTTCCGGGCCGTAGGGCAGGGCTACGACACGGGCCTCGCGGGATTGGCCACCGACTACGGCATCGAGATCGACGAGGACGACGAGCAGGAAGCCCCAGCCGAGACGGTGGGCGAGGCGGTGGAATCCGCTGCCCCGCAGACGACGGCCGAAGCTGCTCCGACCGCTGAAGAACCGATGGCCGCACCTGATCCCACACCGGAATCACCCGCGTCTGTCCCCGTGCGCCGTCTCCGTACGGCCAAGAAGAAGGTCACGCTTCCCAAGGCCCCGAAGCCCTCCTTGGCGGAGAACGAATCATGGCGGGCCGCGCGGCTGTTCCCCGCCGCGTCACTGAAGAGCGACAAGGAGCGCGAGACGAGGGCCACGTCGATCCTGCTGTCCGTGATGACTCAGGTTCCCGAGTTCGGGCGTCGTCTCACCGCCGCCTTCGGGGCCCCGGCTGGCCGTATGGAGACTTTCACGGAGGTCACTCTCCCGCACGGGGAGCATCCGAAGCGCCCGGACGGCGTCGTTCGCGTCGAGCGTGCGGGGAGGCTGTGGACGGCTCTGGTGGAGACCAAGACCAACGGCAACTCTCTCAGGGCCGAACAGATCCAGGACTACATGGACATCGCCGCCCGACGTGGGTATGAAGCCGTCATCACCATCTCCAACGACGTAGCCCTGGAGGGAAGCCCACTCGTCGACGTCAAGATCGACGGACGCCGCAAACACAAGGTCGCGCTCTGGCACCTCTCCTGGGCCGAAGTGGCGCATCAGGCCCAGATGTTGATTCGCCACGAAGGAGTACGGCATCAGGCCCACGCGTGGCTGTTGCAGGAGCTGCTCCACTATCTCCAGCATGAGAACTCCGGGTGCCATGGCTTCCAGAACATGGGGCCGGCGTGGGTTCCCGTGCGCAAGGGCATCGACGACGAGACGCTCTGCCCCGGCGATCCGCGCACCGTACTCGTCGTGGAGAGCTGGGAGCGCCTGATCAGACAGGTCTGTCTGCGGCTTGGCGGCGAACTCGGCGCGAAGGTCGTACCCATGCAGCGCGTCAAGCGCGGAACCGACTTTCAGTCACGCCGCGCGGAGTTGGCGGACCGCCTGTGCGAGGACGGGCGATTGCATGCCGAGGTGCGTGTCGACGGGGCGCCCGGTGTTCTGGCCATCAGCGCCGATCTGCGACTGGGCAAGCTGAGGACGTCCCTCGAGATCCCGGCACCGGACCAGGGATACCCGCTCACATGGGTAAAGCGTCTGATGAAGCAGCTCAGTGAGGCGCCTGCGGACCTGCATGTCCAGACCCTCCTTGAGGGTGAGGGCACGGGACCGCGTGGCACGCTGGAGCGACTGCGTCCCGAACCCGGCGATCTACTCCCGACGGGATCCCAGCGGATCACCGGCTTCCGGCTGTCACTCTCCAAGAGTGTGGGAAACACGCGAGGGAACGCGGAGTCCGGCTTCATCCGCAGTGTGGACTCCGCGGTCGACCGCTTCCACACCACCGTGGTGACGCCTCTGGTGCTGCGCCAAGCCGGACGCACGAAGGACACCGCTTAGTCGCCTCGGCGCCGTACTCACCGGCTTCACTCCGACCACATCTCACGCATTCGATCCCGGCACTCCTTCGGTGCCGACGACTTCTCGAAGACTCCCCGAGCCACGCGGTGGACGCAATCGACTCCGTAGCGATGGAGCAAAGCGACGTCCCCCGTGGCCGGGCGGTCCGGGAACAGTGCGCTGAGGCGGTCTGCCCCCTGCGGACTGTGCGGTGCGTAGTCCAGCAACTGACCCAATGCCTCACGGACGTATGCGTGACCCGCGTTGCTCTTGGCTTCTATCAGTTCGGACCCGCTGTCATCGGTCACGTAGAGATCGCTGATGCCGCCAGGGCAGTAGAAGCGAACCGCTGTGCGCCCCTCGGCCAGGAGGTGCTGCCTGAACTCGCTCACGAGGCTCGACTCGTGGCGATTCACGACTACAAGGCGCTTGCTTCGACTGAACGAGGTCCGTCGGGTGCGCTGCTCCTCCAGCGCGGCGATGCGGATGGTCCGCCGGACTTGTTCGTCGACGCGCGGCGTGACGTCCAACGCCCCCCGGCTCCACTCCGTCCCCGGAGTGATCATGAACTCTTCGAGTACCGAGCGTGCCTTTTCGTCCTTGAGCACCATTTGGCCGGGGAAGTTGTGAGCCGGCTTGTAGCCGATCGCCAGGTTGAGGTCGACGTACGCGGAATGGCGGCGTCGGTGAGATCCAGCAGCGAGTAGACGGTGTGCCAGCTCTTGCCGTCCCGGGACGGGGGCCACAAACGGTCGGCCAGATCACGGTTCCGGAAGACTGCCCCTACTTCGCCGACTGCCCGCACACGGCTCTCTCCCGTGAAGAGCACCACATCCCCGGTATCGACGCCCTGCATCTTCTTGTCGTGGCTGGGCGTAGCGCCCCAGAACCGGGCAGCGCCTTGCGGATGAAGTTCCAAGAGCGTCTCCCGCTGGGGAGCGGTGAGCGCATCGGCGTAGCGGGCGTCGGTGAAGTCCACCTGCTCCGCGAGAGTGTCGGCCCAGTGCCGACGCGTCTCAGGACTGCCGTAGGACGGCGATATCAGGACGCGCACCCGCGATGCTCCCTCGGTTGTCTGATCAGCGTTCCGTTCTCATACCACCCTCACCGCGTGCCGCACCACCCCGTCGAACAGGTAGCCCTGCGTGTTGTGTTCCGTCGTTTTCGGCTGGGTGTGGCCCGTGGTGTCCGTCGCTCGGGCCAGGATGGTGGTCGGGCCGGGGGTTCTCGGGTGCCAGGGGGTGGTCCAGCGGGTCCATGTGGCGCGGTGAGGGGTGTCCTTGAGGTGGGCCGGGCGCCAGGTGCGGCCCTCGTCCGTGCTGATGTCCACGCGGGTGATCGCGCCCCAAGCCGACCATGAGCGGCCGGTGAGGTGGTGGGTCGTGGATGCCTGGAGGCTTGCGTTCCAGGGGAGTTCGAAGGCGGACTTCAGGGTTTGGTGGGTCAGGGGGGCGCTGCCCTCCGGGGGGTACGCGTCGCCGAACAGGCGGTAGAACTGCGTGTTCCAGGGGGAGTAGAGGGGTGTGCGCGAGACCTCGATGTCGCCCACCCATTTGATCGACGCGATGCCCACCCACGCCGGGACCAGGACCCTCACCGGGTAGCCGTGGTCCGCGGGGAGCGGGGCGCCGTTCATCTCGTACGCCAGGATCACGTCGTCCATCGCCTTGGCGAGCGGCAGCGGGCGCCGGACCCGGCCCAGGTTCGTGCCGTCGTCCGTGACGTACTCCGCGTCCAGGCCCCTGGGCAGCACGTCCACCGCGTGGCGCGAGACCCCTGCCCGGCGCAGGACCTCGGAGAGACGCACCCCGCGCCAGCGCGCGTTGCCGATGGCTCCCAGGGTCCAGGCCGTGCCTGAGGCCGGTTGGCCCTGTTGGGTCGTGAAGAAGCTTCTGCCGTTGCCCGCGCATTCGACGAAGGCGGTGCGTGTCGTCGACGGGAGGCGTTCGAGGTCCGCGAGCGTGAAGTCCGTGCCGCCGCCTCTGAGGCCGTCGCCCCAGATCCGCAGGCTCCATGTCTTCGCGTCCAGGCGTGGCGTCGCCGTGTGGTTGCGCACGAAGAAGTGCGATGCGGGGGTGTGGTGGCCCGTCCCCGCGAGCGCCTCGAACTTCGTCTCCGCGTTCGTGCCGCGGATGGTGAAGCGGTCCGCGGGGAGCGACTTCACGATGCCGGGTGCGACAGCGCTCCCTGCCGCCCGCGCCCGGGGTGCGCCCAGCGACACCGGCAGCGTCACCGCGGCCCCCGCCGCCGCGAGCAGCCGCAGCATGTCCCTGCGTGCCACCCCGTCCGCGCGCGCCTCCCCCGCGAGCCACTGCGCGCGCCGGCGTCTGTCGTACTCCTCTTCGGATGCCTCTTCGGACGTCTCTCTGGAGATCATGGGCGCCATCGTACGAGCCGTCCTTCGGTCAACTCACCGATGAAACACGCCAGTTACGGGGTTGTCGTAGACACTACATAGACCATCGGGTGCTCCGCGTTGACGCGGTTCACCACCACGTCCAGGGTCGGCACCGGGTCCTTCTGCACATGGGTCAGGCCCAGCCAGGGACCCGGGTCCGTGAACTGCCAGCCGACCACCTTGCGGTCGCGCTTGCTGATGGTGATGTCGTTCTTCTCCAGCGCCTCGGTGCTCGTGCCGATCTGCTTGAGGAACTTGTCCAGGCCCTCGTTGCTCGTCAGGAACTGGGCGTACAGGCGGCTGGTGCGCCAGTTGTTCGTCTCGTAGTAGGCGACTTCACGCGAGTAGTACGGGATGGGCACGTCGTAGAGACGGCGCTGCACCTTGGAGGGCCAGCCCGCGGTGAGGCCGGTCGCGGAGTACTTGGCCTCCTTGTCGCGGCCGCTGTTGCGGCTCTGGTTCGCGGAGATCACCAGATAGCC
This sequence comes from Streptomyces sp. NPDC054872, assembly GCF_053610705.1. Lineage (NCBI taxonomy): Bacteria > Bacillati > Actinomycetota > Actinomycetes > Kitasatosporales > Streptomycetaceae > Streptomyces > Streptomyces sp. NPDC054872. Next base: position 7,728 of record NZ_JBSGYY010000035.1, on the reverse strand, counting down.
GGCCGGTACGCCGATCAGGAGCACGATGATCGTGGCCGTCAGCCAGCGGCGGCGGAGCATGTGGCGGCGGCCCTCGCGGGGGCGGCCACCCTCGTCGGCGGTGTCCGGGGAGTCCGCGGAGTCCGGGGACGAGGGCTGGCGGGGGACGGTCATCTGTTTACTGGGTTCCCTGAGAGGTGCGGTCGTTGGTGCGGCGCGCTTCCACGTACCGCTCGTACCGTTCGTGGCGCTCCACCCGGCGTCGGTTGGCGCGGCGGAAGCGGCGAGCCACCAGGCGGGCCAGGTCGGCCGCGCCCACCATGCCCGCCTCCGGACCCAGCTGGGCGCGGGCGATACGGGCCTCGGGCCGGTAGCCGCGACCGGTCAGCTGGCGGCGGAAGGCGTCGCGGGCCGGGCCGATCAAGAGGTCGTCGGCGGCCGACACGCCGCCGCCGATCACGAAGCAGGACGGGTCGAGTGCCGCCGCGAGGTTCGCGATGCCGACGCCCAGCCACTGGCCGATGTCCTGGAGGAGCTCGACGCACATCGCGTCGCCGTCGCGGGCCAGCTCCGTGATCAGGGGGCCCGTGATGTCGGGGATGTTGCCCTTTACCCGCTCGATGATCCCGTACGCGACCGGTGAGTCGGCGGCGGCGAGCTCGCGGGCCTCCCGGACAAGCGCGTTGCCGGAGCTGTACTGCTCCCAGCAGCCGCGGTTGCCGCACGGGCAGCGGTGGCCGCCGGGGACGACCTGCATATGGCCGAACTCCCCGGCCACACCGAACTTGCCGCGCTTGACCTGGCCGTCCTCCAGGATCGCGCCGCCGATGCCGGTGCCGAGCGTGATCATGACCAGGTGGTCCTCGCCGCGGGCCGCGCCGAAGCGCCATTCCGCCCAGGCGGCGGTGTTCGCGTCGTTGTCGACGAGCACGGGCACAGCGAGGCGGCCGGAGATGCGGTCGCGCAGGGGTTCGTTGCGCCAGGACAGGTGCGGGGCGAACAGGACGCGGTTGCGGTCCGCGTCCACCCAGCCCGCCGCGCCGATGCCCACCGCGTGCACGTCGTGCCGGTCGGAGAGGTCGAGGACCAGCTCGACGATGGTGTCCTCGACGACCTTGGGGCTCTTGGACTTGTCCGGGGTCTCCGTGCGGAGCGTCTCCAGGATGTTGCCGTCGGCGTCGACGACGCCCGCCATCACCTTCGTGCCGCCGATGTCGATGCCGACGGTGGGCACACGGGGCGCCGTCAGATGTGATCGGCGCTCACGCGTGCCCACGGTCCGCAGGACGGTGGCTCGGGCGGAGCCGCGGTGCGCGAGATCGCGGTAGGTGCTCATTGCGGCGATTCTGCCTCACTCTCGCGGGGGCGCGCACGACGGACCCCCGGGGCGCCGGTAGCTCCGGGGTGCGCCCCGTAAGGGGCGCGGGGAACTGCGCGACAAGCCACAAAGAAGCCGCAGTCGCGTTTGCCGGGTGACCGAGCAGACGCGACTGCGGCATTCCATGGGCTGAGCGCGCAGTTCCCCGCGCCCCTTACGGGGCGCTGCTCAGCGCTTCTCCAGTTCGTGACGCAGGTCGTCCAGTTCGCTGCCGCCCGCCATCTGGCGGGTCAGTTCGTCCAGGGTGACCTCGTCACGCGCGTAGCTGCCGAACATCGTGCCGCGCTTCAGGAGGACGAAGCGGTTGCCGACCAGGTAGGCGTGGTGCGGGTTGTGGGTGATCAAGACCACTCCGAGGCCCGCGTCCCGCGCCGCCGCGACGTACTTCAGGACGACGCCCGACTGCTTGACGCCGAGCGCCGCCGTCGGCTCGTCGAGGACCAGGACCTTGGCGCCGAAGTAGACGGCGCGCGCGATCGCCACGCACTGGCGCTCACCGCCCGACAGGGTGCCGATGGGCTGGTCGACGTCGCGCAGGTCGATGCCCATGCGGAGCAGCTCCGCGCGGGTCGTCTCGCGCATCAGGTCGACGTCGAGGCGCTTGAAGGGGCCCGCGCCCTTCGTCGGCTCGGAGCCGAGGAAGAAGTTGCGCCAGACCGGCATGAGCGGGACCACGGCGAGGTCCTGGTAGACCGTGGCGATGCCGTGGTTCAGCGCGTCGCGCGGCGTGCCGAGCTTCGCGTCCTCGCCGTCGATCCGGAAGGACCCGGCGTCGTGCTGGTGCAGGCCCGCGATGATCTTGATGAGGGTCGACTTGCCCGCGCCGTTGTCGCCGAGGACGCAGGAGATCTCGCCGGCGTGGACCTCCAGGGAGACGCCTTCGAGGGCGCGGATGTTGCCGTAGTACTTACTGACGTCGTCGAGCTCGACGAGCGGCGTACGGTCGGGATCAGGGCCCGGTACCGCGTCGGTGACGTCAATCGAGTCGGTGGTCACTTCGTCGCCTCCGCGCGCTTGCGGACCCAGTGGTTGAGCAGGGTCGCCAGGAGCAGCATCACTCCGAGGAAGAACTTGAACCAGTCCGGGTTCCACTCGGCGAACACGATGCCCTTGCTGACCATGCCGAAGATGAGGGCGCCCACGGCCGCGCCGACCGCGGAGCCGTAGCCGCCGGTGATCAGACAGCCGCCGATGACGGCCGCGATGATGTAGATCAGTTCGTTGCCGACGCCTTCGCCGGACTGGACGACGTCGTACGAGAAGAGCAGGTGCTGGCCGGAGACCCAGGCGCCGAAGGCGACGCCCATATAGAGGCCGATCTTGGTCGCGGCGACCGGGACGCCGACCGCGCGGGCCGCCTCCTCGCCGCCGCCGACCGCGAAGATCCAGTTGCCGACGCGGGTGCGGAGCAGGACCCAGGTGGCGACCGCGATCAGGCCGAGCCACCACAGGATCGTGATCTTGAAGTCGACGCCGCCGATGGTGATCGTCGAGGCGAAGACGTCCTTGGCGGAGGTGAAGCCCTCCATGTCGGCGATCGACTTCGTGGAGACCGTGCCGCTGATCAGCTTGGTGAAGCCGAGGTTCATGCCGGTCAGCATCAGGAACGTGCCGAGCGTGATGATGAAGCTCGGCGGGTCGGTGCGCGTCAGCATCACACCGTTGAAGACGCCGATCGCGAGGGTGACGATCAGCGAGACGAGCACGCCGACCCAGACGTTCGCCGTCATCTGGTAGCTGAACATCGACGAGATGAGCGCGGAGGTCGTCACCATGACGCCCGCCGACAGGTCGAACTCGCCGCCGATCATCAGGAGCGCCACCGGCACCGCCATGATGCCGAGGGTCGACGCCGCGTACAGCACCGTGGCGAGGCTGGTGGCCTGCAGGAAGCTGTCCGCGGCGACCGAGAAGAAGATGAAGACGGCGATGGCGCCGACGACGGAGCCGAGCTCGGGGCGGCCCATCAGCTTCTTCAGCGGCGAGGCCTTCAGGAGGCGCTCGTCCGTCTTCGTGTCCGGAGAGCCCGGGGATGGCGCGGGCGCCGGGGCTGTGGCGGTCATCGGGTCCCTCGCTTCGCGTATTCCTCCAGCTTGGCGGCCTGCTCCTTGGTGACGATCTGCGGCCCGGTGAGCACCGGCTTGCCGCCGCCGAGCACGTCGTCGTTGTACTTGTAGAGCCAGAGCAGGTCCACGGCCTCGTAGCCCTGGAGGTAGGGCTGCTGGTCGACGGCGAACCCGAGCGTGCCGTCCTTCAGGCCCGCCGCGACCTTCTCGTTCAGGTCGAAGGTGTCCACCTCGGCCTTGCTGCCCGCGCTGTCGGCGGCCTTCACCGCGGTGTCCGCGAAGGGCGCGCCGAGCGTGACGACCGCGTCGACGGACTTGTCGGACTGGAGCCTGGCCTCGATGGAGGACTGCACGTCGGGCATGTTCGTGCCGGTCACGTACAGGTTCTGCATCTTTCCGTCGAAGGTTTTCTCGGCGCCCTCGCAGCGCTGCTCGTGACCGACGTTGCCCTGCTCGTGCAGGATGCAGAGCGCCTTCTTCTTGCCGCGCTTGTTGAGCTCCTCGCCGACGGCCTCGCCCGCGATCGTCTCGTCCTGGCCGATGTGGGTGAGCGCGCCGAACGCCTTGGACTCGGCGGAGCCCGAGTTCACGGTGATCACCGGGATGCCGGCCTTCTTCGCACGGGCCAGGGCACCCTTCATCGCGTCGGGCTTGGCGAGGCTGACGATGATGCCGTCGACCTTCTTGTCGATGTACGAGTCCACGAGCTGGGCCTGCTGCTGGGCCTCGGCGTTGTGGGAGTAGAGGAACTTGATGTTGTCCTTGCGGGCCGCCTCTTCGGCGCCTTCCTGGACGATGTCCCAGAACGTGTCGCCGTCACCCGAGTGGGTCACCATGCCGAACGTCCACCTCGGCGTGCTCACCGCGGCCTTGCCGTGTGCCGTTGCCGCCTTGCGGGCGTCCTCGGCCCGCTTGCCACCGGTGCTGCTGCACCCCGCGAGGGATACCCCGAGCACCGCGACCAGCACGGCGCCCACCGCACGTACCCCTGTCTGAACCCTTGCCACGACGCCGTGCCCTTCTAGCTCTGCTCCTCGGTGAGGCCGGTCCGGATCCCCGGCCCCAGCCGCCCAAGTATCGACCACGCGGATCACGCATGTGTTCATCGGGTGCCGCGGGCGGTGTACTTCTCCAGCTTCGGTACGTCCTTCTCGGTGACGATCGCGGGTCCGGTGAGGACGGGCTTGCCGCCGCCCAGCACGTTCGCGTTGGTCTTGTAGAGCCACAGCTCGTCGATGGCGAGGTAGCCCTGGAGGTAGGGCTGCTGGTCCACGGCGAAGCCGACCTCCTTGGCCTTGAGGCGCTTGACGACCTCGGCGTTCAGGTCGAAGGTGGCGACCTCGGCCTTGCTTCCGGAGTCCTCCTTGGCCTTCACCGAAAGGGCGGCGATGGGCGCGCCGAGGGTGACCACCGCGTCGATGTCCTTGGCCGCCTGGAGTTTCGCGCTGATGGAGGACTGGGCGTTCGGCGCGTTGGTGCCCTCGACGTTGAGATTCTCGACCGATCCCTTGAGGGTCTTCTTGACGCCCGCGCAGCGCTGCTCCAGGGAGACGTTGCCCTGTTCGTGGATGACGCAGAGCACCTTCTTCTTGCCGCGCTTCGTCAGCTCGTCACCGACTGCCTCGCCCGCCACGGACTCGTCCTGGCCGATGTGGCTCAGGGCGCCGAACTCGGCGGAGAACTCGCCGCCGGAGTTGATCGTGACGACCGGTATCCCGGCGGCCTCGGCCTTGCCGAGGACCGCCTTCATCGCCTCGGGCTTGGCCAGGGTCACGACGATGCCGTCGACCTTCTTGTCGATCGCCGACTGGACCAGCTCGGCCTGTCCCTTGGCCTCCTTGTCGTTGGAGTAGAGGAACTCGACGTTGTCCTTGCGGGCCGCCTGCTTGGCGCCGCTCTGGACGATGTCCCAGAAGGTGTCGCCCTCGCCGGAGTGCGTGACCATCGCGATCTTGAGGCGGGGCGTGTCGACGCCTTTGCCGCCTCCGTTGCCGTCGCCCGACTTGTCCTCGTCGTCCTTGCCGCCGGAGCCGCTGCACCCGGCCGCGAGCGCGATCACCGCTACGAGAGCTGCTGCCGTGCGCGCTGTACCCGTGAGGGGACGACGCGTGATGGGACTACGCGTGGTGGGACTACGCATGGTGGGACCACCTCTTCTCCCGGCCGCCCGAATGCGGCTGGGGGAGTTCTAGCGGCGGGCGCGCGGCAGCGTCAATGGATTTGTCAGAACATTCTTACGACTGTTGGCCAGTTGGTATCGGACGAGCCGAAGTCCCCGGGGACAACAGAAAGGACCCCGGGGACAACAGAAGGGGCGGCCCCGTCAGACGGGGCCGCCCCAACAGCGCGATGCGTGATCAGTGCTTGCCGATGTCCTTCGTCTTCTCCTTGGCCTGACGTGCGTCGCCCTTCATCTGCTGGGCCCGGCCTTCGCCGGTGAGCCGTTCGTTGCCCACGGCGCGTCCGGCGGCTTCCTTCGCGGCACCGGTGACCTGCTCGGTCTTCGCCTTGGCCTTCTCGTTGGCGGTCATGGCCGCTCACGCTCCTTGGCATCGACTTCGTGTGCTGTCACTCCGGTTGACCGCCGAGCCGCCCGGCAAACATCCCCACGGCGAGACTTCTTTCGTTCGGAAATGAGTGTGTGTGGGTGGCGATCGGTGGGGTACACGGCCCGACGCCGAAGGAAGTTTCGAACTTAACAAGGAGCGGAACGCATGATCACCGCGGCGCAGGAGCAGACGCAGGAGTCGGCCACCAAGACCGAGGACGACCTCGTTGAACGCGCGTACACGGACCCCTCCTCCATCGCGCCGAGGGACGCGCGGGAGGTCGGCAAGCGTTTCTTCGACCGCCTCACGCAGCTCGAGGAGGGCACGCACGAGTACCAGTACGTGCGCAACGTCCTGATCGAGATGAACCTCTCCCTCGTGCACTACGCGGCCTCCCGGTTCAAGCACCGGGGCCAGCAGGAGATGGAAGACATCATCCAGGTCGGCACCATCGGCCTGATCAAGGCGATCGACCGTTTCGAGCTGACCCGTGAAGTCGAGTTCACCTCCTTCGCCGTCCCGTACATCACCGGTGAGATCAAGCGGTTCTTCCGCGACACCTCCTGGGCCGTGCACGTGCCGCGCCGCCTTCAGGAGGCCCGCCTCGAACTGTCCAAGGCCACCGAGGAGTTGCGCACCCGCCTGGGCCGCCTGCCCTCCACGGCCGAGCTGGCGGAGCTGATGCAGCTCGAGCCCTCCGAGGTCGCCGAGGCGCAGAAGGCCTCCAACGGCTACAACGCCATCTCCCTGAACGCCGCGGTCAACGGCGCCGACGACGAGTCAGACACGATGCTCGCCGACTTCATCGGCGTCGACGAGCGGTCCTTCGAGCTCGTCGAGAACTTCCACTCCCTCGCCCCGCTGATCGCGGACCTCGACGAACGGGACCGCACGCTCATCCATCTGCGCTTCGTCGAGGAGCAGACCCAGCAGCAAATCGCCGACGAGCTGGGCTACTCGCAGATGCACGTCTCCCGGCTGATCACCCGCGTCGTGGGCAAGCTCCGCGCCGGCCTGATGGCCAACGACTAGTCCCTCGTTCCGGCCGTCCGGGCAGTGGCGGGTGTAGCGGTGTCCACCTGGGGCACCAGGTGGACATAAGCCAGTACAGGACACAAACCCGTACAGGACATACGAGACAGGAGGCATTCCGTTGACTTCCGAGGCCACCCCCAAGTACACCGTCCCTGGCATCACGGTGCGGGAGGCCGGCACGGTCATCGAGCTGCTGCAGCAGCGTCTGCACGCGCTCAACGATCTCCACCTCACGTTGAAGCACGTGCACTGGAACGTGGTCGGCCCGCACTTCATCGCCGTGCATCAGATGCTCGACCCGCAGGTCGACCGGGTCCGCGACCTGGCCGACGACGCGGCCGAGCGCCTGGCCGCCCTGGGCGGCGTCGCGCACGGCACCCCCGGCGCCCTGGTCAAGGAGCGCACGTGGGAGGACTACAGCGTGGGCCGCGCCGATGCCATCGCCCACCTCGGCGCCCTGGACCTCGTCTACACCGGCGTCATCCAGGACGTACGGGCCGCCATCAAGAAGGTGGGTGCCATCGACCCCGCCACCGAGGATCTGCTGATCGAGCAGCTGCGGGACCTGGAGCAGTTCCAGTGGTTCGTCCGGGCCCACCTGGAGACGGCGGGCGGCACGCTCAGCACGGCCGGCGCCACCACCGAGGCCGAGGCCGCCGAGAAGTCCTCGGGCGCGTGACCTCCCCGTCGGCGGGGCCGCGGTGCTCGTGCACCGCGGCCC